>JALSUN010000194.1 GCA_027061425.1 Helicobacteraceae bacterium
AAAATCTCCATACGAATCATGCGTAAGGCATTTGAACGTTCACTTTTAGCCATATGAGAGATAGCCTCAGCAATTTCACTACTATACTTCTCATTTATAAGCTTCTCAACTTCCTCTGTCTCCATAGTATGTAAGACCATAGGTATCGCCTGCTTTACAAATGGCCTAAAAGCATTTTCATAAGCGAGGTTGGCATTTTTAAGCGTCTCTTGAGCCTGAGTCAATGTCGCTATAAACTCCTCTTCAGGCATAATATTTGAGTTGTAGTTTTCTATGGTGTCCACACCCATCGCTGGGTCTATCATCGGGTCAACCATAGCAGTTGACAACAGTTCAACCTCTACAGAACCTACCGCCCTCATCTCAATCATCAGCAAGTCATCTTTGCTACCTGCGACAAAAAGGTCTAGGGTACTCTCTTGAAGTTGTGTCATAGTAGGGTTAATGATAACGGCACCATCTACCTTGGCTACACGACACGCTGTAACAGAACTTGTGATACCTATGTCTGATACATAGAGTGCTGCAGAAGCAGCATTAAGCGCCAAGGCTTGCAAATCAGCATCGTTATCAACACTTAAGACCATTACAGTAAGCTGTACAGGGTTTGTAAAACCTTTAGGAAAAAGAGGACGTAAAGAGCGGTCAATCAGACGAGAAGTCAAAGCTTCAAAATCACTCGCCTTGCTTTCACGCTTAATGTAACCACCTGGTATCTTGCCTGCAGCATATGTTTTTTCAACATACTGTACCGTCAGTGGTAAAAAGTCACCACTTGCAAACTCATTTTCATCTATCACGACTGTTGCTAACAACACCGTGTTACCACTCTTTAGCCACACAGAACCATTGGCCTGTTTTGCCACGACAGAGAGGGCATACTCTTCTGTTTTGTTATCCAAGTCTATCAGTACGTTATAATCCATGTTACGCTCCTATATAAGTTTCTATTTGTGTATCAGTCACACTCTCAAAGTCTCGATAATAACTTTCAGTATCTACATAATCTTGCAACGAAGAGACTACAAACACCTCATCTGCTAAAGGTTCCAAACCCTCTAATATATCACTTGGGATAACGGGTACAGCTACATAAACAGCTTTGGGATTCATAGCGAGTACCGTTTTAATAGCACCTAATAGCTTCAAACCACTCTCTGCACCCTCATCGATCAACAGTACAGTTTCTGACTCCATGTCTTTAAAGTGTCTCCCCTTACGGTACTTATAGATAGAGCTCAAAATCTTCTCTTCATGTTTGCGAGAGGCCTCACCATAAATATAATCGAGTTTGATATCAAAAGCTTTCACCAACTTTTCATTGATAACAATCTCTTCGAATTCCGTCACTCTTGCCAATTCACAGTTGGCATTTTTAGGGGCAGAGATAGTAGCTGAAAAGAGATAATCTTGAGGCAGTTTTAGACGTCTGTTAAGATGATAGATAATCTCTAACCCACCAGATGAGACCGCAACCAACTGCCACTTTTCACTCTTCATCTGCTCTATAGGAAGCTGCTCCTTGAGTTTAAGTGCGGCATCTTCTCTGTTTTCAAACATAAATTTTCTCATATCAACTCCTATTGACTGCTAAGGGTGTCTGTCGTTCTATAGGCCAGATCAGAGCCACCTAAAGGTTTCATAATGACGGTAATGTAGATATACTTGTCATACACACTGCTTGTAATCCCCCCACGTAAAAGAACAGGACGGTTGTTCTCAACATATCTCAGACCAAAATCCCAGCATCTTTTAGAGTACAAGAACCCTACTTCTGCATATTTTTTTACCCTCGTCTCTAAATCATAAGCATATTTTGTAAAATATTTATAGTGTTTGTCGTAACGGTAAGAGAGATCTGTGTTAAGATATCTTGTTAGCGGGTGTACCTGATCTCTATACCCCTTGTTCTCATACAAAAAAGAGAAACCAAAATTAAAAGCTCTATCATTGTAGCGAATTGTGTTTAGAGTTTTTGCCACTTCTGAACGTTGAAAACTGTAAAAAGTGTTATCGTAAAAAGAGATCCTGTCTGTAATACTCCAGCGCAGTTCATTTTCAAATTCACCTAACCCTGTATCTTCGCCTGTTACGGTATCAACATTGATAGGTTGTGAGAGTCTATGATAGATCTTCTCTTTCCCACTAGTATCTAAAATATACTGCGTAAATTCAAGGTGAACATTGTCTTTAACCTTAGAGAGGGTATAAAACTCACAGTCTAGAGGATATAGTGGATTATCTGTAGAACAATTGGCATCGACATTTTCATAGTACCCGCTCTTTTCATCAGTTCCAAAAAAAGTATAATTCGCGGTAAAGCCCATAGTATGACTGTACTCTGTATAGCCTTTAGTCAAAGAAGTGGATCCCTCTAAAGAGTGGGAAAGATTACCATAGTACCCTGACTCATAGATCTCGTCACTACTCACATTACCATCAGGTTGATCTCGAAAATCTATAAGACGTCCATGCAGTTTTGCCTTATACGCGACATTCACATACTCGTCAAAAAGTGCGGTTTGTAGCGTAACAGGTACATTGACTTCTAACTCAGAACCTTTGTTGCCTTCAACACGTGTATAGTTATTAGCGTTCATGTTTACCGTGTAATAGAGATGTTGGTCTATAAAAGCATCTAAGTAGTGGTGGTATTGAAGTGTTGGAAGCTTCTGTAGTGTCGAATCTCTTTTATCTATATTTTGTGGGTTGAGATCTAAATAATATTTAAAATAACTGCCATAATAGTTATCTTCTTCATTATAAAAAAGGTTGGCACGTGAAAAGACTTGGTTAGAGGTGACATTGTTTATGGTGTCACTGCTTGCCAAGTTGATATAGTCAACATCATTCATCCAGTGGGCATCTACATAGAGTCCAGACTGTCCTTCTAAATCCCATCCTAACCAGTTATTAAACACCTTAGTGTTTTCATAATTCACATCAAATCCATAATGACTTCTGTTTTGAAGAAGATTCTTTTCGTAGTAACTCTCCTTTTCTCCAAAGTATCCTAGAGTCACACTACCTGATGAGTTGGCTGAGTCTACAAACCTGACCGTACCATATATCCCTTGTCCACGGAGTGTACGCACTTGAGGTTTCAACTCTATATCCACACTTGGGCCAACAACGATATAGACCGGTTGTTCATAATAAAACCCTTCCGGACTAGAGAGGCCTACTGTAGGGATAAGAAGACCCGTACGTCTTGTAGTGTCTAAAGAGTACCCAAAGTAAGGTGTATAAAAGACCGGAACACCACCGATATGGAATCGGGCGTTATAGAGGTTTACCCACTGTGTTTCATCATTATAATCTGCAGAACTAAAATAGATCTCCCACATAGGGTTGTCTGGATCACAACCAGAGACAAGACCACTTTCTACATTAAAATCATTTTTACAGACAACTGTTTTACTTGAACTTAGCCATACCTGTTGTTGTTTAGAGTACATATAAAAAGGAGAGATCTCTCGTTTTTTCTCTTTCAAGTTGAGTTTAACATACTCTCCCATTATCTGATAACTGCTACCTTGAAGGATTACAACATTTCCAAAAAGCTCTAACACAGAGCTGTTTTTGTCATAAATAGCCCGGTCCGCACTCAGATAACTGTCTTTATAAATAACAAACACCTCTTCATCTGCTATTACTTTAGAGCCTTGAGAGGTTAGGTTGTTAGCATAAAATTCAATATTGTCAACACCAAACAGAAGCGTGTGTAAGAGGAGAAAGAGAGAAAGGAGTTTAAACATTGACAACTAAAGTTCTGGCCGTTTTATCATGCCAACTCTCTCTGTTTTTAGTATAAAATGCCCATACAAATCCTAAGTAAAAAACACTTTCACTGATGATTCTAAAAACAGAGCGGTTCAGTGCACTTGCAAAACGTGGTTTGTCTAAGGTGTCTCGTTCAACCACGGCTATCTTCATCAGCATTTTTCCCAAGGTGGCACCATATTGATAGACAAATATTGTTTGATAAATGATTTTTATTAACATATACTCAAGTGTATAGTTCTGAACTAAAGCGACGATGGCTTCTGGATCACTTACCTGTTGAAGTTGATCATAAATAATAATGATAAAAAGGAAGGAGGTTAACATCTCATCTACAAAAAAGGCTATAGCCCGCTTTTGAATTGTTGCCAACTCCAAATGCTCACTTAGTAACCTGTTTTGTATCTCATCACTCATTGGGTGTTACCTAGAGTGCTTGATATGCGATGTCAGTACGTAGTTTTTTACCTGCAAAATGTACTTGACCACAAAGGGCATAAGCTCTGTCTCTTGCCTCTTGAATACTCTCACCAAGGCCAACACAGACAAGAACACGTCCACCATCAGCATAAAGTTTGCCTTCCTCATCACTACTCACACCGGCATAAGAGATATGTGTATGTTTGCTGATATCTTCATGGACGATCTCATCTACTACTATTTCTGCAGGAGGAGTAGAACTGTATGGGTACTCTTTACTTGCCATCACCACACCCACTGCATACTCATCTGAGAACTCAACATGTAGTGTGTCTAACTGTTTTGTTGCTGCTTTGTAAAAAAGTTCAGAAGCTGGAGTTTTAAGAAGAGGCATTAAGATCTCGCACTCAGGGTCTCCAAAACGTACATTAAACTCTAATGTTATAGGTTCGCCATTAACTACCATGATGCCAATAAAAAGCACACCCTCAAATGGTGCGCCTTCCTCTTTCATACCAGAAAGCGTCGGACGGATGACACGCTCTTTTACTTTTTCATAAAGTACATCATCTACGAGAGGGGTTGGCGCATAAGCACCCATACCACCTGTGTTAGGACCTTCGTCACCATCTAAAAGACGTTTATGGTCTTGCGCTGCTTGTAGTAAAATAAAGTCATCACCATCACATATAGCAAACATAGAGAGCTCATAACCATCCAGGAACTCTTCAACAATCACTTTTTTACCTGCATCACCAAATGACTTACCACTTAACATCTCAGAAACAGCTTTTTTAGCCTCGTCATGACTCATAGCAATAATCACACCTTTACCACCACAAAGGCCATCTGCTTTAACAACAATAGGCGCTGTTAAGGTATCAACAAACTTAAATGCCTCTTCAATATGACCTGTCTCTATGTAAGCTGCAGTAGGGATCTTGTACTTGGCCAAAAAGTTTTTCATATAAACTTTTGAGCCTTCAAGCTGCGCTGCCTCTTTACTTGGACCAAATATCGTCAGACCCTTAGCCTTAAAGATGTCAACAACACCATCAACAAGTGGTGCTTCTGGACCCACGATTGTCAAGTCGATGTTATTTGCAAGAGCAAAAACTGCAAGTTCGTTGTAATCTTTTATAGAAAGGTTTTCACCGATCTCGTTAGTAGCGCCATTACCTGGAGCAAAATAGATTTTCTCAACTGCGTCATCTTTTTTTAAAGCACGCCCTATAGAGTACTCACGACCACCACTACCTAATATCAATATATTCATAAACTTGCTCCGCATATAGATGTAAAATTTTTAGATAAAACAAAATCATTGTCTCAACTAAAAATTTAGTTTAAAAGCCCGGATGGCCGGTCCGCAAATAGCTTTGGTTCTCAAAGCCGAAAAAACAGCAAATCGAGCGTCTCCTTAGGTAGCAATCTCTCGGGTTTAACCCCTCAAACAAGACCACCGCACACAGAGACATCTACAGACATTCACAAAAAGAAAATGTAGAACCCTCATAAGGCGAGATATCGCACCATCTAGACTCTTTTCATTATACAAAAATAGAGCTTTTCTAGGGATAAAACGGGGTGGGTTTTGTATCATAAATGAGAGAATCATCCCTAAAACAAAAACATTATGAATAACTGTTGATTTTTGACTATAACTGCTGTGCCAAGGCGACGCAAGCATCTACATTTGGAATCTTTGGCATAGTGTAATTCACATCAGTAGGAAGTGCTTTTGCTGTGGTTGTACCTATGGCAATAACCTTGTAACTGCTTTTAAGTGTGTAGTACTTTAAAAAACACTCTATTGTAAATGGTGAGGTAAAGATAAGTGTAGCATCATCCGGAAGCACAATATTTTGACAAGCGTCATTGCATGAGGTTTCATAAACTATAACATCGTCTATAGCAATACCACGTTTTTGCACACGTTCTTTAAAGTTTGAAGCCACTACCTTTGGACGGGGATATAACCAACGGAGTGAAGCATATTTGGAAGCAATAATACCGTCAAGAGAGTCGCCATACCCATCCCCACGATCTAATAAAGTGCCTCCTGCATTTTTTACCATCTCCTCTGTTTTAGAGGCAATGGTAAGTGCCGGAAGATTTTTCCAATCTGGTGAGATCTTTTCTAAGGCTGTTACCGCTTGTTTTGAGGTTAAGACAATGGCGTCATAGTTAGTAAAATCAATTTTTGGTTGTAAAAAAAGTGTATTTAAAATAGGAATATGAGTTACATCGGAGTGGGTTGTTTTTGAGAAGAGATAGATTTTTTTCAAGGTTCTTCCTTTTCAGTCGAACTGTTTGGACGAAGGACTTTTAATAATAAATTTTTAACTTGTTGTTACAGCAGTTGCCGTATGGACGACAGGGGGACAGGGTCTGCCCCTTCGGGTACAGCTTTCCTTTCTCGCTTCGTTAGAAGAGTGAAAGTTGCTGTCCCCGTGCTGGAACGCGCTAAACGCCAAAAAAAATTTATCGAAGTTCAGACAGCTCGTTTTGAAAAAACGGCGAGTTTGGTGCAGGTTGTGCAAAACGTCTGACCGATAGCGCACTGGTGTGCGTGGAGTGGCAGACTTTTACGCAAGGTGTGCCGAAATCGCCGTTTTTTACTCTATTCCCATTCTATTGTTGCTGGCGGCTTCGAACTGATATCGTAGACTACGCGGT
>JALSUN010000195.1 GCA_027061425.1 Helicobacteraceae bacterium
CGTTCATTAGAAAAAGAGTGACAATCAATGATGGTACAGGTATCAAAGTGTTTGAGTTTATGTTCTACTACATACTCTAGTCTGTTGTGGTGATCATGGTAGTAGGGTGCAACAGATACTTTGTTTCGAGTCGTTCTGAGTGGCTTCTTCTCTAATATAGCGTTTTCATAAAACCATCCCAGACCATGTTTAACCTGCATGGACTCTTGTGTGTCGTCAAAAAAACGTTCAGGATCCATAAAAAGCCGTGAATAAGAGTTAACTACACGGTTGAACTTTAAACTAGCAGTCATACAAATAGAGATTTCATCCGTCTTATAATCAGCATATTGATAGACATTCTCACGTAACTCAGACTCATCAAGCAGATAGTCATCACGGTACTGCTCAGGTATCGAGATACCGGCATGTGGAAGGTGAAGGACATAGGGTGAAGTGGTATCTTCTCCTATCGTTTCAATACTTTTTTCCAATCGATTTAGCGAACCAGAGATAACACGGTCATAATCAAAATAGCCCGATGCATGTGAATAACTCTCATTAAAGTAGGCACCCATTAACTTCTTATGTACATCCAACAGACTCTCTTTGAGTGTAGCTGTTTCGATACCCCTATGAAAAGAGATATCTTCAACAATCTCTGTGATAAGCCCATAGTAAGGTGATAATGTCTTAAAGTATAAACCCACACGAAAATGTGCTTCAAACCAATCATCATTAATGAAAAGTGTACTTTTCTGAGTTTTGATATACTCTAAGATACGTTCATCTTCTTCGATCTTTTGTGGTGTAGGTGCTACGAGCACCTCAATACTGTTGAGAAGTTCAAGTAAACGTTTTGGTTTTGGATGCATTGTAAAGCCTTCATAGAAAGATAGGTGCCGTATTGTAAAGGATTAAGATTAACAGTCGATTTCTAGACTCTTTCAGATTATATTTACTTCTTTTTAATATTATTTAACCTATTATTTTCTGTAACTAATAAATTATAGGATGCAGATGTCGTTAAAAAGTTTCAATACCTATTTTGTTCTTATTACTTTAACGGCTATGACCCTTTTCTATATTTATATAGCCCAATTGCTTCAAAACAATATACAAAAACAGGTGCATGAGAGTGTACGTTCTAGTGCTATAGAACTTCGTCAGCAACTTTTGAGTAGTTTTAGTACATTGCAGCAGCGTTTTGTGCATTATGAAGAGATGAGTCTTTTAAAGCTTGACACTGTTCAAGATGCAATAAACAGTGATGATAATAGTACGGACTTGGTTGCGTTGGCTCTTCAAATCAACGAAAATGTTTATGATGGTCATTATGAGATCTATATTATTGATGCCAACAAAACAGTAGTTGAGAGTACCTCTAAAGGTGACATCGGTTTAAACTATAGTGAGTACCCTTACTTTTCTAAAGAGTTGGACCTTCTGCAAAGAGGGGTGATAGACCTCAAGATCTCTGCGCCGACTTTTGATGAATATGCTCTTGATATCGCACAGTATTATATTAAACCGCTAAATGATGGTCGATGGGTTATGATAGGGTTTGTACTGGCTTTTAATGACTATATGGATTATACAGTGGAAGACCATCAAGAAGTTTTTCCCTCTCTGCAGGCTTTAGACCTCTTTATCTTAACCTATGACAACATTCAACATATTAATAAAAAAGCCCATACTACAAAAGATTTTAAGAGTGCTTCTGCAGAGAAGGAACATTATGCGTCAATGATGATGAAAAACCTGAAACTTAGCCCTTCTCAAGATGCTGATGTCATAGAGACCATTGCCAGTTACTTTACCCACTACACACTGGTACCCCTTCATCATGATGATAAAACTTCAAGTACCGTCTACTCTCTTGTGACCAGCAGTTTTGAAAACCCATCAGACGACTTTATGTTGATTACTAAGATGGAGTTTGATCAGCAGTACTTTTTACGTGATTATGATGAACTTAAAAACCTGCTCTACCTTTTTGTCAGTTTTATCTTTGTACTGATGTTGTTTGCCTTTATATTTGTCTATAAGTTTGTGATATTAAGGATTAGTAGTATCGTTGAAAAGATGCATGCAGATGATGTTATTGAGATCGATGGATTTATGTTTAGTGAGTTTAAATTTCTTCTTAAACGTTACAACAGCTTTTTGACGGGATGGAAAAATGAGGTTAAACGTCTTAACAACATCACTATGCAAGATGAACTGACCAAGTGTGCAAACAGACGCTATTTTAATAAACAGATAAAAGCACAGATAGACCTCTATAAACGTTATGAGCAGCCATTTTCTATGATCATGTTTGATATCGATGATTTTAAGATGATAAACGACACCTATGGACATACCAAGGGTGATGTTGTCTTGGTCAATATGTCAAAAAGTCTGTTTAAGATGCTTAGAGCGAGTGATATACTTTGTCGTATAGGGGGAGAAGAATTTGCGATTATACTGCCTGAAACCGATCAAGAAGATGCACTGAAGGTGGCAGAAAAAATTCGTCTTCATGTTGCCAACGAACCCTACATAGAAGAGTCCATGATCTCTATTAGTTTAGGTGTGGGGAGTTTTGGTCAGGGTGATGACTTTAACTCTTTTTATACTAAGGTCGATGCTGCACTGTACCGTTCAAAAAACAGTGGTAAGAACTGCGTGAGTGGGATTGCGTAACGTTCAGAAAACAGGTCTCTCTTTATTAGGAGAAGTCATTATCATCATGGGCTTTTACTTTTTCGGAGAAGGGGTTGTTTGGCTTTTAGATAGTGCAGTAGCAGGTAGTGTCATAGGTATGTTGGCACTTTTATCTGCCTTACATTTAGGTTGGGTTAAAGTTGACCACATACGCTATGTTTCGAGCTTTTTACTCTCTTTTATGCCTTACTTTTTTATCCCTGCAGGTGTCAGTGTTATGGTGAGTTACAAACTTTTAGCAGGTCACTATGTCGAGGTGTTTGCACTCATTATGCTCTCTACCATAGTGGTAATGGTCCTCACTGGCTATGTAGTGCAGTTTTTTGTGAATAGAAGTGAGTCTAAAGATGCTTGAGAGTCCTTGGTTTGGACTGCTTTTGACTTTAGTTGTGGCATTTATAGCTTTTAGCATTAAAAAAAGATGGGCAAACAGAGCCTTTAACCCTATGCTTTTTAGTATGTTGCTCATTATTGCTATTTTAGTGATTTTTGAGATACCTTATGAAGACTATAAAAGTGGTGGTGACTACATTTTAAAGATGCTCGGCCCCATCACTGTAGTACTTGCGGTACCTCTTTACCAACATCATGACAAACTCAAAAAACATGCTTTTGGTATTATTTTTGGTATCGTTTTGGGTGCTTTAAGTGCACTTTTTAGTGTTTATGTCTTTGGACTTTTACTGGGTTTGGACACTGAAGTTATAAAAGCACTCCTACCACGATCTGTGACCACGCCTATAGGCATCGCTTGTGCCGAGATGCTGGAAACACTTGTGGGGATTACTGTGTTTTCTATAGTCATTACAGGTACCTTTGGTGCAGTCGTTGCTGAGTGGGTCTTTCAGACTTTTAAAATAACCCATCCTATAGCTAAAGGAGTGGTCTTAGGTACCAGCGCCCATGCTATTGGCACCGGTAAGGCTTTTGAGATTGGAAAAGTAGAAGGTGCTATGTCGGGACTCTCTATCGCTATTGCAGGGGTGGCGACGATAGCATGGCTGCTTCTGTTTGAGTATATTGGCATTATTTAAGTGTATTCTATCTGCTAGGTGCCTATAAAAGCCACTTTAAGTACTCTTTTTGCTATACTCTACCTTTATTTATTTATTAAGGACCAACCATCTTACGCGACGCATTTTTTATAACATCTTTTGGAGTGATCTTCTATCTTGCTATGGCTACCATCTTGGGAGATTCCGGAATTATAGGTAGCATTGGAAAAGACTTTGCCGCACTTAACCAGTCTCTCTTTGGATACCTCTCTTTTGTCTACCTGTTTGTTGTTGGGCTCGGTCTCTTTTTTCTCTATCGTCGTGGCGGATTTGATCTCAGACGCGGTGAGATCACAGTGGCTTATATACTACTTTTTTTCTCTCTACAGATCTTTCAAGCTATTGTTACTGAAGGTAGACTTCGTGGTGCCTTAGGCTCAGACTTTGTTGACTTTACAGTGACCTACATCGGCTATTTTGGTGCATGGGTCTTTTTCTTTATGACCTTTATACTCTCTCTTGTAATGATCTTTGACAAAAGCGTGGGAGAGATGGCTCAACCTCTTAAAGATGCAGGAGCACGTCTCTCTTTGCCTTCACTTCCATCGCTTTCAAAAAAGGAACTTGAAGATGAGGATGACGTTATTGAAGCCGTCCCCGTACGTAAAGCACGCAAGAGAGTTAAAGCTAAAAAAGTTCCAGTAACCGAAGTAGAAGAATCTGTTGCAGAAGAAGTACCCCTTGATGATACTTTAGAAACGCCTGCTTATCTGCGTCAACATGATTTATTAGAAGATGAGCACCCGATTAAGCGTATAAAGGTTGAAGAGAGCAGTGATGAAAAAGTAGCACAGGTCGAGACAGAGAAACCATCGAGCATTCCATCAAAACCTAAAACTATAGTGGCTGCTGCAAGCGCCGTTAAAGCACAAAAGCAGACGGTGGTTGTAGAAGAGTTAGAAGAGAACAAAAAACTGTTAGAGCAGATGGAAGTAGGGCAGACTGAGAAGCCTAAAAACTTTAAATTGCCTTCTGTTAACTTTTTGCAAAAACCACATAAGACCTCCAAAGGGATAGATGAGAGTGAACTTGATGACAAGATCAAGTACCTTATAGACAAGTTGGCACACTTCAAGATCGATGGTGACGTTATCCGTACTTATGCAGGTCCTGTGGTCTCTACTTTTGAGTTCAAACCTGCGGCAAATGTTAAAGTCAGTAAGATCTTGAACCTTCAAGATGACCTTGCTATGGCACTTTCTGCTGAAACCATTCGTATCCAAGCACCGATACCGGGTAAAGATGTAGTGGGAATAGAGATCCCTAATGAGACAGTGGACACCATCTATCTGCGTGATATTTTAGATGACAAGTTATTTAAAGATTCTGCTTCACCACTAACGATCGCACTTGGAAAAGATATCGTGGGCAAGCCTTTTGTAACTGACCTTAAAAAGTTACCACACCTTCTCATCGCAGGAACAACAGGTTCTGGTAAAAGTGTTGGTATTAATGCGATGATACTCTCACTGCTTTATAAAAACTCACCTGATCAGTTACGTCTTTTGATGATAGATCCTAAGATGTTAGAGTTTTCTACTTATAATGACATTCCGCATCTTTTAACACCTGTCATCACCAAACCAAAGCAGGCGATCGTCGCGTTGAACAACATGGTCAACGAGATGGAACGCCGTTATGAACTGATGGCCGAAGCGCGTACGAAAAACATAGAGAACTACAACGAAAAGATCAAAAAAGAGGGTGGTGAACACTTCCCTTATATCGTAGTCATTATTGATGAGTTGGCAGACCTTATGATGACAAGCGGCAAAGATGTAGAACACTCTATAGCCCGTTTGGCGCAGAAGTCGAGAGCCTGTGGTATTCACCTTATAGTAGCGACACAGAGACCTTCTGTAGATGTTGTGACTGGACTTATCAAGGCCAACCTGCCATCACGTGTCTCGTACAGAGTAGGGCAGAAGATAGACTCTAAGATCATTCTTGATCAGATGGGTGCAGAGTCTCTACTGGGCCGTGGTGACATGCTCTTTACACCTCCTGGTTCGACAGGACTGGTTAGACTTCATGCACCATGGGCGACTGAAGAAGAGATAGAAAATATTGTAGAGTTTATTAAAGCGCAACGCGCACCACAGTATGATCATAACTTCTTAGAAGACGAGGCTACTGCAGCAGCAAAAGCTGATGTTAACAGTGTCGCATATGAAAAAGATGAGCTGTTTGAAGAGGCAAAGATGATCATACTAACAGACAAAAAGACCTCTATCTCTTACCTACAACGTAAACTTCAGATTGGTTATAACCGTTCAGCAAATCTTATAGAACAGCTTCAAGCCCACGGTATACTCTCTGAGCCTAATGCTAAGGGTAACCGTGAAATTGTAGGTGGTTGATGCAGGTTGTTTTAGAGCTTTATCAAAAACAGACGATGGCAGATTTTGCTATTATAAACTATGATGCTTTAGATGACTTTACCCGACAAGAACTTATAGAGTTCGCCCTTGAACGTGGTGGTTTTTTTAGAGAAGACCTCAAGCGTTTCTCCATAAAAAAATGTGCAGACATCACGTACTTACAACAAATTTTCTCTTTTGCTGGTCTGGATGTTGAACTGCGCAAACCCTTCAAAGATCAAGAACGTTTTGCAACAACCGACCAGACACTTAAAGAGCCGAGAGAAGCTGAAGAGGTGATAGGTTTTGGTAAGCATAAGGGACAAACCTGGGGTGAGGTACCGATGCAGTATCTTAAGTGGGTACAAGGTGCGATGCAAGGACATAACGCTGAAATAGCAAAAAAGATGATGTTTTATAAAAAGACAGTAGAACGTCGCGAACGAGAATCAAAAAACTAGTGTAATAGCGGTGCTCTTTTTAGTCGACACGCAGTTTGCAAGAGAGGGACATGCCGCAACTCTCTCCTTCAAGTGCGTAGTGGAGTTCATAGATGTTTTGCATGATGTACTCTAGATCGTCAAAAGCTTCTAGATCACCTGCAAAAAGGAGTTTGTCCCCTATCTGTAGCTCTATGTCGCTGTCTGGAAGCAGAAACTCTTCTGTACCGCGTTTTAGATAGAGAGGGATGAGTCTGTTCTGCTGATCATGGTCTTTTAGACTTCTACTGAGAATATCGAGACTAACTGCACCAACATTTTCTATAT
>JALSUN010000196.1 GCA_027061425.1 Helicobacteraceae bacterium
CTGACGGTGAAGAGCAGGTCTTACAACTGTTCAACACACAGACCAGAAAAAAGGGAGACCGTCTTGTTGGGCATAAAGAGATCGTGAGTAAAATCCTTTTTGTAAGTGAAAAAGCATTGATAAGTTCGGGGGCAGGGCGTGAACTCTTTTTATGGAAGCTTCACTAGCTATATATTTAAACAGTTAAAAACTATCATCTCTGGATCTGTATTCACTACAGCATTACCAAACTAACCATTATAAGTATAATCGCTCTGATCCCTGTAAGATTATTGGTGTTGAAGCTTTTACGAAACTTCTTTGGTAGACCTGTCGCTTTAACCTTGTCCAAAACATCACTCTCGGAGACCATAATGATGTGGATATTTTCAAATGATTTCATGATCTTAGGATTTAGTCTCTAGTGGCATAAACAGTATACATTATGAAGGCTATGGAAGTAGATTTGATAATAGTGGTATTATTCCTTATACAATGAACATCAAAAAAATTGCTTATGATGGGACGGATCTTCATGTTGTTGGCGAAATTAAAAAGAACTATTATTTAATAGGGATACCAATGACACTAAAGAGCTGATATTTATATATCAATATATCTTGATGCATTAATTTTAATCTGTTATACTTTTTTTATTGAATATTTTTAAAAGAGGTGAGTTTTGAACATAAAAGAGTTTTTTGCATATGGGGAAAAGGTTGACGGATATGATGTTCGTGTTATTAATGAGCGTGAGGCAAGGGCGGCAGCAGGGATCTTGTTTGCAGTAGGACTTTTGAGTCTGAGTAATGCTGTGATGTTGAGTCATGGTGTTGTGACCCGTTTTTTTATCTCCTTTTTCACTTTGGACTTTTTGATCAGAGTGATCAATCCCAGTTTTTCTCCAAGTATGTTGCTCGGTCGTGTTTTTGTACAAAACCAAGAACCTGAATATGTTGGTGCCGCGCAGAAGCGTTTTGCATGGAGTCTAGGTCTTCTCTTGGCGCTTCCTATGTTCTATCTGCTAGTTATACATTGGCAACCCAACCCTCTCAAGGTATTTATCTGTATCATCTGTTTGGTTCTACTCTTTATGGAGTCTGCCTTTTCCATCTGTCTAGGATGTAAGATTTATAACTTGGTCATGCCTCAAAAGGCGACACACTGTCCTGGCGGTGTCTGCGAGATTCGCACTAAAGATAAGATCCAAACTTTCTCTGTAATGCAAAAAGCTATTGTCTCACTAACATTTCTTGTACTTATAGCTGCAAGTTATGGTTATATTTATAAAGTCGAGACTAAGACACATATAGGAAAAATCATACATGAGCAGTTTATGACAGAGGCGGATTTTAAGGCGAGAGAAGAGGCTGAGTACCAGAAAGCTTTAGCTGAGTTTGAAGCAGACGATGATGACGACTAGCGCCAGTTGTGGCGTTATTTAACCTGTAAAAACCAATATATCAATATATCTTGATTTATTGGTTTAAAAAAGATATACTATGAAAAACAAGGAGCTAAAATGTGGAAAGAAACAGTCGATTATCTAACTGTTGATCTCTTAGGCCTGAGTGGCCGTGTCAACGATACGATTAACTTCTTTATCTATGACAGTGTTAAGATCATGTTTTTACTTCTGACTATTATATTTGTGGTCTCTTACTTAAGAACCCATTTCAACACGGAGTATGTTCGTGCCCATCTTCAGGGCAAATCACAGCTTTATGGCAATGTTTTGGCAGCCCTTTTTGGAATTATTACTCCTTTTTGTTCTTGTAGTGCTATTCCTCTCTTTTTAGGATTTATACAAGCACGTATTCCTCTGGGTGTGACTTTCTCTTTTTTGATCAGCTCACCGATGAACAATGAAGTGGCTATTGCTCTTTTGTTTGGTTTATTTGGTTGGAAAGTTACTCTAATATATATAGGATTTGGTCTTTTAGTGGCGATTCTGGGGGGATTCTTCATAGG
>JALSUN010000197.1 GCA_027061425.1 Helicobacteraceae bacterium
GGGTCCGTACATTGTTCTCTGTTGCCCCCTCATCTTCCCAAACATAGTTGACAGCCTGATCAAAACTGACGATCACACCAAGTTGGGCGACCAGCAGACGTATAAAAGTGTTCTCTTTTTTGGTGAGCTTGAGCATTTTGTCTTCATAAAAGACCTTATCAAGATCAATATCCAAATGGTAGCCCTCTCCAAAAGGGATGATGGGCTTGTCTGAGATCTTTTTTGCAAAGAGGAGCTTTTCGAGGTGGTCTTTGTTTGACTTCAGCATACTCAGATCTTCATCACGTTTTTTCTCCTCTTCATATTTGTAGAGGGCCATCTGAATTGTACCATGCAGTGACTGTGGATCAAAAGGTTTAACTATATATCCATAAGGCTCACATGTCTTAGCTTCTTCAATGATCTCATTTTCAAAATGTGAGGTCAAGAAGATAAAGGGGATCCCATGTTTGTTATGGATAAAGTGTGCGAGGCCTATACCGTCATTGACCTCTTGAAGTGAAATGTCCAACAAGATAAGGTCTGGTTCATAGATCTTGATCTTGTTTCGTGCTTGTATCACGGTATCAGCAGTGGAGACTACCTCATACTTTAGCTTTTCTAGAGACATCTTTAGGTTGAGTGCAGTGACTTCATCATCTTCAACGATTAATATTTTTTGGCTCATCATATACCTTATATAAGATTTCTTTATCAATAAAATCTATCTCTCTATAGTTCTAACACAAAAAAGATAAAGGTGATATAAAGGTGATTTATTACAATTTATAAAAAGAGAGAGTGAGAAAAAAAGGAGGTTATTAAGCTTTAAATAGCATCAATGATGGTTTAATGCATCGTATAACCAATGCCTCGAACTGTTTTAATATAGTCTTTACTTTTGTCTGGATCGATCTTCTCTTTGAGTCGGTTTATAGCGACATTGACTGTTCGTCCTTGATAGCTTTCACTTTTTCCCCAGACATGTTTAAGAAGGTAGTCACGTTTTAAGACAGTATTTTTACTCTCTATAAAGATGTTTAAAAGATCAAACTCCAGTTTGGTCAGTTCTACAATCTTACCTTCTATTATCACTTCACGAGAACGTAAGTCAAGAGAGATGTCTCTAAAAGTTACTTTATGATTTTGTAAAGAGGCCTGTGTTCGACGTAGTACTGCCTGTATGCGGTAAAAAAGCTCTTGCATGTCAAATGGTTTGGTAATGTAATCATCAGCACCCCGTAAAAAGCCCTCTTCCAAATGGTACTTGGTTGCCTTAGCAGAGAGATAAATAACAGGTATTTGCATCCCTTGGTCTCTCAACATAGCGATAAACTCACTGCCTTCGATGTCGGGAAGGTTTCTGTCCATTATGATGAGGTCTACACTCTCTTCACTAAGAGCTTGACGCACATGCTTGGTACTTAAAAACCCTAAGGTCTCATAACCCTCTTTTGAGAGTCTGTGTTCAAGAACCTCTAAAAGGTCCTCTTCATCTTCCACAATTAAAATCTGTGCTGGCATCATGCGCCCCTATACATTTGATAGTTGTACTCTATAGCTTTTTGATAACACTTAGGTTACAAAACATGGGAGAAAGGTTACAAAGCTGTTACAATCATTATGGAAGAAATACTATATATAATGTCCCCTTATTCTCTTCGCATTAAAACAGTGTAACCTCTCTGTTACACAATGGTAGTTTTGATGTAATAGAAGCATTTTATAATTCGATCAACTTAATCAAGGAGCCTTTCCAATGGCAATGAATTCTAAAATCGTATCAACAATCGCACTTAGTAGCTTAGCAGCAGCAGTATTAACTTTTACAGGTTGTAGTAGTAAAGATGATGGTGGTAGCACGGGTGGCGGAAATGATTCATCTTGTGATGCAAGTTTTACAGTTTTAGATGCAGAAATCTCATCTGACACTCTTCTTGATCCATCAAAAACTTACGGTATGGAAGGCAAAGTCAATGTCAAAAGTGGAGCAATACTTACTATCCCTGCTGGAACAACTATAGCTGGATGTAAACCTTCATCGTTTATGGTTGTTGAGCCAGGTGCAAAACTTATTGCTGTTGGTAGCAAGGCCAAGCCTATTGTTTTTACTTCACAAAAAGATGTTCTTGGTGAATCTGAGGCAAATAAAGCTGGAGAGTGGGGTGGACTTGTTCTTGCCGGAAATGCATATACACATTACTCTGACAACAAATACGAAGCAGATGAGAGTGTAAGCTTCGGTAGTACAGGTCATACACATGACGCTGAATCTTCGGGAGATTTGGAGTATGTTGTGATTAAACACTCTGGTTATGAGGTAGAAAAGGACAAAGAGCTTAACGGTCTTTCACTTGCCGGTGTTGGTTCAGGAACTATACTTAAAAATATTGCGATCATCGGTGGACTTGATGATGGTATGGAAATCTGGGGTGGTACTGTAAATCTTGATGGTCTTTATATCTACAATGCACAAGATGATTCTGTAGATACTGACCTGGGTTACCGTGGAACGATTCAAAATGTTTTAGTTCGTCAGGTAAATGTTGACAAAACAAACAACCATGACTCTGCCGGTATGGAGTTTGGTAATGACCATAACACGATCAAAACCGATGACTCGAATGCAACACAGCCAAATATGATCAACTACACGGCTTATATCAAAGGTGGTGGTATTTCTATTAAAGATGATGCAGGTACCAAACTTACCAATGTTAAGTTTATCAGTGCTAAAACTACTGATACACAGCAGGTGTTTTATAGAAGTTCAGATGTTGTCGATACCCATGCTATGCATGTAGATGGTACTTTGTGTTTCAATGATACTGCAGTGACGCTTGCACCTGATAACACTACCTACTCAGATAAAAACTCTAAAGATACCAGCCCGAAAACTGCTCTTTATGACTGGGTTACAATTTCTGGTGTTCAAATGGGTGGGAGTGGAAGTATCAATGTCGATAGTGTCGCGTGTAACGGTGCGGATGAAGCTAATATCTGGAAAGGTAAAGCAGGCTCTAACGCTCCATTAGAAAACTAATTCCATATCTTTAAAAACGAGAGGGTTACTCTCGTTTTTCTCTCCTTTTCCCCATTAGTTTCCTATTCCTTATATTAATCCTTGATATCAGTGATGTTATGACCATAGTCAAGATCAAAGATATTGACCTTTCAGCATAGGGTCTCGAGATGAACAGTGCCTTTGTCTTTTATGGCAAGATCGCCATGGCAGTTGAACGTTCAGAGTAATTTTTGTAACCATCGCGAAACCATTACAGAAGCCTATATTAGGGCTTCTTATCTGATTTTTTATACTAAAAACTCCTTCTGTAACCAAAATGTTACACATAAGTAACGAATGTGTAATCACTCGCCTCTATTATTTCATTATCTTAAAATATAGGTCTCTCTCTCTTGAGGGGCTGATGGGGAATCCATGTCTACAAAAATGCAGAACATTGCTTTGAGTATGTTGATCGCGGGCACGTCTTTAATGGCGAGCAGTGACAATATGGCGGAGTCGTTGATGAAGTTACGTGCTGAGGTTGAGCAGCTTGACAGTGCTATCGCTGACGAAAAAGACAGCTACAAAGGTGAAATGAAATCACTTCGCATGCAGAAAAATGATCTTGAGTCTATTATCGCTAGAGAAGAGCTTCGCATAAAACAGTTGCAGGTAGAGATGTCTAAGGTCAAAAAAGAGGTCAAAGAGGCGGGTAAGAACTCTGTCGGTCTCAAGCCGATCGTCCTTGAAGCTCTGGCAACACTTGAAAAAACTGTTCAGACACAGATTCCTTTTAAAACAGAAGACCGTATTGCTGACATCCACCGTATTCAAAAGCAGGTTGAAAACGATGAGGTAACGGCCCAAAAAGGTCTTGCGTTGACATGGAACGCTTATGGTGATGCGATCCGTATGAGTAAAGAGAATGGCATCTTCAAGCAGACCATCAACCTTAACGGCCAGGACCGACTTGCTGAAGTGGCGCGTGTCGGTACGATGATGATGTTCTTCAAAACACCTAACGATGAGATGGGTTATGTACTCAAAGATGACAATGGCTGGAACTATAAAGAGGTGCTTTCCAAAGATGAAAAAGTTCAGATCGCTTCGATCTTCGATGCCTTTAAAAAGCAGATTAGAACAGGGTACTTCACACTGCCTAATGCGCTTGTAACTGCGGAGGTGAAATAATGAAAAGATTGCTACTCGTTTTAATGCTACTCTCTGTGACACTTTTTGGAGCGACGGATACACAGTTAGAGCGTGCTTACGCTAAAGAGTTCGCTTTTATGAAAGCACAAAAGAAGATGTTGACCAGCCGTTTAGAACGTGTCAAGTCTGATAACGCTTCAAAACTCAAGGCAACAAAGTCTGAACTTAATGGGCTTCAAAACAAGGTACTTTCACGTCAGGCACAGAGTGAACGTCTTAATGATGCGCTTTATGTAGCGCAGCAAAACGCACAAAATGTCAGTGACGATGTCTCTATGGTCGAAGCAGTGGTACTACAGGCACAATCTTCACTAACACCTTATGAGATTAAAATCGAAGCAGACAAAGACCACTATCAAGAAGCTTTGAAAACGATTTTCAGCGCCTCTAATACATTGATCCAAAAACTTTCTACTATTGAAGTGACTAAGGCACCTTTTTATCTTAATGATGGAACTGAGAAGCTTGGTACCGTGGTTAAAGTTGGAAACATCGCACGTTTTGGTGTAGATGGTCAAAATGCGGGGGCTTTGGTTCCAGCAGGCGACAACAAGTTCAAACTTTATGATGAACCCACAGCAGTTGAAACAGCGAAGGCATTGGCAGCTGACAAGATGCCAGAGACTTTACATATCTTCATATTTGAAAACAGCACTAAAGAGATTGAAGATAAAACAGAAAAAACGATTTACTCAGTCATTAATTCAGGTGGGATTATCGGTTGGGTCATCATGGGTCTGGGCGCTTTTGGTCTGCTTCTGGCACTGTTGCGCTTCTTCTTCCTGATGGGGTCCAACTCGGCGACAGGTCCACTGGCGAAAGCCACCCTTATCCAGCTCAAAGAGGGTGGACAGGAGCAGGCACTCACTTTCCTGAAAACCAAGAAAGGAGCTACAGCACGTGTACTAAAAGCGACCATTCGCAACCTTGAAGGAGACCGTGAACATGTCGAGGATGTGGTCATGGAGTCGATCATGCATGAGAGCAGCAGACTGGATCGTTTCGGTTCGGCCATTATGGTGATCGCAGCAGTTGCACCGCTACTGGGTCTTTTGGGAACGGTAACGGGTATGATCGCGACTTTTGACATCATCACAGAGTTTGGAACGGGTGATCCGAAACTGCTTTCAGGGGGCATCTCGATCGCCCTTGTGACAACAGAACTGGGTCTTATCGTCGCTATCCCGATGCTGCTGGTAGGAAACATGTTAAGCGCCTGGGCAGAGAAGATCAAAGATGCGATGGAGCACTCAGCACTTCACGTCATTAACGAGTACAACAAGACCAAATAATGATAGGCGTCTATATAGAAGGCTTTTTGGAGTACATGCACAGCGGTGGCTTTGTCATGTGGCCGCTCTTTTTTGCTGCGATGTTTTTGTGGTTTGGACTGGGGTTTCGGTTTCACACCCTCAAACGTGGTTCCAAAAAGAGTGTGCGTACGCTCATCAGAAAGTATGACGAACATAAACGTACCAAGGTAGTCGGTCTGATCGACAGTGCCATTCAAGATGGTATGGCGATTGTTAATGAGTTTGGCCGTAACAAGATGGCGCGCAAGCTCATCGATGACAAGTTTTATGAGTATGAAATGGCCATTAGAAAGTACTCCAAAATGGTGATGACCCTCGTGGCTATAGCACCGCTGATCGGTCTTTTGGGAACGGTAGTGGGGATGATAGAGACCTTTGACTCTCTGGCATCTGCCTCACTCTTCTCTCAGAGTGGTGGTATTGCAGGCGGTATCTCTCAGGCACTTTTTACCACACAACTGGGTCTGGTCGTAGCGGTTCCTGGTGTGATTATCGGACGTCTTCTCGATCGCAGAAGTCATGTGATGGAGCTTGAGTTAGAGCAGATCAAAGATATATTATGTGTAGAAGGTTTAAAGGAAGATCATGAAGTTTAGAAGAAAAAAAGAGCAGGTCAGCGATGTCGACATGTCACCACTGATCGACATGGTGTTTATATTGTTGATCTTTTTTATGGTGAGTTCGACCTTTACCAAAGATATGAAACTCGACCTTGAACGTCCAGGTGCTTCGTCAGCATCTCGTGCCTCTTCGAAGGTGATCCGTGTCTACATCGACAACACGGGTGAGACCTATGTCGATGGACAACCGGTGAAGACATGGGCGATACAGGGAAAACTTCGTGAGATGTTACGTGCAGCGACTGAGAAGTCGGTACTGGTCATCACGGATGACAGCATCTCTGTGGACAAACTCATTGACGTCGTTGACCAGTGTCGTCTTTCAGGTGCGAGCGATGTGGCGGTAGCGACCAAAAAAGAGGTTGGCTAAGGTGCGTAGACCAACACTGAGCCTCTACATCAAGTCCATCCTGTGGATGATCTTTGGTGTGGTCTTTGTCTTTGGAACCGTCATCATGATGAATGAAGCCGGTGGGGTTCATGAGACTAAGAAAAAGGCGAGCAGTGCCAACTTCGAGATACAGAAGATGGTAAAGCCCAAGCCTAAGCCAAAACAAAAGCCCAAGCCAAAACCGAGAAAAGCACAACATAAACGTTCAGCACCGACACCGAACATGAGTTCGTCACTCAGTGGTATCGACACGGGCCTTGATGCCTTTGCCAGTGATGACATGGGGATGGATGACAACCTGCTGGGTGACGTAGGTAAAGATGTAGTGATGACAGGTGACTCGGTCGATGTTAAGCCCAAACCGGCGCAGCGCTCTGCCATGGAGTACCCAAAGTCTGCACGTAAAAATGGTGTGACAGGTTTTGTTCTAATGAACCTGCTTATCAACAAAAGCGGTCAGATCGAGAAGGTCAAAGTCCTTCAGTCCGAACCCGCAGGTGTCTTTGACGATGTGGCAAAAGCAGGTGTGAGAAGCTGGGTCTTTACCCCGGCACAGTACAAAGGCCAGAACGTCAAAGTCTGGGCCAAACAGAAGATCAGATTTGATCTGCAATAAGAGAAGCATAATGAAAATATTTTTTATACTACTGACACTTTTACAACTCGGCCTCTTTGCGGCGGAGAAGAAAAGCAGTGATGATGTAGACCACGTCGCACTTGCGGCACTTTTGATGAAAGATGGTCACTACGCTCGTGCGGCAGAGACACTCAATGAAGCGGACACCACTCAAAAAGAGTTTGACTTTGTGATGTTCTACACATTAAAAGGGCTGATATTTACGAAGCAACAGCTTTATACTGTGGCAAACGAGCAGTTTCACAAGGCTATAGAAGCAGGGCAAAGTGATCCAAGCATCTACCTTTACATCGCGCAGAACAACTTTAAACTCCGTGATTATCAGGGAACCATTGATGCATTGGACAAGGCGGGTGATCTGGCTACAGATAAGGCGCAGCTTCTAGCACTCAAAGCAGAGTCTTACTGGAAACTTGAGCAAAAAGAGCAGACCCTAGAGACTCTCGCTTTGGTTAACAAAAAGTTCCCTGAGTACTATGCAGTCTACAAGCAGCGTTTCAACTACTTTATAGAGATGGAACTCTATCAGAGTGCGCTTGAAGATGCCCAGGTCTATCTGGCACATGAAAAACCCAATGCCAAGACCTATCTCTCTTTTGTGGGAGCCCTTCGTAAAAGTGGTGCTATTGCAAAAGCGACCAAGTTGGCAGAGGCCGGGAACCTGGAGTTTGCTAAAAGTGCTGAGATGACAGTGATGCTGGCGCATCTCTACCTGGATCAAGATATGATCCATGCGGCGGCGAATCTGTTTGAAGAGGCTTCCATGGAAGATCCAAAATACACTAAAGAAGCGGCAGAGATGCTGCGACGTGCAAGAGAGTTTACGCTTTCACTTTATAAAAATGCACAACTGACCGACATCAAAGAGAAGTATAAACAGCGCATCGCCATCTACCTGGAGTTTGGTGAGTATGAACGTGTGGTCGCAACGGCAAGTGCGTTAGAGCGTGCAGGACTACTGGAAGATGAAAACATTCGTTACGCACTGGCGTATGCCTACTATATGGTCGGTGACTTTGAAGAGAGTGAAAAAGAGCTGCGTGAACTGACACGGCCCGACCTCTTCGAGAAGGCGACGGAGCTGAGAAAGAACATGGAAAAATGTCAAAATAACCAATGGGAGTGCACACTATGAGAATTTTATTGATGGTGGTACTTTTCACTGCTTCACTGTTGGCGATCGATACGGGAGAACTCTCTTTTTACTTAATGCAAGATGGTAAGCCGATGGCTGATCAGCAGGTCGTGATCTTTAAAAAGGTAACGCAGCAGACCGCTCATGTTAAAGGATTTAACACCAAGCAGGCGGAGTTTAGGACAGATAGTGACGGTTATGTCTATACGGTACTTCCTCAAGGAAATTACCAGCTTCAGGTTCTGGCTAAAGACCATGGCAAGCCGCAAGCCTTTTTCAAAAAGAACTTTGTGATCAAGAGTGGTAAAGAGTCACAGGTGATCGTCTCGCTTAAAAAGGACAAGAGTGTCGCTTTTGAAGATGATGAAGCACCGAAAGTTGCAGTCGTAGAGACCAACACTACCAAAGAGACACAAAAGGTACCTGGGGCTTTACTGTTGACACTGATCTCTTCAGAAGATCAAAAACCTGTTGCTGGTGCCCGTGTCTTTGTTAAGGGTCAAAAGGTCGATCTAAAAACAGATGCCAAAGGTTTTGTTGACCTGAACCTTCCCGAAGGTGAACAGACTATTTCTGTCATCCATAGCAACTACAGTTCACAGACTTTTAAAGTGAAAATCGTCTCAAACGAAGGTATTTCCAAGCGTATCGAGCTCTCTCCGGCTTCTATGGAACTCGAAGAGTTCGTTGTCCTGGCACCGCATGTTGAAGGTTCGGTAGCTTCGGTGATTGCCGAGGAGCGCAAGAGCGATGCGGTCGGTAATGTCCTGGGCTCTGAACAGTTTGCCAAAAGCGGTGACAGTAGTGTCGCTTCGGCACTCAAACGAGTTAGTGGTATTACGATCGTCGGCGGTAAGTATGTCTATGTCCGTGGTCTGGGGGATCGCTACTCGACGGTCATGCTCAACGACCTGCATGTGCCTTCTCCTGAACCGACCAAGCGTGTTGTTCCTCTCGACATCTTCCCGACTTCAGTGGTGCAGAGTATTACGATACAGAAGTCCTATACAGCTGATCTGCCTGCCTCATTTGGTGGGGGTACGGTACTGATCAAAAGCAAGGATATCCCGGAAAAAGATGATAGTTATGCTTCTCTGGCCCTGGAGGTACTTGTTAACAGCTCCACCGGAAAAGAGGGTACTACGAACAGCAATAATAATGTTCCATTGCCTGAGAGCGTCTTGGCTGATGGCAACCAGGTGGGCGGGCGTGCAGTGACACAGGATGTTGTCGCCAGCCGATCGCTTAACCATGAACAGGTGACGTTAAAACCGGGCTTCAAAACAGAAGTCTCTGCAGGAAAAAGTTTCAGCATAACAGATGACCTGAGTGTAGGGGCTTCAGGAACACTCTATTATAAACAGACACAAGAGAACACGCAGACGCAGTTTGACAAGTATTTATATGACATTAACACTAAAAAGGTGCTTCATGACAACCATACAGATGCCGATGTGACAACCATGAACTCAGAGTTATCAGGTATGCTCAACGTGGGTGCTGAATACTTTGAACACAACAAGATCAAATATACTTTTTTCACTTCTCAGCATACCAGTGATCAGATGACACGCTCTTCTATCGACTACGTTGGTGCTGATGAAGATAGGGAAAAAAGTTATCTTGAGTATGTCAAAAAAGGTGTGATTTCTAACCAACTGAGCGGTGAGAATGAACTACGTTTTTCCAATACGACTGAGGGTTATTTTGACAACCTTAAGATCGACTGGGCAGCGGAGAACTCTACGGCAAGCAGAGATGAACCGGGTACGGTAGAGTACAACTACTTGCATCAGGATTCAGGTCTGAATTGGGACAGAAAGAACTGGTACTATTATTTTATTCTCGATGATAAGGTAAACAACTATCGCGCTGACTTCTCACTGCCATTTGAGTTTAATGACAATGAAAACTATACCCAGGCAGGGGTTTTCATCTATAACAAGACCCGTGACTTTGACAGCCGTCGTTATAAGATGATTAGTAATAATTTTAATGATATGTCAGAAGATATGGATACCATCTATGAAAAATATGCCAATGACATGGATTTTTCGGCATCGTATCGTGATACAGACTCTTATCACGCTACCCAGGACGTGACAGCATTTTATCTTAAACAGCTGCTTTCGCTCACACATGATCTCGATATTGTCGCATCGGCACGTTACGAGGACTCTTCTCAGCAGTTGAGTGATGCTGCCGGTGTATATGAGCCTTTAGTGACCTCAGACCTCTTTCCGTCACTTGGTCTGACGTATCGTTTTGATAATGACGATATGCAACTGCGTTTTGCTTATGCCTCAACGATCAGCCGTCCAGACTTCAGAGAGTTCAGTAACAGTCGTTATAAAGACCCTATTACAGAGAACATTGTTTTTGGTAACCCGGATCTTAAGGCGACTTACATCAACCACTATGATCTGAAATATGAGTGGTACATGTCGTCTGATCAGCTCTTTTCTTTCGCCCTTTTCGCCAAAGAGTTCAGTAATCCTATCGAAAAGGTGGTCAAGCTTGACAACTCTCAAGGCAACACCTTTCTTGAGACTTACCAAAATGCAGAGTCAGCAAACAGTTATGGTGTAGAGGTTGATTATAGAAAACGTTTTGGTTTTATCAGCAGTTCACTGGAGAAACTGCTTTTTGCCACAAACATTGCGATTATTCAGTCGAACATCAAACTTAACAAAGATCCCAACAACGCTTTTACGAGCACACTGACGAATACGGATAGACCGATGCAGGGACAGTCTCCCTATGTCGCGAACTTTACGTTTGGTTATGATGATGCAGACAGAGGAGACAGTGCACTGTTTTTGTTCAATCAGATCGGTAGAAGGATCGTCTCTCTTGGTACTGACAAAAATGAGGATATCTATGAGCAGCCTTTTAGCAAGCTCGATTTTGTTACACAGTGGAAACTCAACAACTACTATCTGGAGAACAGTGACTTTACCTATATGATAAAGTTCAAGGCAGAGAACCTGCTTGACAGTGAACTTAAATTAACGCAGGGCGATCTGACGACAGCAGTGACCAAACTGGGTCGTGAATTCAGTCTTTCATTAAAGATTGCGTATTGATTAAAAAAGGTTTTCTTGCACTTTTGCTTGTGCTCACAAATTCTCAGGCACAGCTCTTGACAGACCGCACAACAGCATTTATGTGGCAAGACGTGGCAGAGAACCGCGGTGTCATCTTGACCTGGAACGAGGCTAAAGATAATTGTGAGTCGCTCGACTATGCAGGCTTCGATGACTGGTGGCTACCAAGTGAGAGTGAGATGGCGACTATTATCAACAATAGCCGTCCGGCGGGTAGAAAGATCAAAAAAGGTTTTGTCTATTACAAAAAAAATGCCAGCTACTGGACAGCAAGTACTTATGCCTGGAATGCACCCCATGCCTGGGTCGTAGATTTTGGAAACGGAGCAAGCTACACACTGCCCAAAGAAGAGCGCCATTTTGTGCGTTGTGTGCGCTGCAGTGACTTTAAAAAGTGCATTGAGCTGTTTTATAACAAGTGATGTAATAAAACGGCTATTCGTCTCAAAAGTAGAAAAACCTTACTTAAAAACTGAATCTTTTAAAAGATAAATACGAAATACTTTAAAAGGTTAACCTTCTGCGGACTTTTTTTGCTTTGGCATTTTAATAACACGAGGTGGACGTTTTGCAGTAGTGGGCTTCGTGTCGTTGTTGCTACTTTTATTACGCCAGTCATTGTTGTTAGTGTTATTCTCTTTTTTCTCCCAAGGCTTACTGCCTGCACGTCTTTGAGACTTCTCTTTACCTGCATACTCTTTCTCATCTTCACTTCTTGGGGTACCGTCAAAACGGTGGTTACGTTCTCCGGATTTCCCTGAAAAGATAGGTTTTCCATCTTCATCTTTTCCCAAGTACTTAGACTCTTTTTTCTGTTTGGCCCAAGCTTTTTTACGTTTTTCATCACGCTCTTCTTGGTTTTGGCGGTTGTACTCTTGACGCTCTTTAAGATCTTTTGCAGCTTCCCTATCTTTTATGTAAGACTCTGGCTCAAAGCTACTGATTACCTCTTTTGTCAAGGTACGCTTCATTAATGTTTCAATTTTGTAAAGTTCTTGTTGGTCTTTATCGTCAGCAAGGAGTAGTGCGTAGGTACTGGTCTGGTTGAGACGTTGTACATAGGCTTCTGGTGAGGTAGAAAGGTCAAGACTGATGATCATGTCACATTTTACTTTTGGGTTTTCAAGAAGATCCTTGTCTTGAACAAAACTAACATTGTCAGCATCTATTTTGTCTTCTAAAGTAGAGATGTCAAGTGCAGAGAGTACTAAGATCTCTTTATCGCTATGCAGGTTGATGAGGTGTTCTAAGAGTGCGAGCTTTTGTGTGCGATCACAAGGGTGAACACGGTGGTTGTGGCGTTTGATAAGTATGGTGTCAACTGACATATATTTCCTTAATGGTGTAGAACTTGTGGCATAGTGTAGTAATCAATGTTATAAGTGCTAGTAATTGTAATGTAAAATTATAGCGTATCCAAGCAAGTCCCCTAATATAGGGGCTATTTTGAGAGTAACTCTTCTATATCTGAGGCGATGCTTTCTGGCTCGGTTGAAGATCCATAACGGTTGATGACATGACCTTCTCGGTCAACTAAAAACTTTGTAAAGTTCCATTTTATAGACTCTGTCCATAAAAAACCACTCTGTTGATCTTTAAGATACTTATAAAGTGGGTGGGCATTTTCACCATTAACATCTATTTTTGAGAACATATCAAATTGAACATCATAAGTGCCTTGGCAAAAAAAGACGATCTCATCTTCACTTTTAGGCTCCTGCTTTCCAAATTGATTACAGGGAAACCCTAAAATCATAAAGCCATCATCTTTATAAGTCTCGTAGAGTTTTTCTAAACTTTCATATTGCGGTGTAAAGTGACAGGCACTGGCAACATTGACGATCAGGAGGACCTTACCTTTATAGTAAGACATAGAACGTTCAGTACCATCGATGGTCGTAACATTAAAATCATAGAGTGACATTGTATTTTCCTTAGCAGTGAGAGTGGTGAAAAAAATAGATGTGGTAAAAAATAATGTAAGTAGTTGTCTCAAGAGCTATCCTTTAGTTGCAGTAGTATAACTCAGTAAAATAAGGTCTTTTTAAAGTGAAAATTAGCTGAAGAAGATTAATGTAAAATGAAGTTAAAGAAGCAGTTTACTGCTCTTCTTCTAACATCTTTTTATACTGAATGATAGTCGTCTCAAGGCGCTTAGGATCCGTCACCTTACGAGAGGCAATATAACCGATAATACTACCATTTTCATCTTTTTTAGGAACGATGTGAACATCAACCCAGTAGTACTTACCATCTTTACGGAGGTTTTTAACATAACCATCCCAGATCTGTCCCTCTTTTATCATCTTCCACATACCTGCAAAAGCGGCTTTAGGCATATCAGGATGACGTAAGATGTTATGGGGTTGTCCTATAGCCTCTTTTTTAGAGTAACCTGTCATTTCAACAAATTTACGATTCGCAAAGGTAATGTTACCTTTAAGGTCAGTCTCTGTGATGAGACTACGCCCATCAAAAAGAACCTCTTCATCTATAGCTTCTGGTCTTGTGATCATGAATGCTCTTTTAATTATTTTGTAAAATTATATCGCACACTTATACAATATGATAAAAAAAGAGTTAAATATCTCTTGTGTTCATTAAAATGTTACATTAATGACCGCATTTTCTGAGATGAGGGGGCTGTTTGGAAGTACAAGAGAGGCGCAGGTATGACACTGTGCTATAATCTCTTTACTATTTTAAGACCGGGGCCTATATGCTAGCCAGTGAGATTACTGCACTCTTATGTGACAAAAAAAAGCTTTTAACTGAGGTCTATTTTGAGCTACAGACCTATTTTGAGTCCAAATATGGTGCTGACACTGTTGTCTTTATGGAGATCGGGACCTTTTATGAGGTTTATGAAGTCAACAACGATGATATGCAGGTGGGTAAGGCTAAAGAGATGGCTGAACTGCTTAACATACAACTCACCAAGAAAAATAAAAGTATTGTAGAAAACTCGGTTAAAAACCCTCTTTTAGCAGGCGTACCTGCTGTCTCTTTTGAACGCTATTTGGCCCGCCTGATTCAAGAGAAAAAGTACACTATTGTGGTGATTCGACAAAAAGGAACACCACCTAAGGTGAGCCGCTTTGTTTCTCAAATCATCTCTCCGGGTACCAACTTTGACTACATGACTGACAACGAAGACAACTACATCGCCTCACTGGTGATAGACCAACATCGAGAGATTTTTTCAGTAGGTTACAGTGCCATCGATGTGACAACTGGAAAAACTTGGTTGTATGAGGCACATGGGACTTCTGAAGATCAGAGTTTTGCCTTAGATGAAATTTTCAACTTACTTAATGTTCATAAAACTTCAGAAGTTGTTATTACTTTTTTAGAGGGGATAGAAAATCAAAAAGAGGTGCTGCGTTACCTTGAAATTGCAGACAGGTTTCACTACAGCATTAACAACACCCGTCATAAAATCAACTACCAAAATGAGCTTTTTCAAAACGTCTACAGCATACAGTCGCTCCTTTCACCTATAGAGCATTTAGACTTAGAACGCTCTCCAATGATTTCAGAGTCTTTAGCGGCTTTAGTACATTTTGTGATAGAACATGATTATCACATCATCCAAAAGCTCTCACGTCCACAGCTCATAGATAACAAACGTTATATGTACTTGGGTAACAATGCCTTAGAACAGTTGGGTGTGATCTCAAAAGACCGTGATGAGATGACCTTGTTTAAGCTCATAGACAAGTCGTGTACTGCTATTGGTAAACGTCTTTTAAAAGAGCGTCTGCTTAATCCTCTGATGGAAAAAGAGGAACTGACCCGCCGTTACAACCTGATAGACAAGGTGAATGCACACACCAGAACCTTGGATGAGACGCTTCGTGGGATTTATGATCTGGAGCGACTGGCACGGCGTATCAGTCTTGGTCGTCTGCACCCTTTTGAGATGAACTATGTTTATGAGTCTTTGAAGGGTGTTCAGGAGTTGATGGGTTACATCAGAAAACATAAAATTCAGAAAACTCCTTTTGCAGAACAGGAGATCAACGAATTTATACGAGACATCAGTCAAAGTGTGGATTTAGAGACCTCGAGACGTTTTACTATGGCCACTATTGATGAGAACTTTTTGATGCGTGGGGTAGATGTGGGTATCGATGAACTGGTGGATGAAAATGCCTTGATGCTACAGACTTTTCACCGTATTATACTAGAAATAGAGAAGATGCTTTCAAGTGTGACAAGCTCAAATGGGGGCAGTTATGTGACACTAGGTCTCTTGGAAAAAGAGGGCTACTACATCGCCTTGAGTAAAAACCGCTGGTCGTTGATAGAGAAGGTTTTTAAAATACATAGCATAGAGATAGCGGGTGAAGTGGTGTTGTTTGAGAGCTTCAACATCAAAAAACTGACCAATAGTGTCAAAATAACGGCAGACATCACAGATCAACTCTCCGACAAGATCATGCGTAACCGTCTTAAGATCGTCGCCTTGGCCAAAGAGCGTTTTGTGAACCTGCAGGTACTGTTTGAAAGACGTTACACCATCTTGCTTGAGCGCATTATTCATTATGTGGCAGACCTCGACGTTGCGGTCAGTTCTGCCAAAACTGCCCAACTTTACAACTATGCCCGTCCGACGATCGTTGATGTAAGAGATGATGAAAACTTCATGCAGATCATGGCACTGCGTCATCCACTGATAGAGATACAGGAGCGTCAAGGTATCTATGTACCAAATGACATCGTAATGGGGACACGAGACTATCTAGACTTGCCTTACCCTGAAACAGTGATGCTTGATGTCTCTGTACATGATGGTCATGACATTAATGGGGTACTGCTTTATGGGATTAACTCTAGTGGTAAATCTTCATTGATGAAAAGTATCGGTATTGTAGTACTGTTGGCTCAGTCAGGCTTCTTTGTTCCGGCCAATGCGATGAAGTTTTCACTGTTTGATTCCATATTTACTCGTATTGTCTCTAAAGATAATTTGGCTAAGGGACTCTCTACCTTTGCTGTTGAGATGTTGGAACTTAAAAACATTTTTAAAAGAGCCTCACAGCATGCACTTGTCTTAGGAGATGAGATCTCTCATGGTACTGAGACACTCTCTGGTGTCTCGATCGTGGCGAGCGCTATCATGAAGTTGACCAAACTGCGCTCTATTTTTTTGTTTGCGACCCATCTGCATCAGTTGGCTACAATGCCTGAGATCAAAAAACTTAAAAATGTGGTCGACCTGCATCTGAGCGTGGAGTATGATGAGACTCAGGACAAGCTGCTCTTTAACCGTATTTTGCAAAGTGGAAGTGGTAGTTCTGTGTATGGTCTGGAATTTGCGAAGTCATTACATATGGATGAAGAGTTTTTAGCAAGTGCTAATAAAATCCGTAAACGTCTCTCTAATGATTTTGATGAGCTTGAACTGTTGGTGAAAAAACGAACCTCAAAGTACAACAAAGAGCTTTACGTTACTAAGTGTGTCGTCTGTGGCGCTATTGCTGAAGATGTACATCACATCTCACATCAAGCCAGCTCTAACAGTGCGGGTTTTATAGGCCACTTTCATCAAGACCACCGCAGTAACCTAGTACCGCTGTGTAAAGAACATCATAGAGAGATCCATGATGGAAAGCTAAAAGTAAAAGGGTTTTTAATGACCTCAAATGGTTTAGAACTGGATTTTGAGTCGCAATTTGTAGAAGAGAAAAAAGAGCTTATTGAGCCAGAGATCAATACTGTTCAAAAAGTGGAAGATGAAAACAGTTCACTGGGGTGGGATGATTTTTAAGTCTCTGCAATAGGTAGTAAGTCTGTTATTTATGTGTTTGTAGATGATTTAACATATTTTGGGTCTGAGTATGCAACTGTGGCAAGATCCACTCCATATAGTTTCCCAAATCGCACTGTTCTCCTAGAACCTGCTCTTGTTTTGCTGTACAGCTGTTTGGATAGGCAACAAGGTTTAACTCTTCAGTCATCAGGTAGAGACTCATCACAAGGTGTTCTTCATTTTGTTCATAAGCTTTTTGTGCTATTTGGAGCGAATGGTAGGCTTGATAGTAATAGTAGGTTGTACAGGTTAATGTAAAAGACAGTAGTAACAAAAATGTCAAGGTGAAATAATTTTTCATAGTTAATACTTTATCACAATAAATAATTATTTATCTTTAAGGTGCCCACAACAAAGATATTTGTGCCATCACACAGAAATACAACCATTTTTACGGTATGATTTGCTTAAAAAAAGAGGGATTAAAATGAAGAAAATTATAAGTTTAGCTTTAGTTGCTACAACATTTTTACTAGTTGGATGTACTCAAGAACAGCAAAATAGAATGAGCCATGGTATCCAAAACTGGACGGGTACAAATGGTATTATGGAAATCTATGCTGGAGATAAAGTGGTGATGCGTTTTTTAAAAGTAGACAAGATGACGACAGGAATAGGGCGTAATGATGGTGAGAAACGTGCCTATCGTTACAGTTATGGCTATTTTGATGCGAACATGAACTATAAAGTTGATGAGGGCGAGAAGAAGGTCTATTTTGAAGTGAGTGACTATACCAACTACGTTTTTTATGAAAATCCATACTTTTAGGCAGATCTTTGCAACTTATACCACTATTTAAAAAATTAATTCAAGCCAAAAGTGAGACACCAGACGATGGGGGTCTTCTTGACTTTATTGTCACCTATCTTCCCGATTATACAGCGGTACGACTAGACAGAAATGGAGTGAAGAACCTCTTTATCTATAAAACCTTTAGTGTGGGCGAGCATCTCTGTTTTGCAGGGCATGTTGATGTGGTTCCTGCTGGGGAAGGGTGGAGTGTAGATCCCTATGGTGCTATAGAACAAGATGGCTATATTTACGGTCGTGGCACACAAGACATGAAGTCTGGCGTAAGTGCTTTTTTACAGGCAGTAAAAGAGACCACAACATTTAAAGGGACGCTTTCTCTTCTTTTAACATCAGATGAAGAGGGACCTGCAAAAGATGGCACTTTAGCGGTTTTAGACTATCTTAAAGTAGAAAACATGATGCCTAATGCCTGCATTGTGGCGGAACCGACTTGCGAAACTGTTTTTGGAGATGCCATTAAAATAGGGCGTAGAGGTTCTATCAATGGGGTCATTGAAAAACATGGAAAACAGGGGCATGCTGCCTACCCTGAAAAAGCGCACAACCCCATCCATAAAGTAGCAGAGGTCTTACACCACATGGCGGGTGTGAACTTGGATGAGGGTGATGAGAACTTCTCTCCAAGCAAGTTTGTTGTAACGGACATTAGAGCAGGTATGGAAGTGACCAATGTAACACCGGGTAAGTTGAAGATGATGTTTAATGTCAGAAACTCAACTAACACCGACCAAAAAAGTATAGAGGCCTTCGTTCACAAGTACTTTTCTGAGATGAAATATACTTTGAAACTTGACCAGTCTGCTTATCCATTTATGACCGATCCCAACACTAAAATCGTACGTACGATAGACAGTGCTATTGAGAAGGTAACGGGTGTAAAACCCAAACACTCTACAGCAGGCGGTACTTCTGATGCACGTTACATCGCACCTTGTGGTGTAGATGTCATAGAATTCGGTGTCCGAAACGACACAATACATGCTCCAAACGAGCGCACTACAGCCAAAGAAGTGGAAGACTTATGTACTGTTTTTAAAGAAGTGATTAGAACTTTTTAACTTTATATCTTACTGTGCTGTTTCAGCCCTTGTATCTAAAGTTCTATTTGGCTATAATGCGCCTTCAACATTCGACAGCATCTGCTGTTTTATGAAATTTATATACCCTTATGGAGGCTATTATGGCTTTAACTGTGGCGAAAAAACAAGAAATTGTAAGCAAATTCGGAAAAACTGAGACTGATACTGGTTCAACAGAAGTACAAATTGCACTACTTAGTGCACGTATTGCGGAGCTAACTGAGCACCTAAAATCATTCAAAAAAGATCATGCATCACGTCTTGGTCTTTTGAAGCTTGTTGGTCAGCGTCGTCGTTTGATGCGTTACCTTAAGCGTACAGACAGAGCGTCTTACCTTACAACGATTGAAGCACTTTCAATCCGCGACAACATCTAAATTTGTATGCAGTGCTTGCACTGCATCTTTCAAAATCCTTCTACAAATAAACTTTTAAAATAATTTTTATTAATATCTAACATCTTCTATCTCCCTTTTAAAATACCTCGTAATTAGCAATATTTATCGGAATATAGGCGCATATATGCTATAAATACTATTACAGTTTAAAAAGTTTTGTTAACTGTTTAAAGATGTGTGCAATAATTTTTGATAGGTATCTATGATTTTAAAATATGTTTTCATACTACTTCTGTCTGTTGGTACTTTAAGTGCTCAGACGCAGATTAATACAAGTAGACCTTATAAAGCGGTTATAAGTAAAACTGCATGCGCAAAGAGTGAAAAATCTGCCATTATCAAAGTTGATGTTCTTCTTGAAAAAATTGTAGGCATCCCCTCTAAACACCTGTATACAAAAAATGTATACATACGTAAAAGTAAAAACAGTCGTGGTGCTTACTGTGTTGAAGGTGTGGTCACGAAGGCAGGGTTTAAACTTTATGATAAACAGTTACAAGCGCAGTATGAAGAGATCATGGGTGAGATAGAAGATCTTAATGATGGTATATCGTATGCTAATAAGCCCAAAGAAGTCACCCGTCTTTATCAAAGTGTTGTTCGCTATAACAAGAAGTTAAAAAAAGCAAAGTCTCTGAGTGCTATGGATGCGATGTATATCAATGAAACAGAGGCCTCTCTAAGTGCTATGATCAATGCTATACCTGTTGTGACTTTTAACGTTAAAGGGTGTAAAAACAGGTTTAAGGTAGGGTGTAAACTGGTGTTTGTCTCCTCTTTTGAAGATGACTCATCAAAAGTTCAGTATAACTGGAATTTTGGTGACGGTAAGAAATCTGAACATAAAAATCCCATTCACAAATACAAGCATGCTGGAAAATACACGGTCTCTCTGCGTATTACAGATGGTGGAAAGAAGTTTGCACAAGTCAGTAAAAACATCATCGTTCGTGCGCAACCCAAATCTAAGCCTAAAGTCCATTATAAACCTACTGCTGACTTCAGTATGTCTAAAAACATCTTTGTTGATAAAGAGAGTGTATCTTTTGTAAACCTCTCTGCAGCAAAAGGATCAGAGATCAAAACTTACGCTTGGAATTTTGGTGATGGTAGTCACTCTGATCTTAAGTCACCATTACATACCTATATGAAAAGTGGGCATTATAAAGTGCGTCTAAAAGTGACAAACAAAGAGGGTCTAAGCAGTACAGCAGAAGAGACTATAGATGTTGTGCATCCAGCTATTGTTTTTGCTACTGATGGTCGTAAGTATAACCGTGTTGTTCGAAAGTTTGGACAAGCCAAGAAGGCTATTATAAAAAAGGGTGTACTCACCAAAGCATACCAATATGGAAATGATTGGCTCTTGGTGAAACAGAATAAGGTTGAGTGTCGTATAAAAGGGAGTGAGTTTAAAACCAATCTTATGGGTAATCCTAAAAATTGTCGTTGGTATGAAAAACATGTGAAGAGTGGCATGTATAACCTACAATAACGATATATTTTAAGAGATTAGGGCATAATCTTACAAATTTTAGCTGTGGCTGGTTCTATATAAGACGAGGATATCAAGTGAATATTATATATATGCGTATTTTAATTGTATTGATGCTCTTTGTATTTTGGGGTTGTAGTAGTAAAAAAACGCCCATGCCTACATCAGCCTCTACATCTGTCATTATGATGAGTGTCTGTAAAGAGACTGCTAAAAATGCAAAAAATGCTGTCAGCGAACAGCTAATGCAGAAGATTCCTGCAGAGTTATATTTAAAAATCGAATTTCAAGCTTATCAAAAAGAGAAAGAAAATTGCTACAGAGCCTGGATAAGTCAAGAGAACTGGTCTTCATATTTGCAAGAACTTAAAAGCCTCTACGACGCGCAACAATTAGTACTTTCTGAATATAATAACAGTATCGTTTTTAGTAAAAAAGAGCAAAAGATAGATGATTGGTTGCAGAAAAGTAAAGCCTACAATAATAATTTGGAAATACTGCGAAAGATCCAACCGATCTCACTTCACGAACTGGATGATAACAGGACAAAACTTTTAGATGAGATCAATGCCTTTCCCTCTATTTTAATGCTCTACAAGCCCTGTGCTAGAAATACCAACTACAGATGTAATGTCGCTTTTCGCTCACAAGTAGATGATGAATCTCAGCAGTTAAAGTTTTTGTGGAGTTTTGGAGATGGATCAACATCGCAAAAGCATCAACCTCTTCATATGTTCACTAAAAGTGGAGAGTACACAGTCTCTCTTAAAGTAACAGACCCGAACGAGGCCAGCGGTGTCTCTAAAGTAGTGGTTTTGGTCAAGCCTACATCAAAACCTATCGCCAGATTTAAAGTCTCTTCAGAACATTATGAGGTAGGAGAAGCAGTACACTTTAAAAATAGATCATCAGTGCAAATAGGAAAGATACAGAGATACAACTGGTCTTATGGAGATGGGACTTACTCTAAAAAGCGCGATGGTAAACATTATTATAAAAGTGCAGGGCATTATGTTGTACGTTTAAAGGTCTGTAGTCAAAAAAAGCAGTGTTCTAGTGTAAAACATACCCTTCAAATTATAAAGCCTAAAAATTCTATAGACGTTAAAAAAGGTTCAAAAATAGAAGATTATATAAAATCACATGGTCCAGCAGTTGAAAAAAGTGTTAAAGAAGGGGCTTTGATGTCAGCGTATTTATATGATGATATTTGGCTTTTGGTCAAGAGAGGTAAAATTGTCTGCGCTGTTCGTAAACAAGGACTCTCTAATAACCTTTTGGGAGAGCCTAAAAAGTGTTATTGGCATGAAAGACACTCTAGTGAGTTTATGGTAGAACTAAAATAGCTTGTTATTTAACTGCTTGATAGTTCACAAGAAACTCTGAAATAGTTTTCATCTCTTCACTGCTTACGTTTTTCTTCACGGAAGGCATGAAACCAAAGTACTCTTTAGTAGCTTTAGGAAAGAGCATCTTCTCTTCACTTGGCGATAGGGCGTAATCATAGATAAACTGACGTTGTTGTGCTTGTGTTTTGCAGGCGCCTCTCACTTTTTGATGATGCCCACATCGGTGCTCCACCCATTTTCCCTTGGTGAGATGGCCAGAATTTGAGGTCAAAAGATGGTATGTGGCACAATGCTTGTCAACAAGTTGTTCACCAGTTGGGTGGCTAAAGTATTGCAGTTGTGAGTAAAATGAGACTTGTAATAAGAGCTTTTTTCATATTATTTTATTTGGTTATAGTAATGATAATATTTATTTAAACTTCTTGCGCTTAGTAATAAGTTCATCTTGCAGTTGCAAAAATGCTGATCGTGTTGCGATCTCAACTGCATAGGTGGGATTTTCTTCGTAACGACCGAAATTTGCGATCCCTTTTCCTTCTGCGTATGTGGTGAAAAGTTCGCTATGATCTGCTTTAAGAACTTTGACTTTTAAAATAATGTTGAACTTGGTGGGTTGCCAGTCGACATTAGAGTTAGAGAGGGACATGGTCTCTATGTTGGGTATAAAAATAAACTGTATGCCCAATTTTTCTATTTTGGCTTCATCAAGTGTGTCTAGTTTATAGACTTTTGCAAAGACGCTTGTAAGTACTTTGTGAAAAGCCTCCTCTGTGTCTCTGTATGGGCTGTATCGTAGTGTGTCACTGTTGCCACCTGGTGTTTCAACCTTCTCTTCTAACAACTTTTTTGGTATGTAGTAGGCTACTGTTCTATAGATGGTGACAGGACGTGTTTTTTTGACCTTTGCGATATCAGGAGCGATGGAGATGTCATGAACACAGGCAGTGAATATAAAAAGAGAAAAAACTAAAAAAGAGTAACGCATTTAGACCTCTTTTAAAAAGATCTCTTTTGCACGGGCAAGATCTTCCGGAGTATCAATACCAAAACCAGTACTGGAAACTTTAACCATAGAGAT
>JALSUN010000198.1 GCA_027061425.1 Helicobacteraceae bacterium
AACATGGTCTTGTGTTGACCTGGGTAAACAAAAACTATAGAATGATCATGCAAAGAGAGTATGTTTTTTCCTATTTTGAGGGGCGTTTTAGAGATATGACGCTTTTGGATGACGGTACACTGCTTGTGGTTGGTGAACTCTATAGTGCTTACAAAAACTTTCGAGGTCTCATTATGCATCTCGATCTTAACCTGAATGTGTTACATTCAAAGGTCTATACGGAGTATGGACGCTTTGGGGACATCGAGCGTCTTGATGCCCATACCGTTTTGATGCGCTATGAAAATATGGATGGAAGTGGTGTTGTCTCTTATGATCTCAAGGAGAGACGTATGACATCACTGAGCAAAGTGGCAGGTATGTACGCCTCAGGTATGGCGTTTGATGGCGAAGATGTTGTAGAGGTTGGATACACGAGAAAAAAGCTAAAAGGTGAATCTTCATACTTTCCCACACTCTCCTGTTATCACCTTAAAACGCAAAAAAATGTTATTACTATTTTGGACAAGGAAGGTGATGCCTTTAAAAACATCATCTCCTACAAAAAGAGATTTTATCTGCTTTATAAAGATGCTCACTCTCCTTATCGTGATGGCAACATTAAGCTTGTTACGGTGGCACCTAAAAGTTGTCAGATAGAAGAGGTCTTAAAATGAGACTCTATATCTCCTTATTCACACTGCTTTTGCTCTTGGTCTCTTGTGACAATAGTAAAGATAAACAGGATAAAAAAGAGAAGAAAGAGAAAACAGTGTATGAAGTGGTAGATATGTATGAAAGTGAGGGACTTCCTCACTATGATTATGTAGATTATCTACCCCATCTTGAAGAGACTGACCTTCTGAAAAGTGTGATAGAAGGGAATGAGAGTGTTCCTAACTTTAATCATATAGAAGCAAGTGTGAGTGATGGTGTAGGTGGTTTCTATATGCTGGGTACTTATAGCCGTCCTAACAGTCTTAAAAAAGAGAAGTTCACACAAGATAATTTTGACGCTTTCATGGCAGGTCTCTCTCCCAAACATCCTGCTATGAAGAGTGCACTTCTGCATTATGATCAAAAGATGCATCTGCTCAAGGCATCTAAAGATTTTAAGAGTGATGTGCTTTTTCCTTCAGATGTTCAAAAAACAGAGCAGGGCGTTGTTCTTGTTCTTGAGAGTGCTTATATAGCAGATGCTATTGCTATGAACTCTGTTATCATCATATTGGACCAGGAGCTAAAAGAGCAAAAGCGTCTCTTGCTCAAAAACTTTAATGCCAATGCCCTTTTTGTGGCAAAAAATGGAGACATTCTTTGCAGTGGTATCAGTAGGGATGCTAAAAAAGGCTACGGAGGCAGTAGCATTTACAGAGAGACGCTTGTGGTGTTAAGCAGTGAGGCTAAGGTCAAAAAACGCCTGATCCTCAATGCAAAAGAGGAGGCGCTTACGAGTTATGCTACAGCTTCTCGTCTGTTTGCTTTTAAAAGTGGATATGTAGTGAGTGGTGTGGATCATAATATCTTTATCACTAATGATTATCGTGTGGAGAAGAGAAAAATGCTCTATCCCCAATTTTCAAATAATGAGTACTACTACATCAAAGGGGCTTTTGTCACCGCATCTAATACCATTGCCCTTTTTGGACATTATGGATACGAGGGAAATCCCAACCTTTTAGACGACCTTCCCGATCCGAATGATCCGATGAGTTATCTAGGTACAACAGGACCTCTGGGTATGAGTGGTAATAGAGAGATGCAACAGATGATATATAGTGAGATGTATAGAGAGTTCGAACATATGAACAGTAGTAAGTCTGCCCCTTTCAAAGCCTTGATACTCTCAGACGATGAAGTGATCAACACGGTGCGCAAAGATAATGGTAACCCCTCTTTTCAAGGCTCTAGTGAACCCAAAGGCTTTTTGTATGTTGAACAGATGTATGCGT
>JALSUN010000199.1 GCA_027061425.1 Helicobacteraceae bacterium
GCAATGATCGTCTCTTGAAACTGGTATCCAAAGAAGATCTCAAGGGGATCAAACGTACTGTTATGGTCAACCTGGATAACTTCAGCAGTTCAAGTATCGATATTATGATCTACTGTTTCAGCCGTTCGGTTGTCTGGGCAGAGTGGTATGAAGTTAAAGAAGATGTGATGTTTAAAGTGGCGCAGATCCTAAAAGAGAACAACCTGGAGTTCGCTTACCCTACGATGATGATCCATCAAGCACAGTTGGAAAACAAGTCTGTACCAGAAGATGAAGGTCTATAAAACCTCGATACGTCCACGATGTAGTTTGACAATCCCGTTATGTTCAAACTCTTTGAGCAGACGGCTAATGACTTCTCTTGAGGTACCTAAGTGAGAAGCGAGTTTCTCATGAGTGATGCTGATCTCACTCTTTTCTTGTTCATGTAGCCAGTCGAGTAGACGGTGGTCAAGTTTTTTAAAACGAACATCTTCGATGAGTCCTGCCATACCTTCTAGTCTCCGTGCAAAAAGTGAGAAGACGAACTGCTGATAAGGTGCTTCTGCAGCGTAGATGGTCTTGACAACATCAGCAGGAAGGAGGTAGCCTTCGACTTCACTCTCACAGACCGCAGTACCGATAGCGGGGGTGTCTGTGAAGGCAGAGTTGAGGTTCACGTTACACTGCTCACCATTTTCCAAAAAGTAGAGGGTGATCTCTTGACCACTCTCATGCAGACGGTAGACTCTAACCGAACCTTCAACCAGAAACAAGATCTCTTTACACTGATCACCTTGTGCAAAAAGTTCCATACCTTTAGGCATTTTTACCTCTTTGGCATGAGAAAGTAAAAGTGTCTGGGCCTCATTGGAGAGCTCTTCAAAAAATGGAAATTCGTTCATTTTAGACCTTTAAATAATACGTTGTTTCAGTATAGCAAAAAGCACTGAAAAAGTGTGTCAATCTCCACTAAAATAGTGGCTATAGGAAAAAAAAGGTATAATCGCGAGTACTAAGAGATTATTATATATGAGCAGACATGACATTTGAACCCTATCCATTTGAGAAATTAACACAACTATTGGCCGATGTGACGCCTAATGATACCTTGAACCCTATAGTGCTTACTATTGGTGAACCACAGTTTGAGACACCTGATTTTATACAAGAGGCTTTACAAGAGGCTGCACCACTCCTTAAGAAGTATCCTAAAACCGCAGGTGAAAGTTACTTGAAAGAGGCGATGCTCTCTTTTGTCTCAAAACGTTTTAATGTTGCTTTAGACCCTACAGAATTGGTACCGTCTTTTGGTACAAGAGAGGTACTGTTTAACTTTCCCCAATATCTTCTTTTCGAGACTAAAAATCCTCAAATTGCTTTTACAAATCCTTTTTATCAGATCTATGAAGGTGCAGCAGTTGCAAGTCGGGCAAAAATGCACTTTTTAAACCTTACAGAAAAGAATGCTTATAAGCCTGAAATGGATGTGGAGGTGTTACAAGCTTGTGATTTGGTAATACTGAACTTTCCTAATAATCCTACAGCCTCATGTCTGACACTTGATGAACTGGGCGCATGGGTACGTTTGGCACTCAAACATGACTTTGTACTTCTTAATGATGAGTGCTACTCTGAGATCTATACAGATAATCCTGTACCTTCTCTTTTAGAAGCTTCCAAACACGTTGGTAATGATGACTTTAAAAATGTTCTGGTCATTAACTCTATCTCTAAACGTTCTTCAGCACCAGGGCTACGCAGTGGTTTTATCGCAGGAGATGCTGAGATCTTAAAAGAGTACTCACAGTACAGAACCTATGTAGGTGCAGCGTCACCACTTCCGCTACAAGCAGCAGCTGCAGCAGCCTGGAATGACGAAGTTCATGTTGCTGCCTCACGTGAGATCTATGCTGCCAACTTTAAATTGGCAGAAGAGATCTTAGGTATTGAAGCGCCTGAGGCGACCTTCTATCTGTGGTTGAAAGTAGAAAACGCGATAGAGATGACAAAAATACTTTACCAAGATTATAATGTCAAGGTTCTGCCAGGAGTGTTCTTGGCCAGAACTGATGACAACGGTCAAAACCCAGGTGAAAACTACCTGCGTATTGCCTTGGTAGAGAGTGTAGAAAAGACAAAAATAGCATTGATGCGTATAAAAGAAGCATTAAAAAGGGATGTAAAATGAGTGAGATATTAAAAGAGAAAGTTTTAAAAGCACAAGCAGAAGGCAGTATTGCAGGACTCTATGTACTTGAAGGTGAAGCCCAGGAGACACTGACTGAAGAACGTGACTTGATCGCTTTTTATGCCAACATTTTGGACTTGGCCCTTGAAAATCTGACCAATACACTTGAAGCGGCACGTACTATGGAGATGAGTGAGGTCGAGGACTTTGCAACACTGCGTGCACTTTATGAATACGCTATGGAACACTACAGCGCCGGTAAGAACCGTGACGCTTCAGCACTTTTTGAGATCTTGGCAGGCCTCACAGAAGATGAACGTTTCAAAACGGCGATGAATGCCCATAAGATCGGTGCAGATGCTGGGATCAACCTTGAGATGTTCATTGCTACTATTGGCGATGTTGATGCGACACAGGCAGCTGGAACTTTCTATATTTCAGAATTCAGGCCTGAAGCCAAGTCTGCAATGGAACGAGGCAGCGCGTCGTGAAGATCCACTTCATAGGGATAGGAGGCATCGGTATCTCTGGTTTGGCACAGTATATGCACTTTAAAGGTCATGAGATCACCGGTTCAGATGTTACAGACTCTAAAATTGTAAAAACCCTTCAAAGCAAGGGTATTGAAGTGACCATTCCTCATAACAAAAAAGCCATTACAGATCAGGACTTGGTGATCCACTCTGCGATTATTCGCGCGAATAATCCTGAAGTGATTGCAGCCAAAGAAGCCGGTATTAAAGTACTGGCACGTCGTGAAGCGCTGCTTGATTTGCTCCATGAACAGAAGGTCTATGCCGTGGCGGGTGCCCATGGTAAAAGTACCACTTCGGCTATATTGGCAGCGATCATGGAGGGCTCAGCGATCATAGGCGCAGAGTCCAAAGGTTTTAACTCCAATGTTCGTTACGACGATCAGTGTGAACAACTTATCTTTGAGGCAGATGAAAGTGATGGCAGCTTTTTGAACTCCAACCCCTACTGTGCGATTGTCATCAATGCCGAGCCCGAGCATATGGAGTATTATAAGTACGATTATGAGCTCTTCTATAACTCTTATCGTAAGTTCATCGCCTCAGCAAAATTGCGGGTGCTTAATGCTGAAGATGCGTTTTTAAGTACGATAGAAGATGAGGCTATCCGTCTCTATCCAAGTAAAGATATCAGTGCTGTCAAATACATCTTGATAGATGATGAACCGTTTACCTCTTTTACACTTAAAGAGTATGGTAGTTTTAGTGTATGGGGTTTTGGGTTTCATATTGCAGTAGACGCTTCTTTAGCCATTTTAGCGGCACTCGAGAGCATGGATGTAGAGACCATTCGCATTAAACTCTTGCACTTTAAAGGGATTAAAAAGCGTTTTGATATCGTCTCTAAAGGTGAAAATACTATTATTATAGATGACTACGGACACCATCCGACAGAGATAGCAGCAACGATGAGTTCTGTTAAAGCCTATGCTGAGCTCAAGGGTGTTAAAAAGGTAACTGCCATTTGGCAACCTCATAAATACTCACGTACTATTGATAATTTAGAGGCCTTTACCAAATGTTTTGAAGGTGCAGACCGACTCATTATCTTACCGGTATGGGCTGCAAGTGAAGCCGAACAGTTTATAGACTTTAAAGGTGAGTTTAGTGCTTACGACTTAAGCATGATGGACTATGTCAAACGTGACGGTGAGACCTTAAACCTTATTAAACATGATGAGGTGATAGAGACTGTTGATGAAGGAATTATTGTTGGTTTTGGAGCAGGTGACATCACCTATCAGATGCGAGGGGAGAAGTAGTGGCTTATCTCTTTGGGATCTTAATCGTTTCACTCTTTTTTGGAGTGATGCACTTTTTTACCGAGCTTAAGTTACTTCAAAAAATACAAGCGACAGTGGTTGTTTTACTTCTAGTCGGTGGTGCTATCTATTACAACTACCTGCAAGACAGTAAAGCTGATGCAATTAGAGAGACGATTTTGCATTTTAATCAAGGTCATACTTTAAAGTGTCAAGGTCAAAAAGTAAGCAACAAGACTTATACTTTAAGCATTGGAACAGAGACCTTTATAGCTAAAGCCAACACTAAAGACAGTGGTAAGATCTTTGCAGCAAGTGGTTGTGAATGAGTTTGAATAGCTTAATAGAGAGACTCGACTTAGTCGGACATATTGACTCTTTTAACAGCTTTTTCAGCCGTGAAAAACCTCTGTTTATAGAGGGTGACCAAGAACGTCACTACAGTTACATCCAAGCCCTAGATAAACTCTCTTTTAAGTCACCACCACGTGTTAACTCATTTAGCCCCATTACATCACATCTTAAAAAGCAGGGTGTCTTACGCTTTGAGCAGATCTTTGAAGTGATTAAAGTGGTACGTTATTTTCATACACTGAAAAACAGTGCATTTGAAGGCATCATCGGTGAGTGGATGCATAAGATTGTCATTCCCGAACGTTTTAGTGAAGAAGTGGCCTCATACTTTGACTTGGAAGGACGTTTTAATGAGGAGTTAGACGAAGAGTTGTTTGGTCTTTCTCAACGTATTAAAGTCATTAAGTCCGATATTAATGCTTCGATGAAACGCACCTTGTTTAGCTCTAAGATATCACCGTACTTGGTAGATACTCAAGTCCATTATATTAATGATGAAGAGTGTCTTTTGATGCGTGGTGGTTTTAACCATGTTTTAAAAGGGCAGGTTGTTGGGCGTACAAGTGGTGGTTTTTTCTATGTAGTACCTGAAAGTCTTTCCAAAAATCGTGACCAGATCAGAAACATAGAGACCATGCGAGAGGTGAAGTTTTATGAGTATGCTAAAAGCTTCTCAAAAGTACTCTCAGAACTTCTGCCTTTCATCATCTTCATCGACAAAGAGTTTGAACGGTTTGATCACTATCAGGCCCGTGTCCATTTTGCACGTTCTAAAAGTTTGAGTATCTTAAAAGCGCAGAAAAACCGTGTGATCAAACTGACAGCTTTTGAACATCCTGCTCTTCACAAGCCCAAACCTGTAGATGTAGACTTTTCTCAAAATGTCTTGATGATTACTGGGGTTAATGCAGGTGGTAAGACAATGTTACTGAAGTCTATCCTCTCTGCTGCATTAATGGCGAAGTATCTTATACCGATGAAAGTTAATCCTCATAAGTCAAGTATAGGAAATTTTAAACGTTTTGAAGCCATTATAGATGACCCACAAAATGTGAAAAATGACATCTCAACCTTTGCTGGACGTATGCAGCAGTTTTCGCAACTTTTTTCACAGCATGATGCACTGATAGGTGTGGATGAGATAGAACTTGGAACCGATAGTGATGAGGCGGCAGCACTCTTTAAAGTGATCTTGGACGAGCTCATAGCCAAGGGTCAGAAAATCATTGTGACCACTCACCACAAACGTCTTGCTTCATTAATGGCAGATAGAGATGATGTCTCTTTGATGGCGGCTATATATGATGAAGAAGCCCGTCAGCCTACTTATGAGTTTTTACAGGGTATTATAGGCAAATCTTACGCCTTTGAGACAGCGCTGCGTTATGGGATTACCAACAAGGTGGTGACGCAAGCAAAAACAGTTTATGGTGAAAACCACGAGAAGCTCAACCTCTTGATAGAGAGGGGTGCAGAGCTTGAACGTGATCTCAAAAAGAAGCAGGTGCTTTTAGAAGAGAAACTTGAAACTGTACGTCAAGAAGAACAGGCGTTACAAGCACAAAAAGAGGCACTTAATGTCACTTTGGAGTGTGAACGTCAAGCACTTCATAAAAGTTATGAAGCGTCTATCTCTAAGGCTAAAGAAGCAGCGCGTCAGAGTGACACTAAAAGTGTGCATAAAAAGATGAATGAAGCCAACAGTGCCTTACCTAAGCTTCAAGAGAAAAAAGTAGCTGAGGTAGTGCATGAGTTTAAGGTAGGCGATTTTGTCAAGTATCGTAAAAATCGTGGTACTATTATCTCTCTTAAAGCTAAAGAGGCGATGATAGAAGTGGAGGGAATGCGTCTGCGAGTGAAACGTAGCGATCTTAAACCTTCAGGAAACCCTCCTAAGAAAAAAACAAAAACGCAGGTCAGTCATAAAGTAGAACGCCGCAGCGGTCTCAAACTTGACCTTCATGGTCTGCGTGCAGAAGAGGCAAACGAACGTCTTGACAAATTCCTCTCTGATGCGCTTATCGAGGGTTGGGATGAGGTGATCGTCTATCATGGTATTGGTACGGGGAAACTCTCCTATGCGGTTAAAAACTTTCTGATCGCCCACCCTAAAGTGAAATCTTTTGATGATGCACCACAACATATGGGTGGTTTTGGTGCTAAAATAGTGAGACTGTAGGAGTGATTATGGAAAACTTACAAAATGTTATTCGCCTGGGTTCTAAATTTGACATTCTTTATGTGGAAGATGACAGCTCTATTTTACGCGAAAATACGATTATATTTGAAAAGATCTTTAAAAGTGTTGCTACTGCGCGTACTGGTGCGGAGGGTCTTATGAAGTTCTCTTCGCATCAGTATGATGTGGTTATCACAGATATAGAGATGCCTGACTTAAATGGTCTAGAAATGTCACAAAAGATTAAAGAGATCAATGCAGAGGTGCCTATTGTAGTGATATCTGCTTACTCTAACAGCTCTTATCTTATGCAGGCTATTAATACGGGGATAAACTATTATGTTTTAAAACCGATTCTTTTTCCACAACTGCTTTCAACACTACATAAGGTAGTCAATGAGGTAGAAAACCGTCGTATCTCACTAGCTTGTCAGCAACAAGAGCTTGCAAGTACAGTGAAAAAAGAGCGAGAAGCACTGTTTAAGGCGATGACTACCTGCTCACCCAACCCTGTCGTTATCTGTAATGGACGTCATGTCTCTTTTTATAATGTTGCTTTTGAGAAGTTGTTTGAGACTGAAGAACTTGAAGACCTTAAAGTCAAAGAGGCTGAACTTATGTACTTTCTAGAGCGAAAAATAGAGTTAAATACATTCTTAAAAACCCAGGGTTCTTTTGCTGAAAAGTTGGATTTTTTAGCATTTGAAGAGGATACACCGGTAAAGCTCTCTTTGAAAACACAAGAAGGTACTCGCATCTATTTAATGCTCAAAAAAGAGTTAAGTGTCATAGAAGATAATGATACGATGATGTTCACCTTCAATGATATTACAACACTCTCTTTTCAAGATGTACAACTCAAAGAATATGACCGCGTTATGGGACAGCTGACGGATGAGTCATATGCTGTTTTTAAAAGAAGTGAGACTCCAAGTATTATTAACAAAACCGAATTTGAAACCAAAAGTGAGGATTGATGACTGTTGAAGCATATAAAAAAGCAGTACAGACTTTAAACCGTTATGCCCATTACTACTATGTTCTGGATGATCCTATTACTACAGATGAAGTGTATGACACGCTTTATCATAAAGTACTGGCTTTTGAGGCGACTCATGAAGAAGCCATTCTATCCAACTCTCCAACACAGCGTGTAGGAGGTGTACCTCTAGACAAGTTTACTAAGGCAGCACACCCAAGTCGTATGTGGTCACTGGAAGATATTTTTAATGCACAAGAACTTCAAAAATGGTTACAAAAAACTGGAAAACTGGTAGATAACATCAGCTTTTACTGTGAGCCAAAATATGATGGTGCAAGTCTTAATCTCATCTATGAAAAGGGTGTTTTACTTCAAGCGATTACGCGTGGTGATGGTGTTGTGGGTGAAGATGTGACTCAAAACGCAAAGACCATACAGAGCATCCCTCTGCATATAGAGTATGAAGAGAAGATAGAGATACGCGGTGAAGTAGTCATTTTTAAAGATGAATTTGAAAAAATTAATGTAACACGTTCTAAAGCAGGAGAATCACTCTTTGCCAACCCTAGAAATGCTGCTGCTGGTTCACTACGTCAACTTGACCCTCAAATCACAGCCAAACGTAACTTGGTATTTTTGCCTTATGGTATTGGTGAAAATACTTTGGAAGAACCACTTTTGAACAGACGGATGGAGATGGTTTATAGTTGGGGCTTTCGCGCGCCACCCCGTCGTGAACTCGCAGAGGGTTTTGAAGCTATAGAGACCATTTATGAGCAGATGAAGTCTGAACGTGAGGGTTATGACATGATGCTTGATGGTATGGTCATTAAGGTTAATCAGATCGAGGCGCAACTCGAAATGGGATACACCGTTAAAGTTCCCCGTTGGGCGGTTGCTTATAAATTTCCAGCGGTTGAAAAGATTACAACACTTAAAGATATAGTGCTTCAAGTAGGACGCAGTGGTGCGGTAACGCCAGTAGCCATAGTAGAACCAACACAGATAGAAGGTGTGGTGGTAGAACGTGCTTCACTGCACAATTTTGATGAGATCGATAGAAAAGATATCCGTATTGGTGATAAGGTCATCATATTGCGTTCGGGAGATGTCATCCCTAAGATTGTCAAGGTGATTTCCCAAGAGCGTGATGGCTCGCAGCAACCTTATGTGAGACCAACATCTTGCCCCGTTTGTGAAAGCGAACTCCTTGACGAAGGTGCCTTGACCAAGTGTCAGAACCTTACTTGTAGTGCAAGGGTAGTGAATGCCATTATCTATTTTGCTTCAAAACCTTGTCTTAACATCGATGGTCTTGGTGATAAAATTGTAGAAACACTCTACAGCGAAGGTCTCATCAAAAATGTACTTGACCTGTTTGGTTTAACACTCGAACAACTCTTGGCACTTGAGGGCTTTAAAGAGCGTAAAAGTCAAAAGCTTATAGATGCGATACATGGTGCTAAAGGGTGTGAATGTTGGCGTTTTATTAATGCTTTAGGGATAGAACATATTGGAGAGGTAGCCTCAAAAAGTCTCTGCAATGCCTTTGGTTTGGATTTTATGAGTGCAGATAAAGAGGCTATAGTCGCTATTGATGGCATTGGGGAGGAGATGGCCAACTCTCTTTTAGAGTTTGTCAGAGTCAACAGAGAAGTAGTGCTAGAGTTACAGGAGATTCTCTCTCCAAAAGCTCCCGCACCTAAGGTAGAAGTGGCAGAAAACCCTTTTAAAGGCAAGGTGGTTGTTTTGACGGGTAGCATGAGTGTCTCTCGTGGTGTGATTAAAGTGATGTTAGAAGATCTTGGGGCTAAGGTCTCTGGGTCAGTCTCTAAAAAAACAGACTATCTGGTGTATGGAGAAGATGCGGGAAGTAAGTATGATAAAGCGATGGACTTGGGTGTGACCTGTATCACTGAAGAGAAGATGCGTGAGATGTTAGTATGATACGTCTTTACCTTCTGCCTTTTTTTTTCTGTATAGCCCTTATGGGTGAGTCATTAGACAGAACGGGACCTTATATATCACTTGGTGGTGGTTACACAAGCTTTATTGATGATGGTCGTATGGACGCTTCAAATCTAAATCATGGTAGTAACATCAACCTTATTGGTGGGGCTTTTATTAACAAGTATCTCTCTGTGGAGCTGGGTTTAGACTACTTTACTCCCTTTACGAACCCAGATAATGAGAATATGACAGAACTCTATTTTGCTGATGCAGCGGCAAAAGCACATTATGCATTCTGGAGAGATCGCATCGATCTCTATGCTGCATTTGGTGCGGGGGTCGTTTTATGGAAAGAGACCCTTAACGACAAGTTCCAAGACGATAAAGCAGGCTCTCTTAGAGCAGATTTGGGGGTGGGTTTTCGTGCTTTAGAGTGGTTGACATTAAACATAGGGTACCGACGCTACTTCTTTACACTTGATGACAATTATCAGAGCAAAGATGCCAATGGCAAAGAAGAGTATAATTTTGACAGATATCATATGAGAGCAGATGCTGCATATGCAAATATAGAGGTACAGTTTTGATACGATTAGACCAATACATGGTAGAAAAAGGGTTTGTGGACTCACGAACAAAGGCGCAGTCACTCATCAAGGCAGAGAAGGTGAGTGTAGATGGAAAAACAATTACAAAACCTGCTTTTAAAGTAGGCAATGCAGAGGTAGCACTGACAGATGAGAAGATCTATGTCTCACGCGCTGCTAAAAAATTGAAAGACTTTTTACCAACACTTCCTTTTAGTGTCAAAGGTATGGATGCCTTGGATGTGGGGGCAAGTACGGGTGGATTTACGCAGATACTTTTGGAAGAGGGTGCGAAGAGCGTTACCTGTGTTGATGTCGGAAGCGGACAGTTACATACTTCCTTAGCTAATGATCGTCGTGTGATTAATTTTGAAAAGATGGACATTAGAGACTATCCCACCCAAAAGCAGTTTGAACTCATTACTAGTGATGTCTCTTTTATCTCTCTTCACCATATCTTGGAGGCAGTGGATGCTTTAAGCAGTCGTTATATCATTTTACTTTTTAAACCACAATTTGAGGTGGGTAAAGATGCCAAACGTGACAGCAAAGGGGTGGTGTTAGATGCCTCTCTCATCCACGACACGCAGATGAAGTTTGAAGAAGCTACTAGGGCACTAGGATGGAAAACCCTACATCATGAACCTGCAAGCATCAGTGGTAAAGAGGGAAACCAAGAGGAGTGTTACTGTTTTGAAAAATGTTAATGCTATAGCTATAGGTGGCTTTGATGGAATGCATGTTGGGCATCAAAAACTGTTTGAACGCCTGGGTGAGGGAGGTGCTGTTGTTGTGATCGAGACAGGTTATGCCAACCTGACACCTAAACAGAGTCGTGCATTTCATACCGATCTTCCCCTCTACTATTATGAATTAGAGACAATCCGTCATTTAGATGGTGAAGGATTTGTAGCCAAGTTGTCTGCTGATTTTCCTGCTTTAGCGAAGATCGTTGTGGGCTATGACTTTCATTTTGGAAAAGATCGCAAATACAGTTTTGATGATCTGCGCCAACTCTTTAAAGGTGAGGTAGAGGTGGTTGATGAGGTTAAAATAGATGGTGATTCGGTTCACTCGCATAAGATTCGTGCGAAACTTCAGATAGGTGATATCTTAGGGGCTAATCGATTTTTGGGTTATAACTACAGTGTTGTTGGAAAACATATCAGTGGGCAGGGGTTGGGAAAAAAAGAACTTTTTGCGACTGTAAATATTGATGTAAGTGGTTATCTTCTCCCTAAAGAGGGTGTTTATGCCTCTCTTGTACGCGTTAATGATGAAGAGCACTTTAACCCTGCTGTGAGTTTTATTGGCCATAGGGTGTCAACTGATGGTACTTTTGCAGTGGAGAGTCACCTTTTAGATGTGACTGTGGAAGATGTGGAGAAGATAGAACTCTCTTTTGTGGCGTTTATTCGAAACAATCAAAAGTTTGAGACTCTGGAGTTGTTAAAAGAGGCCATAGCAGAAGATATTGTTATAGCAAAAAAGAAGAGTCAAAGACTCAGTTTATAAAAGGAAAAAAGATGATAGTTCATATTGTAATGTTTGATTTCAAAGAGGAAAATAAGCGCGAAAATATTGCCAAGACGAGAGATATGTTAGAGGCACTGCTTACTAAGGTGCCAACACTAAAGAGTATGGAAGTGGGTATTGACTTTAATGGCAGTGAACGTGCGATGGACCTCTCTCTTATCTCAACATTTGAGGATAAAGAGGCTTTAAGCAGTTACGCTGTGCATCCCGCACATTTAGAAGTGGTTGCTTTTATTAAAGAGGTGACCACACAAAGTAAGGTTGTGGATTACGAGAAGTAAGCAGATGGAACTGCTTAGAGGTTATTTTTTAGAGAAGAGTCCAAAAAGTCCACCACGTTTTTTTGGTGTTTCTTCAGGTACAGGCGTCTCAGGCATCTGGGCACCCTCTTCTATGGTTTCACACCCTTCAGTAGTTGTGACGATTTGAGCGTTACGCTTGATCATAATGGCAGAACCACTTTTACTCTCAACACCAATAGTTTTAAGGGCATCACTAAGTAGCTCAAATGCATCTTCATCTGCACTTTCGCAGTTACGCCCTGCAGTACACACAGCAAAGTTTGATTCACCATCAACAAACTTTATACCTACGATCAGATCAATGTTTTGTGAGCGTAGGTCAATCTTGATACCACAGATCCCGTCATCTGTCTGATGTTTAATACTGTACTCTAAAAGAGCTTCTCTAAATTGAAGACCGACTGATGTTGTCTCTGCCATCTATAATCCTTGTGGGGTGCCCATATGATATTTTTCGTCATTTTAGCACATTATTAGTTGTTTATTGATATTACTTTTTTTGTAGGAGTATAAGTTTCTTATTATCATTAAAAAGTAACATAAAACCATGCTCTTTAGCCAGTACTTGAAATGTCTTTGGTGTGAAAAAAGAGATGTGAGTGGGGTCTCTTCTGTACCACCATTTTAAGTAAGCCTCTTGTGAAGTGGGGTGAAATTGTGTCATAAGCGCTAAAAATCCACCTTGACGCAGATGCCTGTAAAAGAGATCCATCACCTCATGAACATCGTAGATATGTTCTATGACTTCGGTGGAGGTGATGAGATCATAAGTCTTCTCTTCATAACATTTTTCAGGAGCAAAAAATTTGTCATAATGATCAGTACGAAATCCTTTTTTAGCAAGTAGCGAAGCTAAGACAGGCGTAGGGCCCGAACCAAAGTCTAAAACATCTTTGATCTTATCTTGGTATGGCATAAAAGTCTGTTGCATAAAGTCTTCAAACATCTGAACATACCCGAGATTCTCTTCACTGTTGTTGTGTTGTTGATAGACTTTTAACTCTTGGGCGGTGTCTACGATATGCTTTTGGTCTTTAAACATAAAGTCGCAAGTTTTACAGTGGTAGGTCTCACATGACATATACTCATCATAAAACGAGAGACACGCCCCTTCACAGAGTTTGCACTGCATTAGGCTTTGTCAGCCTCTATGGCCTCTTGCTTCTCTTCTACCTCTAAAAGCATCTCTACCTTCTGCTCATAAAGTGTCTCAAGTTTTGTCAGGGTATCTGCTACTACAGTGATCCCTTTCTCTTCATAGCATTTGGGATCTGCAAGACAATTATTAACGCTCTCCATCTCCTCTTCTAGCTTTTCTATCTCTTGGGGCAGGTGTTCAAGAAGCTGTTTCTCTTTATAAGAGAGCCTGAGTGCTTTAGGCTTCTCTTGTGCAACTGCCTTTACAGGTCTGCTTTTTTCTGCCTCTTGAACGATACCTTCTATCTCACGCATCTCTTTTTCATTTTCAAGGTACTCAGAGTAGCGTTGGTACTCCTCCTCTACAAGACCATCATGGTTTTTAAAGACAAAGAGCTTTTTAGAGATTTTGTCAACAAAAAAACGGTCATGACTGACCAGTATGACAGCACCTGCAAAGTTTTGTAACTGCTCTTCTAAGATGTTGATGGTTGGGATGTCCAAGTCGTTAGTCGGTTCATCTAAAATGAGACAGTCCACATTTTTAGTAAAGAGTAGGGCGAGCGCCACGCGGTTTTTCTCTCCACCACTGAGTGTGCCTATTTTCTTGTCCAGAAACTCTCGTGGGAAGAGAAAGTTTTTAAGATAACCATAAACATGCATGTTAGAACCTCTGACCACCACGCGGTCTCCACCATTGGGACAGAAGGTCTCTATGAGGTTTTTAGAGTCATCAAGCAGTTCTCGATGCTGGTCAAAATAGCCGATGGAAAACTCACCTTGTTTGACCTCACCACCTGTAGGTGCAATCCGTCCAAGCAAGACTTTAAGTAGTGTTGACTTTCCTGTACCATTGGGACCGACGATTGCGATAACATCTTTTTGTAAGATTCTGGTAGTGAAGCCTTTTATGAGCAGTTTGTCACCGAGTTGGACTTCAAGGTTGTTAACCTCAAAAAGCATCTTCTGCTTGTTGACACTTTTATCACGGTTAAAGTGTTTGGCTTCACGCTGTATCTCAACTTGCATTTTACGTATCATAGCAGGGTTGGTCTTGGCGGCATCACGTAGTTGCATGAGACGCTCTTTACGCCCTTCATTACGTTTCAAACGGGCCCTAACCCCTCTTGCAAACCACTCATTTTCAGTTTTCAAGTGCCCAAGTAGGTTGTCATGCTGTTTTTGAAGTGTGCGCAAATACTCTGCTTTTTGTTCTAGATAGTTGGAGTAACCCCCACGATATTCTCGAAGTTTTCCATCTTCTACCTCTATGGTACGTGTCGCAATCTGGTCGATGAAGTAGCGATCATGTGAGATAAAGACTAAGGTGTAGTTCTCTTTTAAAATAAGCTCTTCTAAAAACTCCACCATATAAACATCAAGGTGGTTGGTCGGCTCATCGAGCAGGAGTACATCAGGCTTTTGTAGCAATAGTCCTGCAAGCGCCACACGACGTTGCTCTCCACCACTCAAGATGGCGACTGCCTTGTCCTCCATGTGTTTGAGTTGAAAATGCACCAAAATACGTTCTATCTTGTCATCTAAGTTCCATGCACTGTGATGGTCGAGGTAGTTAGAGAGGTCTGAATGCTCTTTTAGTAACTCTTTATCATCAAACTTTTCAGCGAGTTCAAGAGATAGAATGTCAAAACGATTTTTAGCATCATAAAGCTCTTGAAGACCACGTTCCACCGCTTGTCTGACAGTATCATCTTCACGAAACTTAGGTACTTGGTCAAGCATCTTGATCTCAAGGTCTTGTTTGGTAATACGTCTGCCATCGTCTAGTGTCAAAACACCAGAAACTGCTTTCATCAGGGTGGATTTACCACTACCGTTTTTACCAACAATAACGATGCGTTCGCCGGTATCAACATGGAAGTTGACATCTACAAGAATCTTTTGGAGGTCATAATGTTTGTGTACGTTCAATAAGTCTATCAGTGCCATAAATACTCAATTATTTTAATGTGTAACATTTTATCAGAGAAGGGCTTTAGCATGCATATTCTTTGTCATCACATAATTATCACACTATTTTTAAGTATACTATGACAAATTGGTTAAAGGATTACAGATGCCAAAAAAATTAGTAAACATGATACGCGAAAATCTTAACAGTTATGAAGAGAAAATTCTAAAAGCTCTGTCTCCTTTTAAGTACCAAAAAGAGCGTTATAATGTTGGGTATACCTTGGCGGTCGGTGCGACTGTAGAAGCTATTGATATGAGTGGTTTCTCTCAAATTATTAGAGAGACTGATGCTTATGTTCCTCTTGACGAGCATGTAGCTGTTGTTATCTTTGCGTTTAATGATCAGGAACAGGGCATAAAAGCAGCATCTAATTTGTTAAGCAAGTTTGAAATGCAGTACTTTACGCAGAAAATTTACTTGGGTATCATTAACGCTGAAGAGGAAGAGCAGTCTGAACTTTTAGTGAAAAAACTGTTTGAAACACTCTGTTATAGCTTGGTGCATGGTATGTCCAACCAAGCTTTAGACTTCGAAGCGATCAACGACCATAAAGCCGCTATGTAGTTGCGGTGTTTAAAAATGTATATAAGATGATAGAGGCGGCCACTGCAACATTGAAACTTTTAATATCTTCTTGCATCTCTATCTCAACAGCATCATCACAAGCATCAAGCACCTCTTGGGAGAGACCTTTACCTTCATGCCCCATTAATAGAACCCATTTAGAGGGTACTTTTACTTTTGATAGCGCAATAGCATCGGGAGCAACTTCCGCACCATATATAGTATAGCCTGCCTTTTTCAACCATGCCAAAGTCTCAAAAATATCATCATATTGATGGGTTTTAAGACGTGAAGCCAGACCCATAGAGACCCGTAATGCCCTGCGGTTAAAAGGGTGGGGACCTTGTTTTGGAAGTAAGTATGAGTTGACACCAAGTGCTGCAGCACTGCGTGCGATGGAGCCGATGTTCTCACTAGAGCTGATCTCATCAAGCATAATGATCTGGTTGCCCATCTCATGAAGGGGTGTCATCTCAGGACGAATCCCATGTAACATGCAGTTGTGGTGGATCTTATGTCCGACGATGCTCTCAAGCTCCTTTTTGGTCGCAACATAACAGATAATGCGCTCTTCTCTGTTAAGAATGAGCTCTTGATACTGTTCATAATACTCTGCGGTGGCGAGGATACTAACAACCTTGACATCACTTTGTAGCAGAAGGTTGACCACTTTAGGCGAGTCAGCGATGAAACTGTTGTCCTCTCTAAAGGCACGGTCTCTAAGCTCTCTATAGATGGCCAGTTGTGGTGTAGAAAAGTCGAGGACTTTTTGAAGTGTTAACACTACTTTTTATCACCAAAACAGTAGGTGCGGTAGAGAAACCATGCCGCTATGGCAGCATTGGTGTAGGCATACTCTTGCTGGGCTTTGGGGATGGAGTTGTTGCGCATATAAGAGCGTATGATACCCGTGACAAGATAACTCAGCAACAAAGTGGCTATCGCATAAAAGTAGTCCACCCACAACGCAACTAAAACCGTCAAAATAAGGGGCATAAAGGTGAGTTTAAAGGCAACGATCTTTACAAGCCATTGACAACGGGTACTTGTGAAGCTGGGAGTAGGTTCTATCTCGGGGATAAAGTCATTCATGCGGGTATTATAGTTAAAATGGATTAAAAATAGACAGTATAGAGTAGCTTGACGATAAAACTATATAAAAAGTAAACTTAAGACGTCAGGTTAACTTTTTCTCCTGACGGGTTTACTATGAAAGTAGTAGTAACCTTCTATCATTATTACACAAGGAGCAGTTTATGAGCGAACCAAGATTAGAAGAGATTGGTGATTATGACCATTTAAGAGGTGAAAAAAAGCGGATCGTCTGGGCGGTTATCATTGCAGGGTTGATTATAGGCTCGATTTACGTAGTCGCAAGAGCATACTTCGTACCAACAGATACTATTCCTACGGGCGATGTGATTAAAACAGTCCCTTTAACAAAATCTGTTGAGTAGTATTACGCTACAATAACGCAAAAAAAATCCAAGGGTCTTCATGTTAACAGCAATCATTGCTATCTATACACTTTATGTCTTTATCAAAATCTATGTGAGTGTGATGCAGATAGGTTACATCAACCAAGCCAAACGTCAAAATGCAATTTTGATGAGTGCTGCTGAGTTTTTAAAAGCAGGGAATTACGCTGTAGCAAAAGAGAAGATGGCAATGTTCTCTACGCTTTTAGACTTTATGGTCTTTTTAGTGTGGATGCGTTTTGGCATGAGATGGATAGAAGAGACCTTTATGGTGTATGATCCAGCACTCTCTACTGTGCTGGCGGTACTCACCTTTATCTTAATCAATGGTCTCATCACTTTGCCTGTCGAGTATTACGAGAAGTTTATACTCGATGAGAAGTTTGGCTTCAACCGCTCTAGTATGGCGCAGTATGTTAAAGACACACTGGTCTCTACTGGGTTGATCATAATCTTTGGTGCCTTGATCGTCTGGGGTATCTACTTTATTATCGCCTCAACTACCTTATGGTGGCTCTGGAGTTTTGCCTTTATTTTTGGTGTTATTGTTCTTTTAAATATGTTCTTTCCAACCTTAAGAGCACTCTTTTTTGACAATCTGACACCATTAGAAGATGAAGAACTTAACCAGCAGATAACACGACTGATGGATGAGACCGGTTTTCAAAGTTCGGGAGTATTTATCTCAGACGCATCCAAGCGTGATGCCCGTCTGAATGCTTATTTTGGTGGTTTGGGAAAGACGAAGCGTGTGGTCTTGTTTGATACCCTTTTAGAGAAGTTGACGCCCAACGAGTTGTTAGCAGTTCTAGGACATGAACTTGGCCACTTCCAACATGGTGATATCTATAAAAACATCGCACTGATGGGTGGGATGCTTTTTGCTATGTTTGCACTGTTTGGAAACTTGCCAGACACGCTCTATATGGAGATGGGACTTCAAAAAAGTCCAGCGAACATGATAATCCTCTTCATGTTGGTGATGCCACTACTAAGTTTTGTCATGATGCCTATTATGGGGATTGTCAGTCGCCATAATGAGTATGAAGCAGACAAGACAGGTGCAGAACTTGGTGGAAAGTTCTTTTTGAGTGAAGCCCTGAAAAAGTTGGTCAGTGAGAACAAGAGTTTTCCACTCTCTCACCCTTTTTACATCTTTTTCTACTACACCCATCCTCCTGTGATGGAGCGTCTGAAAGCCTTAGGATTTGACATGAATGCCAAAGGTGATGAGGCAGAAAAAGGAAGTTTCCCATCCATAGACTAACAGTTGAGGCTTGGTTAGGGCATATTACTGAGGCCCTGCAGGGTGTCGTGGAGCGTCCAAGACGAGAGGCGCAACTTTTACTGATGGCCTATCTTAACAAGGATGAACTCTGGCTCATGTCTCATGCATTGGACACGGTAGCAGATGCTGATGGTCTTAAAACTTGGGTAACAAGACGTCAAAAGAATGAGCCTTTAGAGTACATTACCAACAAGGTAAGCTTCTACTCTCAAGAGTTTTTCATAAAAGAGGGTGCGCTCATACCGCGACCTGAAACAGAACTCCTTATTGATGAGGTCTTAAAAAGGGTAGATGCTGAGAGTACGCTGACCATTGTTGAGGTCGGTGTAGGTAGTGGTATTATCTCAATCCTTTTGGCACAGCATCTGCCCAAAGCGAAGATTATAGCGGTAGATATCAGTCAAGATGCACTTCAAGTAGCGCGTAGAAATATGGAGTTGTTTAGTTTAAGTGAACGCATAGCGTTAAGAGAGGGTAACCTGCTTGACACAGTGACGGAAAAGATAGACCTTCTGGTCTCAAACCCTCCCTATATCGCGGATGATGAACCGTTAGAGAGTAACTTGGACTATGAGCCTGACTTGGCACTTTTTGGAGGCTCTATCGGTGACGAGATCATCCAGAAACTGTTAGATGAGACCTCTTCTCGGGCCATTCCTATGTTCGCCTGTGAAATGGGGTATGACCAAAAAGAGAAGGTAGCGCGTTATCTTGACGGTGAGTACACATCATTAGAGTTTTACAAAGACCTTTCAGGACATGACCGTGGGTTTGTATTAACGTTAGAAAAAAATATATAAAATATAAGATTCCTTCTCTTTCTGCAGAAGGATAAAAAAGGAAAAAACATGACAGCAAAACAGTGGAGTATTTCACTTTATCTATTATTAACAGCGATGACACTTGGTGCAGTAGTAGTGTTAGGCATTTTTGTAGCAGCGACCATATTTCACTCAAACAATTTTTTAGCAGGTACGATGCTAACACATTATGACCAAGGCCTCTTGATGACAGAAATCTTTAGACGTTTTAGTTACTTCCTTGGATTTTTTGCCATTGTGGTTTTTGCCTTTGAGGGCAACGAGTACAAAAGAGGGCGCCGTGACAACATTGCGATGATAGCTGCTTTTTTTATTATCGCAACTACTTTAATGTTCAGCGGTGTCTATACACCAGAAATTATGGCACTTCAAAAAGAGGGTGCTCAAGCTACTCAGAGTGACGCTTTTGCAGCCCTTCATATGGGAAGTGAGATAGACTTTAAAATCTTGGCAGTAGCTTTAGCGACCTTGTTTATAAGACGTATGCGTTTGATGTTTGTAAAAAAGTAGGGAGTATTATAGCTTTTTTCCTCATACTTATTACCAACATTCTTTAATGTCGTAACTTTGATAGTCACCTTTGTTGTCATCATATTTGAGACACTCTGCTGAGATGAGTTTCATATGGTTGTTTTTAACTTTATATGCTTCACTAGTTATAGTTCGACCTGCTTGGGAAGAGTTAGTGGACGTAATAGTTTTTGAAGCGTGATCAAATTCTAAACTCACACCACTTATATCACTTAGAAAATACTTTTTTGTTACTGGATTATATAAAAAATACAACGAAGAAGTATTAGGTCCAGCATAACTTGCCTCAAATAAAGAAAAATCTTGGTATCCATCAAAGTTAAAATCACCGAGTTCAATACTTATAAAATCCATTGGTTGTGCTGCTACATTAAAGCTTTGAAACAGTTTATTGCTTTTTTTAGAATAGATATTCACTTTTGTTACTGAAGGATAGTATGATTTATTGGGATTGCTTAGAACTACCTTGAAATAATATTTTTTAAGGGAATGTGCTTGCATGAGTTCAACTTCATTTGTGCCAAAATCGGAATACAATGAAATACCTTTCACTCTGTTTAATTTAATAGCTATTTTTTTAGAGTGTTTCTTATCTATCCAAAAGCCATTTATACTTTTTTTCTCTTTATTATAGTTGTGAAATTTAAGAGTAGCTTTTAAATTGTTTTTGCTATCTTTTTCATAACAGCTTAGTATATTATTTTTATATTCACCCGAGAGAATGATGGGTGTATTATACTTGGTGTAAACATAAAAAGCATCTATGTCCTGAGTATCTGTAGATGGAGCATCAATGAAAAATTTTATCGGGGTGTTCCCAAGACTCCCTTTATATATAAGAATTTCAGCATTAAGAGAAGAGAAGATTGCTGCGACTAATAAAATCAATAAAGTTGTTAGATATTTGATATAAAATCCTTTAAAAACACAGATAACGTTTGTTTTAACAATATACTTTTACAACTTATAATTGCCTAAAATCTAGGATAAGAAGTTGGCTTGATTCATCTCCTAAAGATGATACAATTATGTAAATTTTTTGTGGAGTAAGAGGTTAAAAAGGAGATATTCAATTGTGAATCAGCTTGTGAAAATAAAAAATAGTCTTTTGATCTTAATGCTGGTTTTTAGCACTGCCTATGCAGAAAAAAATATTCAAATTGAGAATTTTGAAAAAAATGAAGATTATTTAGTACGTGATATTGATATCAATAAAGATGGAGTCTTAGATAAAGTTATTAGTAGTGAAAAATATAAAGGAGATGAACTCTATCTCTTTTTACATAATAATGGAAAATATACGTTTGTCTTAAAAAGTATTAATTTTACAGAAGATGGTGGTAATGTCATAGATGATATAAAAGCTTTAAATGATGCAAATAATGTTTTTACAATAGATACATTTTTTCCTGATAGAGGCTCTTATGAAATAAGGTATTTTATCTCTTTTAAAGATAGCAAATGGTTCTTGACAAAAACAGAATACAAAACAAGTTCATGGCAAAATGACTACACTAAAAGTTATATATGTGATGTTCAGCAAAATATTGATTTGAATGAACTAGGTAGTGATAATTGGTTTGATAAAATAAACCATATTCCACCAGAAGATAAAAGAGATGATATGTGTAATATCAACTTTTATATGGAAAACACCCTAGAAGAGTTTATTAAAAGGTTTAAGAGTGATAACCAGAGCATAGTTAAAGGAATTAATCGCTATGTAGCTCTCATTGGAAAATTCCCTCTATCTCTAAAGACCCTCCTAACCTACAACAACATAGCCTACTACCTCCAAAAAACCGGCGCCAACAAAGAATCGATCTACCTCTTAGAAAAAATCCTAAAAAAATACCCAAACCGAACGGTAGCTTACTACAACATAGGTGATGCCTACTGGGAACTAGGAGACAAAGAAAAAGCTAAACAAGCTTATAGCACCTACATCAAACAGATGAAAGCTAAAGGGAAAGAGAAAAGAATCCCCAGAACTCTCATTAAAAGAGTGCAAGAGTGATGTGTCCATCCTAAATTCTTCCCTCCACCTAAACATAGATGTACAAGAGGGCTTGGATGGTAGTTATGATGGAAAAGTGATTCATGCACAGGGGTGTATGTGTTAGTTGAAAGTTAAAATTGAAAAAGAAGATACAGAAAATGACTATGTCAAACTTTAGAAGATTATTATTTGTTTTTGTAGTGATTACTTCCATATTACATGCTGGTGAAGTTAAAGAAAAGTGCTTCTACAATGTATTATGGGATAAAACAAATCTATCTATTCATAACCATGTTATTGCATCGGTAGTAAGTGTAAATTTAAAATATATAAAAAGAGATGATACGATACAACGTATATTAAAAATAAGTACCCAATTTGCAGATTATAACTTTCATTATTTTTCAAAAAACGACAAATTTACATTATACATTTATGAAAAATATGATTATGGACGAAGTCGGATGGATGGTACATATAAAGAAGGTAGATATACTTCTAAAAAAATTGAAGAAGTTCTAGCTTTGCAAAACTTAGCTATTAGTATTAAAGAATCTAATATTGAAATAAAGCCATTGGAAATGAATAGACTAAACGAACTCATAAATGATGTAGATATTTTAAATAGGTACCTTAATACCAATAAACATAGTTCATGTGACGATTGGTGATTACGAATAGGTGACAGATGATGAATCCTTCCACTGCTTTCAAAAAATTGGTGTCTTGACTAAGGAGTGTTTTGTAATACTTTGCGGATGAATACAAATATGATAAATAAGATGCTTCGGTGGTCATTTGAGAGCGAGGACTAGAAGCGTCAAAATAGATGGAAGGATTCATCACCTGGTACCTTTCTTTGGCTCTTTAATGGCTGTAAGAAGTGTATCAACTGCATCTTCATGATGAAGTAGCTCTTCTACTTTCTCTTTTTGTAGTGGTGTTAGTTTTTTAAGGGTTTGCAGTAGTTTACTGAAGGTATTGTTTCGCATTATCTTGGCCTCCTTCTTTAGGGCTTTAGATAATGTTAGCACTTTTTTTGAGGCTACCTACCTTTAATAGGCACAGAGCCAAATATTATTTGGTCTTATTCAGATATATAAGTGTATAGACGAGATTGAAAAAACTGATAAGAAGATGGTTTTTATAGGACGATGGTAAATATATTTAATTTAAAAAGATAATAGGTGCCAGGTGAT
>JALSUN010000200.1 GCA_027061425.1 Helicobacteraceae bacterium
AGCCTGCAAAAGTGCTATAGACCAAAAAACAATTTGAAAACTGCGTTTGGTCGTTTTATGCCAAAAAAGTTGCTGTGCAGCTATAGCTGCCGGTGTCGCGCCGATGGCGACTAAAATATGCAAGATGTTTTCGGGAACTCTGTGCCATGATTTTAGCGCGGCCAGTTTGTCGTAACTGTAAAAGAGAAAACCTAAAATGTTAATGGTAAGCAGATGCGCCCAGATACTTGGCATATGCAGACGCAATTTAAAAAAGAAAAAGAGCAGACCAAAAGAGATGGTACTGATAAGCGCAAAGCGTAAAAAACTTGGGTTCATCACCTACTCTTGTTTAAAACGGCACTCACCTACTGTGATAACCTTACCGTTTTGAGTAGCACTTTTCACGTATTCTAAAGTCCCTTTGCCATCGCCCATTTTCATCTCATCATCTATAAGACGAATAGCTTCTGTCTCACTCACTTGTGTCCATGTTTTCTCATAAAGAAATTGTGTCATTAATTGTTTCTGTTTTTTCATATTGCAATGATATAATAAGTTTTATTAAGTAAATAGTTATTTATCTGCTCATGAGACTTTCTCTGTAAATTTATATTCATGTCATTCCTGCGCAGGCGGGAATCCACGAGTTACTATTACTTGAAAATCACAATGTGTAGATTCCTGCCTTCGCAGGAATGACGTAAAAGGAATAGATTTGCAAAAAGAGCTGCTTAAAGACCTCAGAATATTATATGTTGAAGATGAAGAAGATGTCCGCCGTAATGCAGTAGAATATCTTAAACGTATCACTAAAGAAGTCTTAGAAGCAGGTGACGGTAAAGAGGCTATTAAAGTCTGGGCAGAAGAGAAACCTGACATCATCATCACCGATATCAGTATGCCAAGACTTAACGGTCTTGACATGGCACGCTACATTCGTTCAAAAGACCAAGATGTACAGATTATTATTGCAACTGCCTACACTGACACAGAGTACCTGATGCAAGCAGTAGAGTTGAACCTTGTAAAATATATGGTCAAACCCATCACAAAAGAGAAACTCCTAAATGCCCTCAGTCAGTCTGTAGAGAAGATCAAAGATCAGAGTAAATTTAGCCTCAAACTAACTGAAACCTGTGAGTACAATGCCTATACACAGAGTATAACAAACAGAGGTGAAGTCATAAAACTCACGAAAAATGAACTCTTGTTTCTTGACCTTCTAGCCCACCACTTTAAACGCCCGCTCTCTTACCAAGAGATAGAAGACGCCATCTGGCCTTATGAAGGTATGAGTTCTGACGCCATTCGCTCACTGGTCAGAGGACTTCGAAAAAAACTCCCAGATAATGTCATAGAAAACATCTCAGGCATGGGATATAAACTCAATATTAATGTGAAAAACAGTGATAAGTAATATAAATCTATTAAGTATATACATATATCAATAAGGTTATAATTTCGCATTAAAATTTCAGGAGTGAAAATGAAAATATTTAGAAACTTAGCAGTTGCATTGCTATTAGCAACACCAGCAGTTCTTAGTGCAGGTGGAATTGGTCTTTATGTGCCAATTGATTTGGGAAGTACGGAAAAGGTTACCGTAACACCTGACGGAGGTTTGTTGGATGGTAAGAAGTATGATAAAACCACTGATTATAACTCTGCAGTAGGTTTTGGACTAACGTATGACAGTAACCTCGGTAAAGACAACCTTTTTAACTATCGTCTGGGCCTAGAATGGATGACACGTACTATAGACACAATCTCAGCAAATGGATATTCTGGTAGTTGTAAAGGCAACGGTTGTGATATGAGTCGATTTCAAATCGTTCAAACTTTTGGTTTTGGCGTATTTAGAACAGAGTTGGTACGTTTATGGGTAGGTCCACGTATCAACCTTGGATACAACAAGCAAACATATTCTGTTGGTAACGATTCAGTCACTGAGCTAAATTTTGAAGCAGGTATCGCTCCTGCAGTAGGGGTCAACCTTAACTTTGGTCGTTACTTTGCTGTAGCGGCAGACCTCGATTACCGATTTGCTGGCATTGGTGGTGCAACATCGGGAAGTACCAGTTCATCTACAGGAACAAATACTTACTCAGGTTCTAATAACGGTGCTTCATTGCGTGTTTATGCTATCTTAAAATTTGGTGAGGACTTCCGTGAAGGTGGTTCCCAACAACAAGAAGACAACTCTCAGACACAACAATTTCTAGACAGTGATACACAACAGTAACACTGCTTTTTCTATTCAGATGGATCTCCATCTGAATACCTAAAACTTCCCTTTTAATCTTTAACTCTACAACTTTGCTTTATATAATTATCAGATGTAATTACTTATAATCAAAATATTAAGGAGAACAGATGAAACTTTTATATTCTCTTAGTGCTACTCTTGCTATTATTACTTTAACTGCATGTGGAGGTTCCTCACCTAAAGTTGTACCAGTAACACCCATACTAAAGCCTGCACCTGTTGCCAAAAGTACTAAAGATTTACATGAGAACATTGTACTCTTGGCCAAGTATAAAAAGTACCAGATCCTAAAAGACAACCATGAAAACAACTTGCGTATAAAGTATGATCGTATGCAGACTGATAGAAAGACAAAAAAGGTTACACTACACTCAAGTATCACCTATGATGTCAAAAACAGTGATAAGGACTATACCTTCTCTTATGTAGACAGTACCAACCTTGGATATAATGAGCATAACATCAGCAGTGCCTACCTAAGATATGTCAACATGTTTGACAGTACCTTAAAACGTATGTACAAAGACCCTGCATACCTTGAGCGTATGAAAAATATCGTTGCAGGTTTAAATCCTGATGGGACACCAAAAGCTGTAAAATAGTGTCTACTCTCTTATAAACAGGGAGATTTTAAAACATGCCCCATCATCGTTGTTATAGACACTTAAATTTCCATGGAGATGTTCTTGAACAATTGTTTTGGCCATATAAAGACCAAGTCCTGTACCACTCTTTTCACCCTTAGTTGTAAAGTAAGGTTCAAAGATCTTTTCTTGGATAGAAGTACTGACACCTGTTGCATTGTCACAGACTAAGATAACAACATAATGCTCCTCTTTTTGGACACGTACAGTAATAAGAGGATCAGCAACATCCGCCATCACTAAAGCATCTTTTGCATTAGCCAGTAGATTAAGGATCACCTGTATTAACTCATTACGGTACAACATCAAAGAGACATCACAATCATAATCTATCTTTAATGCTATCTTATGCGATTCGAGTGATTTTTTAATCAAGGAGATGGTCTTCTCAACCACTTCACACACCTGCTCTTGACTCTCTTCTTTGTCTGGTTTAAAAAAATTTTTGAAATCATCTATAGTATGAGACATGTATTCTAAAAGCTTGGTCCCCTCTTTGACCTTCTCATCCATATATTTTGGTGTCATCTCTTTATACTCATAAGCCGACTCTATGTTCATCAAAACATAAGACATCTGGTTGAGTGGTTGACGCCACTGGTGGGCTATCATACTGATCATGTCCCCCATAGCTGCCATTTTAGACTGCTGTATCAGCATCTTCTCTTTTTCTCGTTGGGCAAAAAGTGCTTTCTCTACACGTTCTTCTAAAGAGTTGTTAAGCTCACGCAGCTCCAATTCTTGTACATCTAACTCTCTACGATACTCTTCGATAATGACAATAATACGTCTTGAGACAATAAAAGTCAACACACCTACAAGAAAGGCAATGATCGCTGAGGCAATGATGACAAAATTCACCTCTTCATCAAAATTATCTCTAACCTTCTGTTGCTGTTGATGCAACATAGCGTCAAAGTAAGCTTTTTTGAAGCCATAAATGATGTGCCAGTTAAAAGGTTCAAAGTACTTAACATAGACATGCGCACTCTCTTTTGGAAGTTCTAACCAGCCATCTTTTTCTGCCAAATGCTTCTGCATTAAGGCTATAACTGATGTAGAAAGTTCACTGCTGTTTGTCTCAGAGATATAGAGGGGACGGTTCTTTTCAAATATAGCAATATACCCTGAACCATTACGGGGTGCTTGTTTAATAAGTTTTAAAAGTGCCTTTTTTTTCTTTGTAAGTGTTCGCTCATGGTGAATACCACTGCCAAAAAACCAGTGATAATGACCAAAGTCCTTCACTTTAATGGTCTGTATCCCTGTCTCTGCTCTAAAGCGGGTATTAATATAACCTTCACCATATTTTCGAACTTTTTGGATCTCTTCTAGCACCACTGCACGACCATCTACATCTTCCCAACCCGAAAGGTTACGTCTTTTTAGATCCTGTGAACCCGAAACGATGCTGTTACCTTCATAGTCTGTAATAAAAATATAGTTCTTTTCACCGTACCAACTCATAGCACTCAAGGCATCAATAATACGTTCTTGAACGTCATGTCTTGAAAGTTTATGATGGTATTTATCGTATATAGTATTGGCAGTGTTACAAGCCAACTTGAGACGTTCATCCAGAGTCACCTTGATATCTGCTTCTAAGTTATTATGTATAAACTGGGCCAATGTATTGATATCTTTTACATACACTTCACCTTGACGCTTCTGTCCAGAGATATACTCAGACATATAACGCTCAGCATTGGCCTTAAAATAAAAATTCATCTTGTCTATATAGAAAGAGGTAATGACCACAGTGAGCATGGCAAGGGCGACAAGAGGTGTAATGATAATAAGACGCAGTGTCCAGCGTTCACCTAAGTTTCTAATCATCATCTTCTCCTAACAGAGGGATCTTCTTTTTGGGTTTTAGACCCAGTTCACGCATCTTCTCAACACGACGTAACAAGTTTCCACGACCACTGCTGAGTTTGTTAAAAGCTTTATCATAACTCTCTTGCGTCTTGCCTATCTGCTCCCCTATTTTACTCAAGTCCTCAACAAATGCTACAAACTTATCATACAGAGCTTCTGCCTGTTTGGCTATCTCTTGCGCATTCTTTTCTTGACGTTCTGTACGCCAAATATGTTCTATAGTACGGAGTGTGACCAGCAGTGTAGAGGGACTTACTATCATAATATTTTGTTCATAGGCACGACTAAAGAAGGTGCCATCTTGTTCTAAAGCTAAAAGGAAGGCTCCTTCTATAGGCATAAACAGTAAAATAAAATCTAAGGTCTCTAAACCTTCTAGTTTTTCATACTTCTTTTCACTTAGACCTTTAACATGAGCATTAATAGAGCTCAGATGCTGTTTCAAAGCACGTTCTTTCTCTTGGGGTTCTTCTGCACTCATAAAACGTTCATAAGCTACAAGAGATACCTTAGCATCTATGACAATGTCCTTTTTCTGTGGTAGGTGAATGATAACATCTGGACGTAAGGTGTTACCCTCCTCATTTTTAAAACTGCCCTGTGTCTCATACTCCATCCCTTCACGGAGCCCAGATGTTTCTAAAATGCGTTCTAAAACCACTTCGCCCCAGTTACCCTGCGTTTTGTTCTCACCTTTCAAGGCATTGGTAAGGTTACGGGCGTCTTGGGTGATCTGTTCATTAAGCATTCTCAGTTGTGTAAGTTCACTTTTCAATACCGCACGTTCTCTGTTCTCATTTAAAAACCGTTCCTCTGTCTGTTTGGAAAAGTTTTTGATCTGCTCTCTAAAAGGTTTTAGTAATAGTTCTAAACGTTGGCTTGAACGCTCTTCAAAACCTCTGTTTTTAGATTCAAATATCTCATTGGCCAGTTCATGGAACTGTACTTTCAAACTCTCTTTTGCTTCATCAAGTAGTTTAATTTTCTCTTCACTACTTCTCTTCTCTTCACTGTTACGAGTCTCTAAAATAGCATAGTCACGTTCTATTCCATACTTCTCATCTTCCAAAAGGCGGTAATCTTTTTCTAGGGTATTCTGTTCTAAGCGTAATACTGCATTTTCTGCAGTCACACTTTTTATCTTTTCTTCTTGTGAAGCTATATGTACTTTAAGAGCTTGAAATTTGACGAATTTTAAAATATATAAAAGTAAAAACAGCAATGTAAAAAATGATAGACTTGCAATAATCATATAAAGATATTCTATAGGCATGGAGTTCCTTCTTAATGTGTTATATTATAGCAGTCTATTAAAGCAAACTGAATAAATATAACACAGCCTAGCTATATTGTCACTATTTCGCTATAATTCCGCTACTTAAACTTTTGAGCCTTTTGTAAGAGACTTCTTACAGCAAAAGTATGAGGCGGTGCTGTAAAGCAATAGAGCCTCTAGAGAGCCCAGGTGGGCCAACTCCTAAAAGTTTAAAATTAACTGGACACCTTTTAAACTATTTTCTACGATCCAATCAAAGTAAATAAACCCTATCTTTCGAGTATCTCAAAACACCTAACCCTAATTGGTGTAGATGCTTTGAGGTATCCTAAGGTGTTCTACACATAAAGAGATATATATATGAGTACAGAAACAACAGAAGAAACACAGACTATCGCAGAATCACTGCCAGCAGAAGAGACATTTGATCAATTTGGTCTTAAAAAAGACATTATGCGCGCTATCGGCTATGCAGGTTTCAAAGTACCAAGCCCGATCCAACTTCAAGCCATC
>JALSUN010000201.1 GCA_027061425.1 Helicobacteraceae bacterium
ATTGTTAGCACTTTTTGTGCTAGATTTTACCAGTTTGCTTCGGTATCGCCAGCTTCACGTTCTATTATTTCAGAGCGTGTCACACCGGTTTTTTAGGCGTGATACCTGTTTTGTTTTCAAACACTAAAGCAGACTTTAGGAGAGAAATCGCGCGAATTATACCTAAACAATTCTAAAAGTCATATGATCCATAAAAAATCAAGAGTACTGAGTAGAAATCATCTAACTCAAATTTCATATAGAGTTCCTATAAATACCCACTTTACACAATCTAAACGCATTAATGAACGGTAAGCAGCAAATTATACGGCACTTAAAACTACTTTTATATTACTTTTGCTAATCTTATTCAAACTATATATGTTTATGCGCTGTACTTTATATCAATAGTTTGGTCTTAGTGCAGTTTAAACATTACAACTGGAGAAAAAATGATTAAAAAACCTTTACTAGTATCACTCGCAGCAGCAGCTATCCTTACTGGAAACCTGGACGCAGCTTCTATGTTTGATCGCATGACCCAAATGGAAACAGAGATGAAGTCTCTGCAAGCTGAACTTGAGTCAGTAAAAGCAGCTAAAGCTGAAGCCGCAACTACAGAAGCTGAAGAGGCAGATGCTGACGATGATGAGGACGAAGGTGAAGATGCTGAAGAGGCAGATGATGATGAAGATGAGGATGATGAAGAAGATTTAGAAGAGACTCTAGACTACTTCGACTCTAAGATCAGTGAACTCAACAAAGCAACTACAGGTAACCACCTAAAGTTTGGCGTTGATCTTCGTACTTCTGTTGACAACCTCCAGTACACTATGGCTGATGGCTCAAAGCAGAAAAATGATGCTGCCTTAAGCAATCGACTCTGGCTTAACATGAACTGGGCAGCTACAGACAACTTAAGCTTTACCGGACAACTTGCATATAACAAGTTTTATGGTGCACGCAGTGGATACGGGCAGACCTATCCAGGTATGGAGACATTTGACTGGATCACTAATGAAAATCCTTATGATGATGTCGTTCGTGTTCGTTCTGCTTACTTCTTCTATCGTGACAGTGATGCGATGATCCCTTGGACTTTTAGTATTGGTCGTCGTCCATCAACCAACGGTCACATCATCAACCTCCGTGATGATGACACTGCAGCATCTCCTATGGGACACAACATTAACGTTGAGTTTGATGGTGCAAGTGCAAAGTTTACTGTCTGGGAAGAGATGGGAACTTACTTTAAGTTCTGTGCAGGACGAGGCGGAACCAATGCTGCACCTAGATTTTTCTCAGTTAATCCACAAAGTGGAACTGTCGTTCCTGGTGGTGCACCTTATGCAAGCAATGATACAGATGTCCCAGACATCGACCTTGCTGGTTTGATCTTTGTACCTTACAATGATGGTCAGTACTTTGTTGGAACACAGTACTACTATGCCAATAATCTTATTGATGCAAACATTGTACCTGTTGATCAAACACAACCACAAAAAGGTGTTCAATTTGCAGGTATGCAAAATGTTGGTGGTATGCATGCGCTGACTGCTAACTTCATGATCAATGGTATTGGTAATGACTGGAGTAGTTACTTGGATGACACCACTTTCTTTGCAAGTTGGGCTATGAGTATTACAGATCCTAAAGATAATGGTACAGATGCCAATGGTCGTCCTGTGTCTACAATGCTTGGTTCTACTGAAGCAGTAAAAGGTTACTCATACTGGGTAGGTCTTCAAGTACCATCACTCTTTACAGATGAAGGTAAATGGGGTGTTGAGTACAACCACGGTAGTAAATACTGGCGTTCGATCACTTATGCTGAAGATACACTTGCTGGCTCTAAGATCGCTGCTCGTGGTGATGCATATGAAGCCTACTTAACAGAGCCTATAGTTGGCAACATCCTGACTTTTCAATTACGCTACACCTACATCGACTATAAGTTTTCAGGAAGCAATGGTTTCTTTGGTGGTGCCACAGGTACACCATATGAAATTTCCAAGATCCAGAAAGACAGTAACCCATTTATAGCGGGTAATGCTGCTTATACTGTTGACACAGCACAAGACATCCGTGGTTACATCCGTTACCGTTTCTAAAGTCACATGGGGTTAGCTATAAAGCTAATCCTTACTAATTTAAACAGAGCATCTGCTCTATTTTCAACCTTTAAAAAATCACCTTCTAATCCGTAGATTCTACAACATCATCAAGAAAAAACTTTCCATAAAAACTGCCATTGATCTGTGTGTTGACTATGAGGTACTGTCTAAATCGTAGATAAAGCTCTTGGTTAACTGGTTCACGATCTTTCCAAAAAACATCTAAGTCTTCTGCTCCATAACTCAATCCTTGAAAACCATATATGGCATTACCCATAGCGACTGTCGGTGTGTTGTGATGCAGAGATGAGAGACCTACCGTACTGTTTATCGTTATCGTGCCTATAGCATTTTTAAGCAAGGTTGGTAGATGAACATCATGAACTACCAATATGCGTTTCATGTCGATCCCAAGTTCTTTAGCCTTTTGACATATAAAATCACTATAGTCCTTTCGCCCTCTGTCTACAGGGTGGTGTTTAAACACCAACATGTTCTCCGTTAAAGCGTGTTGACTAAAGGAGACCAACACGTCTTCTATAAAGGTCTCTACAGAGCGGTAATAAGAGTGTTGCAGGATCTGAAAATCATTATGTGTTTGCAGGGGAACAAAAAAATAGTTGTTTGCATAAGTGGTTTTGATTTTATGTAAGAGACCACGCTCTTTATAGGCATAGATAATTTTACGAAAAGCACTTCTCCATCCTAAGTAAAACTCTAACACAGCATTGAGATCTCTATGGTGTTTATAGTTTGGATAACGCCATGACATAAAATCGGCAAGCAAATAGTAGGTGATGGCGCTCACCTGTCGTTTGAGGGTTGAACTCTCGGTAGAACGAGGCTTAGTTAATTCTAATAAGTCTATCTGTTCATAAAACTGCGCCTCTTTTGGGATCAGACTATAATCATTAACACCATAACGTTCCATCGTAATATAGTCAGGTCTGATGTACCCCTCTTCAAAAACAAAGACCTCTAGACCAAGGTTCTTAGCGGCATATATAGCTGTTGCTTGATAATAGCGACAGTCTCCAAACAACATAATCATCTCTATATTATGCTCTTGCAAAAAAGCCATAATAAAATCTGGCCACGCATCTGGTGTCCCTCTATATGGCACATATGAATGTTTAAGAGCATAAAAGTAGTCTCCAACATTCAGACCAATTCTAAAAGTATTAGCGTCTTTAGCTAAAAACATTTTTTCTAAGTTTTTGAAAAATTGGCCCATAGGACCTTGCAAAAAAAGTATATTTCTGTTTTTAACACTACCGATTTTATTTAAGTTCATTATGGATAAAATTATAGCTCATCTACCCAAAAAATAGGTAATAACATTAAACAACTTCTCTTTTTGCTTTTTTCTGTTTTCACCCCTTTACTTTTTGCAGAGGGATTTGTTGAGACCATAAATCATGCCTCTAAAAAAAGTAGTGATATCTTACTTTTAACAGACGATCCGTCAACTGGACTTATTGTTGACACAACACTGGTCTCCGCAGGTATTGCTGCTTGGGGTTTTACACAGTGGAAGTGGGGTACAGAGCCTTTTCATTTTCACAGTGAAGGATGGTTTGAGGCAGATAGTAAAACGGGTGGGTCTGACAAAACAGGCCATTTTTACATGACCTACCTGCTTTCGCGCGTCATGGCTTCTCGTATGCAAGAGAGAGGGTTAGACATCAAAAGTGCTTCTCTTCTTGGTGCCGCTTCTGGTCTCACGGCCATGACACTACTTGAAATAGGAGATGGTACCAGCCCTTATGGCTTCTCCAAAGAGGACTTCATTGCAGACTCTCTAGGTGCTGTTCTCGCCTACTTCATCAGAGCCTATCCTAAACTTGACGCGTTTGTCGATGTGCGTTTTGAGTACTGGCCTACAGGACAGAGTGAAGGAAGAACCGACTTTACTACAGACTACTCCAGTATGCGCCACCTCATCGCCTTTAAAATGCTAGGATTTGACACGCTAAAACATACACCACTGAGTATCGTTGAATTTCAGGTTGGTTACTACTCACGAGGGTTTCGCTCCTATGACACCGTAGAAGAGAGTCAACACGTCTATGTTGGTGTGGGTATCTCACTTGCTGATCTGGCACGTCGTAGTGAAATTCATGTTTTAGAAAATGTGTTCGAGTTTTACCAACCAGGGCACACCTATGTAGAGACCGATCTTTGGAGTCGTCCTTAGGCTCATAAATAATATCCGCTATAATACTGTTTATGATTAATGAAACTATAGAACTCGGCACGTTAAACACTTTACGTATAGACCGATTTACAGAACCCGGCATCTACCTTATGGCCCAAGATGAGAGTGACATCTTACTCCCAGGACAGTATGTTACTGATACCATGGCTGAAGGCCAAGAGATCCAAGTCTTTGTCTACACCGACAGTGAAGACCGTCTGGTCGCAACAACGGACAGACCAAAAGCGATGGTCGATGAGTTTGGCTTTTTTGAAGTCGTTGATGTTGCTGACTTTGGTGCGTTTGTGGACTGGGGTCTGCCTAAGGACCTTTTTGTTCCAAAAAACCGTCAGAAAACCCCGTTTAGAGTGGGTGAAACACGCATCCTAAGAGTGGTTAAGGATGAGCAGAGTGAACGCCTTCTAGGCGTTGAGAAGATCAAACAGTTTCTCTCTCATGAAGTCGAAGAGGGATACTACAAAAACAGACCCGTCAAACTTCTTGTCATGGCACGAACACCGCTAGGCTACAAGGTCATCGTAGATGACAAGTATTCAGGCATGCTCTTTACAAATGAGATCTTTGAAGAGATCAATGCAGGTGACCTCAAAAAAGGTTACGTAAAGATGGTGCGTAAAGATGGCAACATGGACATTATGCTACAGCCTATCGGCAGTGCTGCTAAAACAGACATTGCTACAGAGAAGATCATGCAGCTTGTAGAAGAAAATGGCGGTTCACTTCCTTACAACTACAAAAGTGATTCTGACCTTATCAACAGTGTATTTGGACTCAGTAAAAAGAACTACAAACGCGCACTCACCACACTCAAAGATGCTGAAAAAATCGATGTTACCGAGACCGGTATCTATAAAAAATAGGAGATAAAATGGCTAAAAAGAAAAAAAGCGTTGACTACTCTCAAGAGAACATCATCTTCACTATGGATCTCAAACAGGAAAAGCTTATGCGTTATATGCCTGAAGTGCAGGCCGTTGAGTTAAAGTGCATGGAACCCGGTTCTAAAGGAACCCATGAAGTCGCATTTGCGCATCTCCCTAAAGAGATCAAACAGTTAGTAAAACCCCTAAAAAAATAGAAAAAGGAACCCCATGACAGAGTTTGAAAACGTCACTACCGTAAAAGCCGCTAACATCTACTATGATGGAAAAGTCACAAGCCGTACTCTAAAGTTTGAGGATGGTTCAACCAAATCTCTTGGTATTATGCTTCCAGGCGAGTACACATTTGGTACAGACCTTAAAGAGATCATGGAGATCCTTTCAGGAGATCTGGAGGTACGTTTGCCTGGAGAAAAAGACTTTAAAAAGCTCACAACACCTTGTAATTTTGAAGTGCCTGCCAACAGCTCTTTTGACCTTATCATCACCTCACCTACAGACTACTGCTGCTCATACCTCACAAAATAGTCAAATATTGCGGTAATAACAGCGTTATTACCCTCTATTAATCATCTTTCGTTATATTTCACCAATTAAAATTCTACAAGAAAGAAGAACATCACATGAAAAAAATCTACCTATCAACACTGGCTATTGCAGTTTTAGGACTCACTATGGCCGGTTGTGGCGATGAAAAAGCAACTAAGGCAGCAGCAACTCCAGCACAAATGCCAACAGCAATAACGACTGAAAAACAAAAAATAGGCTATGCCATCGGTGCACAGATCGGTGCACAACTTGCCATGACAAAAGACGATGTGGACAGACAAGCAGTTATCATGGGTATTAACGATGCAATGAATGGTACCAAACTTAAAATGGAAGATCAGGCGATGCAAGAAGCGAAGATGGCTTTCCAACAGAAGATGCAAGCTAAGGCACAAAAAGAGGTTCAAGAACTCAGCAGTAAAAATAAAGCCGAAGGTGAAGCATTTTTAGCAGCTAACAAGCAAAAAGAGGGTGTTATCACACTGCCAAGCGGCCTTCAGTACAAAGTTCTTAAAGAGGGTACAGGTGACATTCCAACAGCACAAGACACTGTAGTGACAGACTATACAGGAACACTGATCAACGGTAAGGTCTTTGACTCTTCCATCCAACGAGGGCAACCGGCTACTTTCCCTGTAAGCGGTGTTATCCCTGGTTGGACAGAGGCACTGCAAAAGATGAAGGTTGGTTCTAAATGGCAACTTGTCATTCCATCTGAGCTTGCCTATGGCGAACGTGGAGCAGGTCAAATGATCGCACCCAACTCTGT
>JALSUN010000202.1 GCA_027061425.1 Helicobacteraceae bacterium
TTTTTGGTTTTTGGTTTTTGGTTTTTGGTTTTTGGTTTTTGGTTTTTGGTTTTTGGTTTTTGGTTTTTAAACGTGTCTTTGCTTAGCTTAAACGCATCTTGTAGTCTTCGTAGCCGAAGTCTTTAACCACTTCTACCGCTCCATTTTGATGCACTAAGACCAGAGAAGGCAGTTTGATGCCGTTGAAAGTGGTATTTTTTACAAAAGTATAGTGAATCTGGTCTTCAAAAATCACTTTATCACCCACTTTGAGCGGTTGATCAAAGGCATAATCACCCATGATATCTCCTGCTAAACAGGTGTTTCCACCCAGTCTATAGGTGTAAGGCTTTGAGCCAGCAACACCTGAACCTCTTACTTCAGCGCGGTACGGCATAGCTAAAGTATCGGGCATATGGGCCTCTGCTGAAGTATCTAAGATAGCGATGTCCATACCATTATGCATTACATCAAGCACCGTAGAAACCAGTTCACCTGTCTGCCATCCAACAGCCTCCCCAGGTTCTAAATAGACCTCTATGTTGTTATGTCGTGACCTGAACTCTTTAATCACGCGAATGAGACTTTCTACATCGTAATCCTCGCGAGTAATATGATGGCCCCCTCCAAAGTTTACATACTTCAACCCTTCTATATACTTTCCAAACTTCTCTTCAAAAGCATACAGTACCCCCTCTAAAGCATCTACATTCTGCTCACAAAGTGCATGAAAGTTAAGACCATCGACTAATTTTAAAACAGTCTCATCAAAGTTTTCCAGGGTTGTACCCAAACGACTGTAGATACCACATGGCTTGTAAAGATCGACGGGAGAAGAAGAGAATTCAGGGTTCACTCGTAGTGAGAGAGATACCTTAGGATTAACACGTTTAACCTCTTGTGCAAAAAGTTTAAGTTGAGAAGGTGTGTTAAAGACCATATGGTCAGAAATCTTTGCAATCTCTACTATCTCCTCAGCTTTAAATGCAGGGGCGTAGGTGTGCACCTCTCCTCGCATATACTCTTTTGCCAAAGTGGCTTCATGCAAACCACTTGCTGTCGCACCATCTAAGTAACGAGAAACCAAGTCAAAGGTAGACCACATGGCAAAACCTTTTAGGGCCAAGATGATTTTAACCCCACTTCTCTCTTTAACACGTTCTAAAATCTTTAGATTCGTTTCTAAACGCGACAGGTCACATACATAAGATGGGCTTGGAAGGTCGTTATAATTCAACATTCATACTCTTTTTCGTTATGATAACAGTATATCTACCGCAATGGTAGCAAAAAGCGAGTAAAATGAAACAAATTGCCTTGGCTATAATCGCCTTTTTTATAATGGTAAGCTTCTACTCAGTAGCTACTTCTTTTCAAGAAAACAACACTTCTACCCTTCAAGAAGCAAATATAACAAATGTTCAAGTTGTACAGACTAACAAAAAAAATGTCATACAAAACACATCTGTAGGACCGGTAACTGCTAAGGTTAAGAAAACCAATAAACAGTCTATTGCTCAAAAGACTATGGGTAAAAAAACTTTTCATGTAACCCGTAAGTCCAAACGTCAATTTATAGAGAAGACTATAACTGCTGTTCAAAAAGTTAAAGCCAAGCTTGATGCAGAGTTTGATTTTGTCTATAAAATGAGTCAAAAAGAGGGTTACACTAAAGAAGAAAACGCACACCTGCAACGTCTTAAAAAGAGTTATAGAGTAAAAGGAATCCCTTGTCTTTTACGTCGTCTTAAAACACATCCTACAAGCATTGTTGTCGCACAAGCGGCACTTGAGACAGGATGGGGTAGTTCACGCTTTTATAGAGAAGCCAACAACATTTTTGGGGTCTGGTCCTTTAACAAAAATGAGCCCCGTCTTGCAGCAGGCGTTAAACGTAATGGCAAACATACCATCTATGTTAAGAAGTTTAAGACCTTAGATCAGTCCATAGAAGCCTACTACAGGATGATGGCAACCAACAGACACTATAAAAAGTTACGCTCTATTCGTCTGCATACTGATAATCCATTTGAGATCATCCCATTTCTTGACCACTACTCAGAGCTACGTCATCAGTATGTAAAACGTCTCTACTATGTGATGAAAGCCAACAAGTTCTATGAGTTAGACAACCCACAGTTTCAACCACCAGGTTGGAGTAATATCAAAGCAGCAGACCCTAAGTACCTCCTAGCAAAAAAACCTAAACCGGCTGCAAAAATTGCTGGGAAGTGTAAAAAAGACATTGTGGATGTTAATAGCGCAGATGACAACAGCAGTTCCCATGCTGAAGATCTCACTATCATTAAAAAAGAGAAGGTACTAGAGAGCAACCTCACAATTAGCAAGTAAAAAGGCGTATTAAAGCTCTTTTATCTGCCAAGGAAGCCCTTGAGTGTTAAGTTCATCCATAAAAGGATCTGGGTCAAACTCTTCCATGTTAAAGACACCCTTGCCTCTCCATTTCCCTTCTAACAGTAACTTGGCACCTATCATCGCAGGAACACCTGTGGTATACGAGACTGCTTGTGACTGTACCTCTGCATAGCATTTTTCATGGTCACTTACCTGATAGATATAGATCTTTTTAGGCTGAGAATCTTTAATACCCTCTGCCACAATACCGATGTTTGTCTTACCCTTGGTTCTTGGCCCAAGAGAGGCAGGGTCGGGTAACAAGGTCTTTAAAAACTCTATAGGTACAATTTTCTGTCCCTTGTGCTCTACCGCTTCTATGCCTAGCATACCTACATTTTCCAAGGCTTTCATATGCATCAGATAACTCTCACCAAAGGTCATAAAGAACCGTATACGTTTGAGACCTTTGATGTGTTGAACCAAAGACTCCATCTCCTCATGATAGAGCAGATAACTCTCTTTAGGACCCACTTCAGGATAGTCCCAAGACATATGGATCTGCATAGGGTCTGTCTCTATCCATGTACCATTTTCCCAGTAACGCCCTTTAGCACTCACTTCACGCAGGTTGATCTCTGGGTTGAAGTTGGTGGCAAATGGGTAACCATGGTCGCCATCATTACAGTCCAAGATATCTATAGTATGGATCTCATCAAAATAGTGTTTTTGTGCATAAGCACAAAAGACATTGGTCACACCAGGGTCAAACCCACTGCCTAAAAGTGCCATGATATTGGCTTTTTTAAACTGTTCATGACGTGCCCACTGCTCTTTATACTCAAACTTAGCAACATCAGGATGTTCATAGTTTGCAGTGTCAAGATAATCCACACCCGCTTTAGTACACGCATCCATAATACTCAAATCTTGATAAGGCAAGGCTACATTGATCACAATGTCTGCTCCCACCTTTTTAATGAGATCTGCGGTCTCTTGAACATTATCAGCATCGACTTGAGCAATCTCTATGGCACCAGTGGGTAGTTGTTTTTGTATCTTTTCACAACTTTCCAAACGCCGACTTGCCAACACAATTTTTGTAAAAGTTACTCTATTTAAAACACATTTATGGGTAACAACGCCACCCACACCACCCGCACCGATAATTAAGACTGTAGACATCTTGACTCCTTAAAACGCTTGACCTAGAGAAAGGTGAAAGCTATAGTAATTTTGTTGATGAGCAGGGTCTTGTGTTGTACCGAGACCCAAATAAAAAGGTCCTAAAATGGTATCTGCACCTACATAGACACTTTCAGAGTAGAGAAGTTCATCTGCTTTCAACTTGTCTTCACCATAATAGACACCGCCACTTTCTATACTAGCTCCGGCATAAATAGGCATCCCCAACGAGCCAAAGAAGTTATCATCAGTTAAACGGTATCTGTATACAAGTGATGCAAAGCCCATGTTGTTTCCAGTCACTGCATTACGAGGCAGTCCAGAGAGGTTAAAAAGTCCTCCTAAGGTGTAATAACTGCTAAAGTCTTGAGAATCAGTGAATCCATTTCCCCTACCAAAATCATTGATGCCAAATGTTTTTCCAATTTTAAAATGAGGTTCTATTGTACTTTTACCATAACTAAAAGCACCTGCATAGTCTATAAATAGTTGATTATAGGTTAAAGGTTCAATCCCTTTATACTGATTACTATAGTGATATCGCACGGTTGTTCTATGACCTTCACTCGGAAAAAATGCGCGATTTAAATTGTCAAATTCTAGTTCACCACCGACATCATACACGTCAGCATCTGCTGTGAAATTTATATATTGATATGGCTGAGTAGCACCAGGATTATAGGCCAGAACATCTGTTGAAGGGTTCACATGTCGTACGTCGCCCACAGCCTCAACACGAAGGTCCTTGTTAATGTTTACCCCAAGACCTAAAATCCCACCATAATCTCTTGCCTGAAGCACAAAAGTTTTGTCTAAAGCTACATCAATATAGTTTGAATCCAAAATTTTTGGTGTCACATACACTTTTTTATTACGATAATAAAGTACAGGTCTAATGTAAAAATGTCCATTAGCATCTATGGGTTGGTAGAGTTCTGTCAAAAGAAGGTTCTCTTGACCAAAAGAGACACGGTTACGCCACTCACCACCATAAGCATTTAAACCATACTTTGTGTACTCTAGTTTCACAAAGTAATCACTGTGTCCATTAAAGTTGTCTTCAAATCCAAAGGCAAACTTTATCTGCCCATTCACATCCCAACTTGGCGTTGTTATGATGGTTAAGACATTTTCTCCACCTATCTGCTTAATTTTGTACGTGACATCATCAAAAATCATCATGTCATACACATCAATCAGGTCTTGGTTAAGCTCTTCTACATCTAACTTTTCACCTACTTTAACATGGATTTTATCTAAAATAGCAGTGTTAGCAATATAGGTTGGGTTTTGAACTTCTATACGATCTATAACAGGTGCTTCGAACTTCTTAACCTTAGGTCGCTCTGCCAAATACTGATAGTAATCTTCTTCATAGAGACTCAAGTGTGCCAGATTTTCACCATAGGCTTTTTGAGTAGTATCAAGGCCTATTTTTATAATTTCAGGATACTTGTCAGCATCTAGAGGTGTATAGCCTTCTAAGTCTGGTGTGATTAAAACCTCATTTTCATGACCTTTCATCGTCATAATGGTCTGTTCCACATTTTTACGCATTAAGATGTTGATGAGTTGTCCCATGACCGAGATGTAGTTGTCAAATTTGGCATGATCGTCATACGGCGTGGAGATGTCAACAACAACGATATAATCCACATTCATCTCTTTACGCATCACATCAAGTGGCAGGTTATCGGCCACACCCCCATCTACAAGTACTTCACCATTAATAGTAATAGGATCAAAGCCACCAGGAATAGCAATAGAAGCATAGATGGACTCCGCTAAAGAGCCATCACGTAGAACGATAGTCTCTCCATCTTCCAGACGACTCGCCACCGAACGAAAAGGGATACGAAGTTGATCAAAATGTTTGACATTACTGACGTTGAGTGTCTTTTTACGCAGAAACTGTAACATGGTCTGACGTTTAAACAGACCGGTTCCAAAGACAACATCACCATCGTCATTTATACCTACTTTTGCATTACCAGGAAAAGCACGTTGCAGGTTTTTACGGCGAAAAGGGATGTTTTGTCTGTCATAGTCCACAGTAATGACTTTACTCCAGTCCATAGTGGTCAACATGCGTTCTATCTCTCCGGAGCTCATTCCAGAGGCGTAAAGTCCCCCGATAAAAGAACCCATACTCGTACCGACAATAGCATCTATAGGGATATTATGCGCTTCAAATGCCTTAATAACACCAAGGTGTGCGCCCCCTCTAGCACCACCACCACTTAAAACCAGCCCAATCCTTGGGCGTTTTGTCTGAACATGATTTTTCGATTTTTGACTGGTCTTAACACTGACACCTGCTGCCATCGCAGTATCTGTATTACCCTGTGTTTGAAGATCTAATATTTTGATAAAATCTTCTTTTTTATCCTCAGACTTACTCTTTTTTTTGTTAAAGGCATCAAGACCACTTGGTTTTCCTTGAGGAAAGGTAGGCAGACCGTTTATAGTCTCTTCATTAACCTGATAAGGGCTTTTATCCTGTGCACTTAACGATGCTGTCACTATAAAAAATGAGGCTAAAAGAGAGAGTTTCAACTTCATGTTATAACACTCCAAAGGCTAAAGATAAAGTCGCTAACCAGATGGCCGCTAAAGTGATCAAAGATAGAAAAACAATAGCTGCACCAGCATCTTTTGCCTGTTTGGCCAAGATGTGATAGTCTTGTGTCACCAAGTCTACCACACGTTCTATAGCACTGTTAATCACCTCGGCTAAAACAGGAATAATAAGAGAGATACTCAAAATAAACTTATATCCTATTTCAATAGGTAAGATCCAAGCAACAGCTGTGCCAAGAACAAACAGCAAGATCTGCCACTTAAATGAAGCTTCATGTTTGGTGATATCTACCAAACCTTCTAAAGCATAGACTGTGTTTTTAAATAAGTTGTGTTTAGGCTTGTTGTGCATTGTATTTATCCTTAAGTTTTTGTACAGCTTTTTGAAGTTCTGAAGCTGGGGTATGCATCGGCAATGGTTCACCAAATATAATGGTCACTTTACGACGTAAGAAAGAGCCCTTTGGTAGTTTACAGCGAGGAGTACGAGAGAAGATACTACCTTCCATACCACCGATATATACAGGCACGATAAGACCATCACTATCTTTGGTTGCCAACTCATAACCGCGTTGAAACTTCTGTAACTCCAAGCCACGGTTTATCCCACCTTCTGGAAACAGTGTGACCATTTGGTGTTTGTCTACACGCTCTTTGACCTGTCTGAAGGCATCTTTTGCTGCTTTTGCAGAGACAGGTATGGCACCACCCCACTTAAAAAAGCTGTGGGCAATGGGCCAGTTATAGATACTACGTTCCATCATAAATGTAGTCCGTCTCTCTATAGCAAAAGGAACGATGATCCAGTCTATCCAGCTGACATGGTTAGGTGTAAGTAACAGTGCGCCATCGTGTGGTACATTTTCAACACCTTGATACTCAAAGTTATACCGAAATGAGAGGATAAACTCACCAATGAACCATGCTAACATCAGTTGATATCTACGGGTAAGATAAAATGCCATAGCCGTAGTCAATGCTGCAATAGCATAAAAAAGAGTACTCGCATTAAGACCTTCAAAGTATGCCAGATAGGTGGTAAAGCCTAGTAAAACAACCATAAAGATGTTTTGTATAAAGTTATTACCGGCGAGGATGGTTCCTAAGTGTACACCTGGTGCATGTTTTTGTATAAAAGCATTGAGTGGTACGATGAACATACCCGAAAAGAGACCAAAGGTAAAGAAGAGAACGGCGATCTCTTCAATATGGTCAAAGACAGGGATAAAAAGAAGACTTAGCGCCATACCAAAAGCACTGGTGGGTACAAGTCCCATGTTGATGTAATATTTAGAGAAACGCGCAGCCAAGATAGAACCGACGATAATACCTAAAATAGTCAAACCGAGAACCCCATTTACATAAACTGTGTTAGAAATTTGAAGGACACTTTTAGCGTATTCTGGGAAGACAGCAATGGCTACTTGAGAGACACCCCAGTAGATAGAAAGTGCAAAGATGGAGATCAAGATAGGGCGTTTACGGGTAATCGTCTTCATGTTTTTACGCAGATAATAACCACTCAGGTATTTTTTAAAATTAAATTTACGTTCGGATGGTACACGTTGTTTGTTAGGAAGTGTCGATATAAGGTATAACTCGCCTAAGGAGTTGAGTACAAGCAACCATCCTAAAGGTGCGATCTCTCTTAAAATGTCATCTGCACTTTGATACTCTGTCAACTGCCATTCAAACAGAAATGAGAAGATGCCCATACCTGCCATAATGGCAACCATAGTCGTAGCTTGAACCGCTGCATTACCCGCAGAGATGTACTTGTTACCTACTAACTCTTTAATGTAACCATACTTTGCCGGTGAGTAGATCGCACTCTGTGTCGCTAGTAAGAAAGTCAGACCAAAGGCCACTTCAAACCACCCCATATAGTATGAAAGTGTGATACAAAGGGTTAAGATGACTGCCAACACCGCTGAGTAGGTCATCACCTTGTTTTTAGGAAATTTGTCTGCCAAAAAGCCAGCAGGGGTAAAGACCATGATAAAAGGCAAGAGTATCAGTGCATTCACAATGGCCGTCAGAACGATCTGCATTTGACTGTCATACATCTTAAACACAGTATTTTGGATAATGATCTTATGACCCAAGTCTGTAAAGGCATTTAAAAAAAGTGCAATAACATAGGCATAAGTACCTTTTATCTTGAACATCTCTTTCATGAAGCGATACCTGTACTCCAACCGGCATAAATGCCGTGCTCTTTTTCAGCAGTTGTGATGAGTAAAAAGGCCAAAGCTTCTAAAAGTTCATTATCTATGGCATGATCTTGTGTGACGATAAGCGTATTACCGTACTCTTCACTGCTGTTATAACTGATCTCTTTCTCTTTAAAGTCATGCAGATAAAGCTCTTCAGCCACACGCTTGGCCTGTGACTCTGTTAAAAAGCCCAAGTAATGTTCTACTTCACGGACTTTAGTAAGATCATCCCCCTCCTCTACCAAATCTTCTATGATATGGCGACTCTGGATCTGTTGTAACATCAATGCATCAGGATAGAGTGTATAGAGGTAGTGTTCCCATTTAGCATCGCGTGTAGAACCTATATCGTTGACAAAGTCTGAGCCTATCACTTCTGAGACGATCGCTTGAAACTTCTTTGCTGAAGGGGCGTAAAAATAGAGCTCCAACCAGCCATCTTCCTGTTTCTGACCCACAGCGACTGCGTCAAGGTCTTGTATCAGCCTCTGTGTTAATCTCTCTATGACATTAGTGAGCTGTTTCTCTTCATCTGGCGTTGCAAAACCATTGTCGTCAACATCATCCATCTTTAAAAATGCCCAAAGTAACCAAGGTCGCTCTGCCTGTGGCGCGGTCTCTAAAAAGTCTATCTCTAAGGCTGTCTTTACCCTCTCATCATCACTCTGTGTTATATAATATTCAATCATTTCATATCTTTGTTAAAAAGTTTTCTATTTTATCTTTTTACGTGTTTAATTTGCCTAAAAATCAGCTATAAAATGGTTATAATCACACATGGAAAATCTATTACTTTTACTTCTTTTTTATGTTGGACTTGAAATCTTTGAGATACAGTGGCAAAAAGAGCAGACGATGATGGGTGTTTTAGGTAAGTTATACCGCTACTACCACAAAAACATCATCCTCTTTTTTCTTATGCATCCCACCTATTATTTTAGTATCGGTCTCGCTATGATCACAGACCTCTCCTTCGCTTCTGTCGCCTTACTCTTTATAAAAACTATAGACATGGCCACTAAGGTTATCTTAATCCAACAGGTTTTTGAAAAACGAGAGATTAGTGTAGAACTCTCAAGTATGTTACTCACACCCTTACATCCACAAATGCTTTACCTCTCAGTTGTTGTCTATACACCTATGGTCTACTTTGCACTCCACGCCATTGAGATCCCTACATTTTAAGATTTTCATCACATTTTTATCACAAATATAAAATATGTGTATTAATATCATAAGTTTATTGGATATATTTTGACTTTAGTCTATAATTTCCCATTATTTTAAATATAGGAATATCATATGAATTTTAATAAATTTAGAAAAGCATGTCAGCCCATTCGTGTGACTGCAGGCGTTGTACTTATCAGTGTTGGCTTTTATACCAACAACCCATGGTTTTTTCTAGGCATCCTCCCAATGGTTGCAGGTCTTACTAACTTTTGTCCCCTCTGCATGGTGACTAAAAAGTGTAATATTTAACTTCAAGTGTGCGCTGCGCATTTCTCGTTAAGTAAGCAAATCTACCCCTTCCCTATCACAACAAATACGGTCACCATTAGCGCTATAAAAACAGTGTAGAACCCACCGACAATCATCAGTGTCATTTTGAGCATCTCAACAAATCCAAAGTCGTAAAAAAAATGCCCAACCAAAGCGACAGGAATAAAAACTAAAACGAGTGCAACCAAAACATCTGAGAAAAGAGTGCCCAGAACATCAGATGAGAGATACTTTTTCATGACAGACTCTTTTTTTCAGCCTCAAGCCACCGTTTTTCTAACTCTAAAAGCTCTCTAGTCCCACGACCTTTCATCTCAATGCTTATAGACCCAACAATATAAGAGTTCCCTTCTTCATCATAACACTTGGCGCCATGGATTTTAAAGTCATCTTCAAACCAACCACTATTTGAAAGTTCTAAAAACTCAAAGATAGTGCTCAGTTCATAAGGTTCTAGTCCCAGATCAAACTGCGCGACATCACCATAATGCACAACATGAGCTTCATCAGTAAAGACCTCTAACTTTTGTAATACTTTCATTCTACTGCGCTCCAACATTAATATTTTGAATTTTTGTAACCATTGCATACTGCTCTATCCTTTTTCGTATCCAAGTATAGTGTGATGATATGACAGGTTATGTCACATTGATATAGAGCACATTTAAAAGAAGATGACACACCCTGTCATCTTTATGTTTTAAACTCTATCAAAAGGAGTGTTTATGAAAAATCCGAACACCTTGCAACTGAGCGTAGAAAATAGAGATTCTGAAGCGATTTCTAAAAAATTCATAGTGGACTTCAAAGGAGAAATAGCGCGTCAAGTCTCTTTTGCGATGAAGAAGATTGCACCTATTATTGAAGAGCACGAACTGCAAGGTGGAATGTTACAACTTCTCTTTGGTCAAGCAGTAGCAAAAGGGTATAACCCACACCAAAAAGCCTACTATAACAAGTACATGATCCATGCTCCCACTGTTTTAGCCCACTGGTTTTGTCAAGCACTCCTACATGAAGACACTTCACTAGAAGGTGCACTGTTTCTCTCTATACGAGAGGCCTCTAAAAAAGTACTGTTACACCATAGAAAATTGTCAGGTAGAGGCTTAACCGACCAGCGCACCCTTTTTACAGCCTTTTATCCAGCAGTTTGGAGACCTAAATATAAGGGAAAATGTCGTATCAGTTCCGCACACTATTATATTTTTCCAGAGTTTAGTAGAAAAATCCAACATAGTAGCATTCATACACTCTTGACATGGGCACTTAAAAGCACAAAGATCTCTATGCATGTTACCTTGAGAGAGACCTACTCTTTTAAAGGCTTAGAACTTAAACAACAACAGGCACAAGAGAGGCATCAACTCCATATTTTAGATGCTATAGCCTTGGGATATGAAGATGTCATCTCTCATAAAGAGAACGACCTTTCTGCCTTTAAACCCCATCTCAACAGACAGTCTCATATGGATTATGAAGATGTGCGTTTTTGCAGTTATGAGAGTTTTATGCATCTTGAAGAAAATAAAAGTCCTGAAAACATCTCCTTTATAGCAGGCAACATACTAGAGCAACTTAAAAAGGACTACCTGCACCACGGACTGACCCTCACCAAAAAAGAGTTAGCATTTTTTCTGACGATGTATCTCAACAGAGCTTCACAGACCATCTCCCATCATGATGCCTCTTTATTGGACTTTTATAAAGGAGATGTTGGACAGAGTATTTTAAAGCGCTACATCACTCAAGATCAACTTCAGTACATCACTTTTCATCATAAAGCGACAGCAACACAGAAGAGAAGAAAAAAAGAGTGGTTTGAGACCCTTGTCAACAAGCCATTACCAGCACGTTTGCATCGCAACACACTTACACTCATGATGGGATATAATGAGATGTATATCGCCTTATCCGAGTATGCTGAGACCCTGTTCCTAGAGACAGAGCGACTCTACCAGCAGTTTGGGTACACCTTCGATGGCTATTTTAGCTGTTTTTCCCACCTACTTCTGGATGCTGGATGTAACATCAAGTATGTACTTCAAGCGCACAACCGATTTACATACCATAGCAACTACCTGAAAAGGCACCCTTTTGGAGACAAGCAGACCTACTATACCCTCGACTTGAAATTCGTGCATGATTTTTATATTTTACTGCATCCCCTCATCGTTGAGATGTTTTTCACTTTAAAGAACTTTGGTAATGTCCAAAAAGTGAAGAAGGTCTCTAACATCCTTTTGACATCCATGTTGAGCTATAACTTGGAGCAAACACACAACCTGAACAACCTCTCAAGCACGCTAACAGCACTCACACTAATGATAAAGAGAGGTATCATTTTTCAAGACGAAGTACTTAACAGCATCAACAAGAAAAGTGCCCTTAACACCGTATTAGCCCTCTGTAAAGATAGAGAACTACAGGTTGACATTAAAGTCATCCACACTATTAAAGAGAGACTTCAAGTTCAAAACAGACACTTACAAATGGCAAGTAACATGTTAGTCAAAGAGGCCTATATAGATCTATGTTACCGTCTCTGTTCCTCAGCTGATTATCCCCTTTTTCATGGCACAAACCCTATGAAAGGATCACATGCTAAAGAGCAGCACTATAACATCGACATCTTGGCACATAACCATCCACTCTCACTCTTAGGACCAAGTCTCAGTAGTGTCTGCATCAGTTTTGACAGTCACTACCATCACCAACAACTCAACCCCTCTTTTATGAACCTCTGCATCTCAAATGAGAAACAGTTAATGTTATGGGGTCTGCTCTGTAGAGCAACGCATATAGACAGTGGTAAAAAGGTTTACATCCTTAACAACTTTCAAGGCAGTGTGAATGACCACCGTATCCATGCTAAAGATATAAAACGTACTGTGTTAACCCTACTGAAAAAGTTCATAGTACAAAACCATATCGATGCTATTTTTCTAAAAGATCAATACTTTAACACCCTCAACCTTGGTTATGGACTCCCCACCATCAACACCACCCGTAACCAGTACTATTTAGAGACCCCTGCCCGTCTTGACTTTGAAGTCAATGGGCAAGGTGTCGTACTGCATAATCAGTTTTATGTCATCGATGCCAACACCTCATTAAAAGCCATTTATTAAACAACAAGATGCTTTATGAGAGTAATTCTCACTATTAATGTCACTTCTTGTAACATTAAGAGGACAAAAGTTCTCTTGTTTGAATAAATTATGATAATTACTTTCAAAACACTTGACATGCTGTTGTCTATTGGTTAATATTTCCGCATCGAAACAGTGATTGTGAAAACAATTATCAAAACTAGGAAATGAAAATGATTTTAAAAAAAACAGTATTAGCACTCAGTGCAATGGCCGCTCTTAGTAACGTAGCTTTTGCAGATGATGCAGCAGACATGAAAGAACTTAAACAGCAAGTAGCAGAGATGCAAGAGAACCAACAAGCGATGATTGATGAGACATCAAACTCACAAGTCGGATTTACTACAGTTGACAGTGACTTCTCTCATAACGGTATGGGTGCTGCAGCCTCTAAAGTTTACATCTCTAAGTCACCACTCTCTATCGGTGGATATGGAGATATGTATTTTGCAAGTAGTGACAAAAAAGGTGCTGATAACATCGCAGATGTTTACCACTTCGTGCCTTATATCGGTTATAAATTTACAGACAACATCATCTTAAACACTGAAATAGAGTTTGAACATGGTGGTGCTAATCCAGAGTTGGACGATGCTGAGGGTTATGCTATTGTTGAGTTTATGTACCTTGACTTTTTAATGTACGATGCCTTTAATGTTCAAGTGGGTCACCTATTAACACCAATGGGTCTCATTAACCTCCGCCACGAACCTACTCTCTATAACACGGTTCAAAAACCAAAAACTGAGAAGTACATCATTCCGGCAACATGGACAACTAATGGTGCTATTGCCTATGGTGACATCGCAGAGACAGGTCTAAGTTATAACGCAGGCCTCATTCAGGCGCTAGACTTAAACAATGGTGATTTAGGTCAGCCAGGACAGATCAAAGAAGGCCGTCAAGGTTCAGTCAGTAAAACCATCTATAATAAAGGGGCTTTTGTAGGACGTCTTGATTATCGTGGCATCAATGGGCTGTTACTAGGAGGATCTCTCTATTATGGAGATGCTGCACAAAAAGATGTCTCTGACACTGCTGCACTTATTTATGATGTTCATGCTACTTATGAAATCGCCGGATTCAAAGCGAAGGCACTTTATGGAGCGACAAGTATCACCAATGCTAAAAACCTTGCAGCCAAAAATGGTGCACCTCTAAATACACTGAATCCAAATGGATACGCTGCAAGTGCTTCTGCTGGTTACTATGTCAACCTTGAGTACGATGTTTTGTCAACATTGAGTACAACCTATAAACTACCACTGTTTGTACAGTACGACTATGTTAATCCTACTAAAAACGTTGTTGATAAGAATGGTGATACTGTCAAAAACTACGACACTAGTAAAAATGGAAAGATAACCACTCACAGCACAAATACAAGAGAGACGACCACAACAGTAGGTCTTAACTTCTTTCCACATGAACAAGTCGTCTTAAAAATGGATTATGCTATGACTAAACTAGATGTAGATAGCTCTAAAGATTACAATACATTTACTATGGGTATGGGTTTCATATTCTAAAATCATATCAATATAAAAAAGAGGAGTACCTATGCATTTAAAACCCTTAGTATTATCAAGCCTTGCACTTCTCATAGCCATGACAGGTTGTGAAGAAGCATCTCAACCCGACATGGATAATACCACACGTAACCAGAAGAAAATAGCACTAGGCGACCAGCTTTATCACGCTAAGAGCCTCTCAGGAAATGGTGAGATGGCCTGTGCTACCTGCCATGACACAGCCCATGCTATGATAGACTCTCGAGTAAACACGTACAGTATCGGTACTTCACAAAGTACCGATGGTCTCAAACTTGGTGACAGAAATGCTCCAACCGCTGCTTACGCCATGTTCTCTCCACGTTTTCATTTTGATAGCGGCGAAGAGCTCTTTATAGGTGGTCAGTTTTTAGATGGAAGAGAAGCGGACTTAAAAGGTCAGGCAAAAGGTCCCTTTTTGAACCCTGCAGAGATGCAGATGCCAGATGAAGCGGCTGTTGTCTCTAAAGTAGAGTCTAACAGCACACTCAACCCTCAGCTCAAAACGATCTATGGTGAAGATATATTTAACGACACCATCAAGGCCTATGACGCTATAGCAGACAGTATCGCCCTCTTTGAGATGAGTCCTGTGTTTGCACCCTTTGACTCAAAGTATGATCTTTATCTGGCAGGAGAAGAGAAACTTTCAGCACTTGAGTTGGAAGGCCTTGCCCTGTTTGATGGAAAAGCACAATGCACAGCCTGTCATCCAGCATTGGGAGAAAATGGTGAGCATCCCCTCTTTACAGACTTTAGTTATGATAACCTGGGGGTACCTGCCAACAGAGAACTCCATCAAAAACGTGCAGATCTTGGACAAGAAAACCCTGTGGACCTTGGACTTGGAAAGACAGTGAGTGATCCAAGTCTCAATGGTGCCTTCAAAGTTTCAACACTGAGAAACATCACAGTCACAGGACCATATATGCATAATGGTCTCTTTAAAGATCTTAAAACGGTGGTGCATTTTTATAACACTCGTGATGTAAAAGGTGCACTCAATCCAGAAACCGGAAAAGAGTGGGAACCTTCTGAAGTTCCAGAAACTGTCAACCATGTAGAACTCGGAAACTTAAAACTGACAGATCATGAAGAAGATGCCATCGTTGCATTTTTAGAGACCTTGACGGACGAAAAGTTTAAATAACCAAGCAAACATCTCTTAGTCGCTGAAGAGATGTTATACTTTCAAAAAAATAGAAGTGAATACTATGCGCTACTTTCTAACACTACTCCTACTCCTTACCTCTCTACAAGCCAAGCTCCTCATCTCTCCGTTTGATGCACTTCATGCTGTCTATGGCAAAGACGTTAAAATAGAGAAGAAAAATGTTCTACTTACTGTTAAAAAAGCAGAAACAGTCTACAAACAGGCGCAGATGAAAAAAGGTGGCAAGATCTTTCGTACATTTAAGGTCAAAAAAGGTGATGAAACCATTGCTTACGCTATTTTGATCTCTCGTGTTGTCCGTAGTAAAGATGCTGCCATACTCTATATGATCTCACCAACAGGGGTGATAGAACATGTTGAAGTCATCGCCTTTAACGAGCCTCCAGAGTTTACACCTTCTAAACAGTACGTCTCACAATTTAAAGGTAAAACTGACCAAGACACCCTGCGTGTTGGTAAAGACATCCCAACCGTGACTGGTGCGACTATGGGTGCGCGTAATGTCACAGACGGTGCCCGTCTTGCACTCGCTGTCTTTGACATGCTTTTTAGAGAAAAGTAGTGAAGTTTACCCTAGTCAAAGACATCAAAGGCGACACCTTGATGCGTCCACTTTTGGGTGGTCTTCTACTTTTTAGCCTACTTTTTCTCACTGCAGACATCTTTTTAAAAAATAACCACATGGGTCTCACTCCTAGCCATCTCGCCCAGACCCTTTATGGTGATGAAGAGGCCTATGTAGAAGCGGTAAGTGAACATTTTTTACTGGAGTTAATGCACTCTGACATCTTTTTTATGATGATGACCCTACTCACACTCTCTGCTATCTATGCCCGTCTGTGTCAGAACAAAACCATCCGCATTGTCAACATCAATGCTACGATGATCACTGCCCTGCTCACCATCATCTTCTTGCCTCTGGCTTATTACTACTCCAGTCATTTCATCTTGGCATATATCATCAGCTTTTACGCATGGCACATCTTGGCTATTTTTATGGTGTTTGCCTCGCTCTTTTACCTTTTTATCCCTCAGAAAAGTGACTTCTAGATGCACCAGAGTTACCGCTTTGCCATCGCCTACTTTGCCATTTTTGGCATGTTGCTCCTACTGAGTGGTACCCTACTTTTTATAAGTAAGTTGGGTCTGAGTTATGAGAGTGTCAGCCTCTTTTACCTTGGTAATCCTGAGAAGTTCATCATGGCCAAAAGTAGTTACGGTCTGCTAGAGATCGCCCTTCCCCATCTTGGTGCCATGGGCCTTTTTATTTTTGTAACAGGACACTTTTTACTTTTTAGCTCTAAAAAAGAGAAACAAAAGGCCATTTTACCGGTCATAGTACTTTTCATAGCAGCACTCTTGGACATAGCGAGTGGGTTTATGATCATTAAGGGGTGGACATTTTTTGTAGGGGTCAAGATCATCGCTTTTTTAAGCCTGCAACTCATTGGACTTTACCTGTTATGGGTACTTTTTTCACTGACTTTTAAAGGGATTCAGAAGTATAGAACCTCTTAAACAGGTTCTATCTACCTACTGTATTTGAAACATCAAATACAGTAGGTTTATGCAAAAATATCCAGATCTTCTATAGTGCCATCTAGAGGATAGTACTGTGTCAATAGCTTTTCATTCTCAATACCAGCCAATTTTCGCATCGCTTTATTGACATGGGCATAAGTGATCTTAATCCCATTAATATCTTTTTTGAGTGTCTTAGGATTCACTTTATCAGCTAAGTGCCGGGAGTTTGTAGAACCCACAACACGACCACCTCTAATTCCAGGTCCCATAAACATCATAGAAGTAACACTCCAGTGATCTTTACCGTTGTTTCGATTATAACCCGGTGTACGACCAAAATCAGAACAGACTACAAAGATCACACGTTTTGCTATCCCTTGATCAATAGCTTCTTGTTTTAAGAGGTCTATACCTTTAAACAATCTTCCTAATTCTCGAGCTTGATTTGTATCATTTTGTGAATGTGTATCAAAACTACCTGAACTGATGTTGACACTTGAGGTCAACCCTGCTTTATAACCTGCCATTGCCAAACGCCCTTGAGAATATACTCTATTATTATCCAGCTCAGGTTTAATGTTATCTATAAGTTTCTTTAACTCATTGGACCCAGAGTGTGCCAACTTATACTCTTGCAGTTTGGCCTTTGCACCCGCCATGTTCTCTTTTTGCATCAGACGTTCTAAACGTGCTGTTTGTGCTTTTTGAACATGAGAACGTGTGGCATTTGTTTCATAGACACTACTACTTGTAGGAGAGAGTTTGTTTGAAAAAGCCAACTCCTCTATGGTATTTGTAGTATCACCAAGTCTTGTACCAGCAACCACACCTTCTGTCTCATCATAACCCCCTGAGGTAATAAATGCCAAAGGTGAGCTCGGTATGCTAACACCTGCGATGAGAGCAGAAATAGCAGGATAACCCTCGGCCAGTCTTCCACTCATCACATAACGCTTACCTGCACTGTGACCATTGGTCTGCGTATCAATGCCGTTGACAATTAACAACTCTTTTCCATATGTATCAAAAAAAGTAGCAAAATCATAGCCACTCCCCGTAAGAGGTGCATACTTAATAGCAGGTGCTGTTGTAGAAGTCGCAATCGTGTCTGCTGCATAGCTTTTGTTCATGGCATTGTTTGTAGGGTTGCCATTACCATCTACTTCACTCGGTAAAAAACCTTTAGGATCACAAAATGAGGTAGGATCCCATCCACCACTAGCCTGTACAAAAATCCACAAAGGTCCTGTGTAGGTCGCGGCCATAGACTCTGTTGGAATGAGGACCATCGCTGCTACTGCTGATGTATATTTTAAAAAATTTCTTCTTAACATAATAACTCCTTACTCTACGTTATTTTCATAAACGAATTTAAAATCACTTAACAGGTAAGTGATGACTGCACTCCAAGAGCGTATCACATAATATTCATCTTTTCTAATCTGCTTGGACGGCTCTAATGCACTTTCATCAGGAGCCACATCTAAACGACACTCATTTAGCAAGTACTCACTTTCATCACCACTTAACACTGCCACTCGGCCATCTGTATAAGTGTCCAAAAAGAGTTTGTATGTCGCCTCGATTTCAGGGTCGTCTATAGGCAGGCTCTCTCCTAAGATATGGCTGTGCAGGTACTGTATGTTCTTCTTGATCTTTTCTATAGAGTAAGCATCTAATGGCTTTAGATCTTTAGTCACATAAGGAAAAAGTTTACGCTTGTCTGGTGCAAAATAGAAATCTCTTGTTGTTGGAAAACAGCCCATTTGCAGTGCCATACGTGTCTGTATGTTCGCCATAATACCATTGAGGTCATCTTTACGGCTTGTAATATTTACAGAGTCCATCCCTCCATAAAGTGTTTTAAACTCATCTAACAAACGGTGGTCAGAACTGTTGTTGTTCTCATTTTGATTGGTATCATAACGTCTGCTGCTCCAGTAGTATCCCATCACACTGTAGATCTTACGATTTAAGGCTTCTGGTGTAATAAGATGTGCCTGTCCTAAGTGAGAGGAGAGTATGGCATTATCTACACCGTTATCAAAGCCTGTTGCTCTGTAAAGTGGAGACTTAATGATCTCTTTAATGATCATCTTGGCATTATAATTACTTGCTATGAACTTCTCTTTAGTAAACGTTATAAACTTGTTTTCAAAGTTATACGCTTGAAGCTTGGTCAGATAGTCATCAGCATCTGCTTCGGGCTCTTTCATTGCGTCACGCCCCGTAAGCGCCTTTAAAAACATCTTCACACTTGAAACAGCAAAACGGTCATCTTTAGTGATCTCACCTGCAAGCCATTGCAGCAGGTGTTCACTCGCATCATTAGGCGCACGTTTTTCTATACTCATACCCGGAACTTGAACAGCGTCACCACGAAAACCTGCGATGTAACGGCCCTCTTCATCCCAGTTTTTAAAAGTACTTGCTATAGGTTCCATAATATTATGACAAATGGTACAGTTTGGGTTGGTCCATGTCGCTGAGTCACTCACCACTTCACTAGAGTTTATAGGTCTGTTAGCAAGACCCAAAATGTCTGTGTCTAAAAAGAAGAGTTGTACCTTTGCAGATCGATGACGATCAAGGTTAGTGGGTGTACTTGGGAAACGGTTCAAAAAAGCAATAGTACTTAAGAGACCAGCATGTGGAATGTTTGGTAATTTTACCTCTCGTAGCGCTTCTCTATCATACTTGGCTTCCATAGCTTCTTCTGTAAGGTTAAAGTCACCCACATCAAAAGTAAATCCATTTATATCAGCATCATACACTCGTGCTGAGTAAGGATTAACCAAAACATAATCTGCTGTTAAGATCTCACTATAAGGACGGTTGTTCTCTATGACATGAAGCATAAGGTTGATAGGCTCTCTTGCTATCGCATAATTAGTGTTAGCACGAATGGTACTTTCACTGATGCTCTCCAAATCTGTATACCATCTACGAGATGGAAAGTCTTCATCATTAAGAAGATCTTCGGCATTTTCTCTTCTATCCAAGTAAAAATCGGTCAAAAGAAAATCATTGAAACTCTCCTTTAACCATGATTTAAAACCTTCAGTCTCCATATAATCATAGAGTATGGGGTCAAGATCATCTATACTCTTAACACTGGCAAGTTCCACTTCAGTCGGCGCGTTACCTGTAAGTTTGAAAGCAGCACTTCTTAGTGTCGCTTCTGCAGACAGAACATGCACTTGAGAGGTAGCGATACTGCTTTTTACAGAAGCACTGCTGCACTCTTGTTTACCATTAACATAGTTTACAAACAGTTGCATGGCAACTTTACTGTTGCCACTTAACTGTGTCCCTCCATTATGCGCTTCTTCGTTAGCACCTTTAGTTACGACCTTATCTCCTTCAGCTTCTATATAAGTTTTCAAAATCGCAAAATTTTCATTTTTACTACTTGCTATAGGCTCTTTAAAAACAAGGTTTGTCCCCTTGGCACTTCCTTTATCACTGTGACAAGAGACACAGGTTGTCAAGACAGAAGAAACTTCACTGTTGAAATAGTCTTGAACACACTCTCCACTCGGGGCATCTGCCCCATCGGGGATACCATTAGGGATAAAATCACTACTACACCCTAAGTACATCAATAAACTCGCCATGATCAGCGAGTTCGAAAAGATAACTTTATACATATAAATCCTTTTTAAATCAGAAACTAGCACACTCGTGTAGTTAGCATGACATCATGTTATCAGTTTTTATTATAAATAAACTTAGAGATTTTAGGTAATCTTAACACAACTTAGGTTTCAATACTACAGAACATTTTAATAATCTTAATTTTCTTTAGTATATTTCTATACTTTAATAATTTTGAGATTGTTAAACTTTTCTAGAGACCAATATAAATGAACATAAATGAAACGCACACTATCTCAAGCTTTAGTACCACTCGTTGCCCTCTTGATACTTGGCTGTACTCAAGAGGAGAGTGATCGTATCGACACCTTTCACTTTCAGGGTCAGGACTGTCTGCATTGTCACAATGTTGACCTGGAAGAGTCATCTCATCTGAACTTTGGAGGTACTGTATATAACACTATTGGATACACTTTAGACTCTAATATCACCCAAGAGTACTGTACAAAACCTCTTTTCATTCAAATCTTTGAGCTCAATGGTAGTATTGTGCTAGACACAAATAAAAGCAATTCTCTTACTGATCCAGGCTTCAATGGTAAAGGAAACGTTTTCTCCTTACAGCGCAAGGAGACGATTCCAAATGGCTCATATCTCATAAAAATAGTAGATGCAAACGGTTCAGATATTATTCCAAAATCCTCTAACCTTCACGACTTTAATGGTACTTATGATCCAGATATTCCTAATGACAGTGAAAACAGATATTCTTGTAACGCCTGTCATAGCATCGTTGGAAGTTCCGATCCATTAAAAGCAAGAATTATAGATACATGTATGGAGACAAAATGAAAATAGTAACTGGATTTTTAGGACTTATAGTTCTCACCCAACTCTCACTGTTTGCAGTTGAACGTGGAGACAGCGCTAAAGCTTTTAGCCTACCCCTTTTAAAACAAGAGAAGAACTTTGACTCAAAGACCTTAGAGCATAAAGTCTATCTACTCAACATCTGGGCACAGTGGTGTAAAGGCTGCAAGGCAGAGATGCCTATCTTTGACAAAGTCGCACAAAAATATGCTTCACAAGGTTTTAGCATCATCGCAGTCAACATAGACTCTAAACAGAAAAAAGCCACCAAGTTTGTCTCTAAGTTAGAGAAGAAACTGGGTCACAACAGTGCCATAACATTTGTTTATGACAGAGAGAAGACCTTAGCAAAACATTATGATGCCAAAGTCATCCCTATCTCTCTACTTATTAAAGATGAAAAAGTGATTGAAGTATTTATGGGTTCTTTTAAAGATGAAAAAGAGCTAGAAATAGAAATAGAAAAGCTTTTAAAATGAGATACTTTCTTCTTGTAATCACTATTTTAAGCTTCTCAGCATGTACCCATGTCACCCCTTATGATAAAGAGGATCTCGCATCAACAAAGATGCTCAACCCTGCCAATCCTCAAGAGAGTGCTTTTGAAGCCCATATCTTTCCTATTAGAGAAGGAAGTTTTGGCGCTACTAATGGCTTTAGCGGAGGTTGCGGATGCAAGTAGTTCAACGATATTTAGGATTAATACTAGGGATTATTCTTGTACCTTTTGGTCTCTCTGCCGAAGTTGTTAAAGAGAGTGTTGATGTCAGTTACGACTATTACAGTGACAACGTTGGTGTTGCTATCTACTCTCCCGTTATCGGTATGGCAAAACTCATCAACGAAAAATGGGGCGTCATAGCAAACCTTCGTATCGATGCCATTACTGCAGCATCTAACCATTATGCCTCAGGAAAGTACCATGACAAGGTTATCACTGATGCAGTAACAGGTGCAAGTGACAAACCTTTAGATGA
>JALSUN010000203.1 GCA_027061425.1 Helicobacteraceae bacterium
TTTCCGCTCTGTTTGAACTCATCTACGGACGGTATGTTCGGGGACAGTTCTTCAACAGAAATTATAAAACCAAACATTAATACCTGTTTTACAGTTAGTGTATGACTCTTTGCGTTCAGTCACTAGGAGTCTGTCGGACTCACCGTCTCCAAACGCCACTTTTGCTATAATAGATATCAATAAGAAATAATCCAACAGGTATAAAAACTTCTATGGCAAATCACTTTATCAGCTCCAACAGGAAACAAGCCTATCTCCTGCCACCCAGTATAGATGAGTGGCTTTCTCAAGATCATCTGGCACGCTTTATCGTTGACGTGACAGAACAGCTTGATCTTTCTTCTATTCTCAAACACTATACAAATAGTGGCGGATCGTCAGCCTACCATCCGCAGGTACTATTGTCTCTTTTGTTTTACGGATATGCTACAGGAACTTTTTCAAGCAGAAAGATAGAGCGTGCTACATACGATTCGGTAGCCTTCCGCTATATTGCAGCCAATACCCATCCTGACCATGATACGATTGCTACTTTCCGTAAACGTTTTCTTCCCGAGCTTGAAACGTTATTTGTGCAGATACTTCTCATTGCCCAGGATACAGGCTTTCTTAAAGTAGGAAAAATCAGTCTTGACGGTACCAAGATCAAAGCCAATGCTTCCAAACATAAAGCACTGAGCTATGCACACGCAAACAAACTACAGGAACAACTTGAAGCTGAAGTAAAAGTCCTGATGCAAAAAGCCAGTGAAGCAGATAACAGTGATGAGCATGACGGTATGGATATTCCTGAAGAGATCAGCAGAAGAGAAGACCGTATCGCTGTGATCAAAGAAGCAAAAGAAAAAATAGAACAGCGGGCAAAAGAGCGTTATGATAAAGAGAAAAAGCTCTATGAGGAGAAAATCGATAAACGTAAGAAAAAAGAAAAGCTCACAGGGAAGAAACCAAGAGGTAGAGCACCCAAAGAACCAAGCAAAGAGATCAAGCCAAGTGATCAGGTCAACCTGACTGATGAAGAGTCCCGTATTATGAAAACTTCTGGTGGAGGATTTGAACAGTGCTATAATGCACAGGCTTCAGTCGAACATGATTCAAGACTGATCATCCATCAACACGTTACTCAAAACACCAATGATAAACTGGAGATTTCTCCCACGTTTAAGTGGTTTGAAAAATACCCTGGATTCAAACCGCCTTCGATCGTGGCAGATACAGGATATTTCAGCGAAGACAATATTGTCCTCTGTGAGAAAAACAAGGTAACACCGTATATCTCATTTGGTAAAGAACAGCATAATCAGCCGCTCGAAGAGAGGTTCAGGGAAACCGATCCCCTGCCGCCAAACCCCACATCTGTAGAGAAGGTGAAACATCGTTTGCAAACCAGAGAAGGTAAAGCAATCTACAGTGAACGAAAAAGTACAGTTGAACCTGTCTTTGGGGTCATCAAACATGTCATGGGTTTCAGACAGTTTATGCTCAGAGGCTTTGAACAGGCAAAAGGAGAATGGAATCTGATGTGTATTGCCTATAACTTGAAAAGATTGCATATCATGAGAGGGTAAAAGAGGAAATATGCCGGGGGTATAACATTATTGGGTACCGAAATGGCAATATTTGTCTTCATGTCAGTATAAAAAACCGTGTTAGAGATAAATCTGCCTTGATCAGGCAGTTTTAAGAGGATGAGACCGACAGACTCCTAGGCTGGATGTTAACTTCTTTGGTTTATACTTACTTAAAAAAATAAAAAGAGCGATCATGAAGAAGACGAAACACTCAAAAAGCAGTATGTCCTTTAAACGTAAGATCAGTTTTTTCCTTGTCTA
>JALSUN010000204.1 GCA_027061425.1 Helicobacteraceae bacterium
GCATTGTTGACGATGCCCTTTTGAGACCAGAACACTTTAACATCACCACGCGCGATGCAGGCATCAGCGATAGGATCAAGCGCCGCAGGTTTACGAAAGATGTTCACCATGTCTACCGTCTCAGGAATATCTGCCAAAGAGGTATAGACCTTTTCGCCTAAAATATCTTCATCCGTTTTCGGATAAACAGGAATGATCTTATAGCCCTTGGACTGCAAATACTTCGCTACCTTATGACTGTCTTTACTCTCATCAGGAGAGAGCCCAAGAACAGCTATCGTCTTAACACGCTCCAAAATCGCTTTCATCTGATCATCATTGGCATTTTTTGCCGGAAATTCACATTCCATCATCTGCTCCTCAAGTTTTTATTAACATGATTATATCGGAGCAAAGTAAAAGTTCTAGACAGGGTGATGCTTTAGATCACCGTTACAGCAACATCATCATCGACTTTCACCGTTACTGTTGGATCAATTGCTGTACCACTTCCATTATGAATATATGTTGTGTAGCCTCCTGAAGAGCTATTACTATCCCAATCTGTACCTGTAAGTTTCACTTTATCATTAGCATTATCACCTTCTATAACCAAGGTTTGTGATGTACTGGCTTCCGTAATAGCAACCACATCTGCTAAAGAGAGTGTTCCCAGATCATGATCCCCTTTGACACTTAAGTCAATAATTTCTATATTTTTCATCTTGGAGTAGTCTATCGTAGCCCCATCGAAGATGATAAGACGGTCATTGTCACCACTACCAAGCCCATCGATGACATTAGTACCGTTATAACCCAGTATATCATCTACGGTTGTCCCATCGAGTGCACTGTCATCTATGATACCTGCACCGTTTATAGTGAGAGTAGCACCATTAACATCTTCATATACATTTGTTGCACCTTGCTGTGCCCAGACATCATCACCATCATTGGCAAGGGTGATACTGTCTCCTGCATCGGTATTGATAACCAGTGCATCTCTTGAATCTGTCATCGCTTCAACATCAGTTGTACTGATGGTAAAACTGTGGTCTCCATGTTGGGTCAGATCAAAAGTCTCTACTTTATGTAATGCTCCCATGTTGATGGTGTTGTTGCCATCATAGTCTGTACCAAAGACGACGGTATCATCTCCGCCAAACCCATTGACGCCTCTGTAATCATAAAAGAGTGTATCGTCTCCGTGAGTTCCATGCTGTCGCGTAATATCTATGTCGAATGAACCGGTTGCACTCTGTGTTGTTCCATCGTTAGGTGTAGAGTCATGTACAATGATAGTAGCATCTATCGTTTTATGTCTGTCATTTTGTACCACTTCCAGATTATCGATGTTACTATAATCGATCCCTGCACTCTGATCGATGATATAGGTATGGTTTGCTCTGTCATAAGTTACTTGTGCCGCAGTCAGCTCCACACCGGAGAGATAGAACACTGCTCCCTCTCCCAGGTGTTTCAACTTGAGCTCATAATGTTCTGAACCGTCAACATCCAGTGAGGCCGTATTGAAGTTGAGTATGATCTTATCACCTTCAATACCACCCGTCGCTGATGGGTTCATCGTAATAGGATCAGCGACTGCCAATACAGAGACATTAATAGGTACACTTGAACTGATCTGCTCACCTCCATCTACAACACCTGTGACAAGACTGAAGATCTCCGTCACACTGCCCACCTGTCCTGGTGCTTTAACCCAGATCTCAGGTACAGCTCCGGCATTTAGTGGAATATTCCAGCTGTTTTTACTATTGCCATTACTGTCTCCAAGGTTTTGTGCCAAAGTATGTCCAGCACCATAGTAGACCAGCCAGCCAACAGGAACATCATCAATGATCACTGTTTTCAGCTCTTCTGGTGTTGTATTATTAGTGTCATTATCGATAAGATTACTGCTGATCGCCGCACCATTAGCGTCAAGTACCTGTATAAAGGCATCTTCAAGTCCATTGGCCTGTGCATTTCCGCCAGTTTCTACACCATCAGCTACCGGTTCAATATCTACTTCGAGCGTACCTGTATGCTCATTGACATTTAGAGCATGATCTTCCAGTGCAAACAGTGTGTAGGTAAAGTTCGCGGTTCCAGACTCATTGGAGTCAGCAATAAAGGTCAGATCAACAGAATTTGTGCCTGACACGATGATAGGAACATCTTTTGTATCACCCGGATTAAAATGGACACCGCCAAGTGTCACACCGAACTGCCCATGACCAACATTTGAAGAGCCCGTATAGGTCACGGAGACCGTTGTTGCCGATGTTGTACCAGTAGCATCCTGTACCAGATGTGTAAAGATATCATCGGTTCCATCACCATCAGGATCGAAGTCATTATCGACGGTGTCAAGTGTAAAAGTGATCGTCTGCTCTACATCTTCAACAGCATCGACATGATCCGGAGTAAGTTCGACATCATCGGTCACCGGTTCAATATTACCGTTAAAGTCTGTAGCGACCACATCTCTGACACCACTTTCTGTATAGGTGGTCAATGTTGTTCTAAAAGAGATATCCGTGGCCAGACCGGTATTGTTATGGTTGACATCTTCTTGAGGTGTGATCTCAAGTTCATTCAGTGCAGCCTCTACAGCAGCCTGATCACCGCTGCCGCGATAGGTCAGAATCTCATTGCCATTTACAGTCTCATAATGCCATCCTTCTACGATACCTGCGCTGCTGGACTGGCCAAAGGCGTTAACATTGACTACATTGTCAATATCCAGACCTTCTACTGTAATAGAGAAGAGACTAGAATTGATATTTTCTACGACTTCAGCATTAAGTGAACCCTGAGTATCGTTGAGATCAACATGAATGATATCTCCGAGTTTCGTCGTTGTATCTTCTTTAAACCCACCCTGATAAGTATCTGGATTGGTATCAAAATTAGGGTCAACCGTATAGCCGTCACGTTCATCAATCGTTCCATCATTATTGACATCGGTAACACCGATAATATCCATCGGTGCATCGGTCACCGTACCGCTGAAGCCCGCATCACGATCAAAAGTAAGTACGATCGTATCGTTTTGTGCTGTCGCCTGAGGTGATCCACCGGTATCAAATTCCTGATTAAACATGGTGATCGTAATATCTGTAGGATTGGTCGCCGTAGCATATTGATAATTCCCACTGACTTCAAACTGTAGATCATAGGTCTGCGTCGTACCGTCCATATCTATAGGTGTCGCTATATCTACCAACCAGATACCAGTATCGGGCTGACCAGTAACATTACCAATATACTGCCCATCCACAATACCAATACCATCTGGAACACCAGAGACCTTAATACTTCGGATCTGCTCAGAGCTGTCAGCATCCAGACCATTTTCACCATTGACCCCTGCACCATTTTCGTTTTGTGTATCCACACCGTTTATGGTTATAGCAACATTAATGGTGGTCGGTCCACTAATACTTACATGGTGTCCTACAACCGAGATATCTGCTGTAGCGTCTCCATCTATATCGGTAATATCTGCATCACTGGCAGTAATTACAATAGCATCTGTGACCGGAGACAGATCGAAGGTATAGTTTGCTGTATTTTGAAAACCGCTTTGTGTGTCTGTCAAGGTGACAGCATTGCCACTTTGTACTGCAGCAGTACTGTCTGAAACATCAAACTTGAAACCAAACTCTGTCTGATGTGCTGTTACAGGAGCAGCTTCTACTCCTCCAATATCTGCATCATAAAGAACATATAGATCTTCCCATATAGCAGGGTCTGTGATCTTGTAAAAGTCTACACCACTTTCTGTCACAATAGTAACATCCGAACCAATTGCTGCAGCGTCCTGGAGTGACATATTTGTAGAGTTACCAAGATAGATGGTAAAGTCTGCACCATCTACGCCATTGTAATTTTGTCCATTAACACTATAGGCATCTTTCGCAATTCCCATAGAACTGACATACTCATCACTGTCTGGGAACACAGTAGGCGTATGGAAGGTCATCTTGGTCAGAGTGTCTTCACTGACATCTGTATCTGCCTGAACTACATTGGCAACACCATCTACTTCCGGTGTCACCAGTAAAGAGATATCCTGGACAGTAGAGGTCTTTGTATCTCCATCATTTTCCGTAGTTACATAATCTATAGTGAAATTCACTTCACCACTAAAGTTTTCTACCGTGGTCAGTATGACACTGCCTGCATCGAGGTCTGCAGCAGAAGTAACCCATGTTCTTGATGCTCCAGAACCACCGACCAAAGTCGCGCCCTGCAGATCGAAGTTGCTCTCAAGACCTGTAATAATAATAGAAGTCGTTTCCGATGCGGCAGAGGTATCACCTGACGTCTGATCCTGGTTGGCGTTATTACTGTATTGGTTGTCATAAGAGTCGATCTTATCAGGTGTCTTATAGATATCTTTTAGATTAAATTCAGCACCCGCCTGAGTATTGCTCATATCTTCTTCCACCACAGCACTGTATTTACCAGGGTCCCCATTAAGTGTGACTGTAAGATCTCCTTTATCGGGATCGATTGGAGCAACTGCAGTGTCTATGTCTTCTTTGACGATCTCATTGTTAACAACGTCATCCGCAACCCCTTTAATGATCACATCAAGAGCATATGTTGGCGAAACGGCAGAAGTCACGGTGAGCGAACCGTTGGAGTCCACACCATAGCCACTAAGTTCAAGCGATATGTTCTCATTGCTGTTATGCTGCGCTATGATCAGCGGTTCATCTCTCGCTGTAATACCGGTATCGGTAAAGTTGTCTACCAGGAGCTTCCATGTATGGTTTGCAGCATCAATCTTTATGGCAGGCACGGTTCCGCCAGTATTGTTCGGTGCATTTAGTACATCAGCGATCGCTGTTGTATTTCCTGTTGCAGGATCATAGATTCCATTTTGAGTAATGATCTCTTTTGTGCCGTCTTTATTGATATCATAATAGATCGCTGCATCTTCAGGGATCTTGTCAAAATAGACATTGATATGCTCAGAACCGTCAATATCCAAAGACTTGACTTTAACATCCAGAACAATACCATTGGCTACACCTGCAGCACTAAGCGTACCGTCTGTTTCGCGTCCGGCATCTTCATTTCCGCTGCCTTGCGCAATAGCAACGATCAGCTCATCAGTCGTTGGATCAACATGAATCGTCAACGTACTCTGAATACTATCAAGCGCTTCAACTGTGATACTGCTGTCATCTTCATCATGATCGAGTGTACTGATCGTCATATCGACTTTAATATCACCCGCACGGTTTTCAGGTGCCTTGATCTGTACCGTGTCCAGATACTCCATAGGTATTTCTACTGCAACATTCAGTGACTTGACGATCCAGGTGGTTCCGCCATCGGTACTGTATTGCAGTTCAGCGCCTGAAAGAGCAGTGTCTGAGCTGTCTCTAAGATTTTTAAAAGTAATCATCGTATCCTCAGACCCATGACCTCCTACACTGACATCATCTTCATTGCTTGCAAATATTACACCTGCACCGTCTGCTGTATTAAGATTAAACCAGCCATCTTCATCAGCACGGGTTGTATAGGTATGATTAGGGTTAAGAGTAACATCTGCATTGCCGTCACCGTCGGAATCCACAGTGGTTTCAGCTACCGGAGAGATAGCTACTGCCAGAGTCTGATCAAAGGTACTTGAGTTAACATGGCTTCCATCGTCATCAGAAACAACCAGTCCTATAGTCAAACTGGCATCCAGAGAACTGTGTGCAGGCGGTGTCAGCGTATAAGCTTCCAGATGTGCCTGTGTATCTGTAATATGATAGTCTCCACTGCCATCTGGTGCGACAACAGCTCCGTTGTGGTCTCTCATAGTCCACTCAGAAAGGTCTGCATTTTTGGATCCAAGGATCTCAATACCACTCAGACTTTCACTGCCGTCTGTATCTGTAAAGAGAAGGTTGTTGACAAATACAACAGCCGTATCTTCAGAAGTGGACACATTGGTATCCATACTGACAGGATCAGGCACGGACTCCACATGAAGGTTCAGCGTGACCTGTGCAGTTTCATCAACGATTAAAGGTGCACTGTCTGTCTCTCCTGCAGGCTCTGAATCCGTTGCGATAAGCGTCACCGTAATATTGTTAATATCACCACTGAAATTTGCCGGCGGCTCAATACTCATAGTAGGTGTCTGTGTAGTAAACGCTACAATGATCGGGGTAACACCATCAGAGACAACGGTCGTTCCATCGATCGTGACCGATACACCACTTGGTACTCCTTCGAGTTTGTACTGATAGCTCTCAGAACCATCAAGATCACCAAACTGCTCACCCAAGATAGCGCTAAAGTCATAAGTTGTATCTTCATCAAACTGCACATTGACTGT
>JALSUN010000205.1 GCA_027061425.1 Helicobacteraceae bacterium
AATGCGTCCTGAACCACTACCACCTGCGGAGAAAATGAGGTTTTTGCCCAACTGACCACTGTTGTTGGCCAAACCATCAGGGAAAAAGTCACTTTTGGAGTTAAAAAGCAGACGCGAACTCTCTATAGCTTGTGCAGCTAAAACATAAATCTTAGCCGTAACAGTATGGGCATCACCCGCTTTATCATAGTAAGAGATACCCGTTACGTCTGATGTTTTGCTTTCTATTTTATAGACATAAGAATCTCGTCGTATCTCACAGTTACCTGTAGCAATGGCCTTGTTCAAAAGCGCTGCTCTGGCATTGCCCTTAGCACCAGTCGCACAGCCATAACTGCCACATAGGTTTGAGTATGAGCACCCTCTTCTATCTAAGGCATCATAAGGGATGATGGCTCTTGGTGTAGGCATCGCATGAAACCCCAAATCACGACAACTCTCATCGATCCATGAAGCGATGGGGTGCTCCCATGTTGGCGGATAGGGAAAGTCAGGGGTGGACCGTGGCTCTCTAAAGGGGTGATCGACCATCTTACCCGAAACCCCGACTACACTCTCAACCTTGGCATAATAAGGCTCCATCACCTCATAGTCTATAGGCCAGTCAACGACATTGGCACCTTCAACGCTGCCAAAAGTGCTCTCTAATTTAAAGTCTTCTGGCTTCATACGGTGAAAATAACCACTCATCAGGTTAGAAGATCCACCTACCATGGAGCCATTCCAAAAATTCCAACCAAACTCTTTGTGGACCTTACCCTCTTCATCATAGGTCTCTACCGTATGGAACTCATCTTTTAAGTTGGGGGTAAAAAGAGAACGTCTTGAGACCGCTACTTCATCTTTCTTAAAATCATTCTCTGTATAGAGCGGCCCTTTTTCAAGGACCAACACCTTAAAACCTGCCTCTGCCAAGGTGAGTGCCACAGGTGCAGCACCCGCCCCGCTACCCACAATACAGATATCTACTTGTGTACTCATATCGCCACCTCATTGGGACGGGGAAATCCAGGCTCAAAAGCAAGCCAGCGCCAACCTGCCCCATTAACATTTCCCCCATATATAGGGTCAGAGAGCGCTGCTTCAAAATAGTAACTCATCATCTTATAAAGCCAATTATCGCCCCATTTTAACATAGAGACCTTCTGTAAAAGTGCTTCTTTCTCTTTTTTACTCAAGGCTGTAAATGGTTTTTCATACTCTTCATCTGCAGTCTCATCCAACCAAGTGGCACCTTTTATAAGGTAGTGCCTTGCATCTAGGTCGATTCTGGTGTCATTAAGCACCCCTTTAAAATACCCAATAATGTTGAGTTCAGAGGTGACATAACCGTCACTGTCTGCAAACATATGGTTTATGAGTGCTTCAAAAACTTTGTAAGTGTCTGTAGATGCGTTATGAGTCTGGGCATACTTCTTCGCACCCAAACCAACAACAACAGCAACACCGACCATACCACTGTATTGAAAAAAATCTCTTCTGCTTATCATGAGATGATTTTAACATAAGAAGCACACTTTTTATAGTGATAAATCACACACAAGAGAATTCCTTGAGATTTTGTTTAACCATTATAGCTTTCGTTATCAGATTAAGTTTTTTTGAGTACCCTTTTAAGATTAAAACAATAGGAAAAACATGAGACTTTCAGTTTTTACCAACACAAAGCTTTTCACCCTAGAAAACAGCGCCAAAGACATCTTTATGAACATGGTCTTAACACCAGACGAAAACAACCAGGTGATGCCGGTTCAAGAGTATGAC
>JALSUN010000206.1 GCA_027061425.1 Helicobacteraceae bacterium
CGTAGAGTTTAAGGAGATTACTGATGGCAAGATATAGAGGTCCAGTAGAAAAAATCGAAAGAAGATTCGGTGTAAGCCTTAACTTAAAAGGTGAGCGTCGTCTTGCAGGTAAGTCTGCTCTAGAAAAACGTCCTTACGGTCCAGGTCAGCATGGCCAACGTCGTAAGAAAGTTTCTGAGTATGGTCTTCAACTAAATGAGAAGCAAAAAGCTAAATTCATGTATGGTGTTTCTGAGAAGCAGATGCGTGCACTTTTTGGTGAAGCTAAGCGTCGCGCAGGAAATACAGGTACAAACCTTGTAACACTTCTTGAGCAGCGTCTTGACAACGTTGTTTACAGAATGGGTTTTGCATCTACTCGTAGATTTGCACGCCAATTCGTAAACCACGGTCACGTACTTGTTGATGGTCAACGTGTTGATATTGCATCATACCGTGTTAAGCCAGGACAAAAAATCGAGATCCGTGAAAAAAGCAAGCAGAACAACCAAGTTGTGCGTGCTATCGAACTAACAGCTCAAACTGGAATCGCTCCATGGGTAGACATCGACGCTGAAAAAGTGTTTGGTATCTTTACTCGTCTTCCAGAACGTGAAGAGATCGTTATCCCAGTAGAAGAACGTTTAATCGTTGAGCTTTACTCGAAATAATTAATAAAAGGCGTTGTGAATGAAAAAAATCAAAACATCTCCGCTTCTTCCACAAGAGTTTGTGGTTGAGCAAATTAGCGACACAGAAGCCAATGTTATTGCATTCCCGTTTGAGACGGGTTATGCAGTTTCATTAGCACACCCTCTACGTCGCTTTTTGCTTAGCAGCTCTGTAGGGTATGCTCCGGTAGCTATTAAAATCGAAGGCGCTAAGCACGAGTTTGACTCTGTGCGCGGTATGCTTGAAGATATCTCTGATTTCATTATCAACCTTAAAGGTATTCGCTTTAAACTCAAAGACGATGCTAAAGAGGCAGAGATCACATACAGCTTTGCTGGTCCATGTGAGATCAAAGGTTCAGACCTTGCTAATGATGAAGTAGAAATAGTAACACCAGACGCATTTCTTGCAACTCTTAACGATGATGCAACGCTGAACTTTACAATCAAAATTTTCCAAGGTATTGGTTATGTACCAAGTGAAGACATTCGTGAAGAACTAGATGAGGGTTACATCGCTTTAGATGCATTCTTTACTCCAGTTCGCAAAGCAACTTATGCTATCGAGAATGTTCTTGTTGAAGACAACCCGAACTTTGAAAAAGTTGTACTGAACATTGTTACTGATGGTCAAATCTCTCCTCTGGATGCATTTCGTAATGCACTGGAAGTTATGCACGCACAATTGAACGTGTTTAGCTCAGAGATCAGCATCCAGGCACCTGCTACGATCGAAAGAGTAGAAGAGTCTCCGGAACTGAAAAAATTGACTGCGCGTATTGATGATCTTGGTTTGAGTGCGCGTTCATTCAACTGTCTTGATCGTTCAAACATTAAGTATATTGGCGAAATCGTATTGATGAGTCAAAATGATCTTAAAAACGTTAAAAACCTAGGTAAAAAATCTTACGAAGAGATCCTTGAGAAACTGACTGAAACTGGTTTCGCTGTTGGTGAGAATTTGTCTGATGACCTGGTAGGCGCTCTTAAGAAAAAAATCGAAGCTGAATAAGGAAACAACATGAGACACCGTCATGGATACCGCAAGCTAGGTCGTACAAGCTCACACCGTGCAGCTTTACTTAAGAACTTAAGCATTGCGTTAATCGAAAGAGAAAAAATCGAAACTACTGTTCCAAAAGCAAAAGAACTCCGTTCATTTGTTGAGAAACTTATCACTGTAGCAATCAAGGGTGACTCTAATGCTCACCGTACTGTGTTTGCTGCACTACAGAGCAAAGAGATGACTAATAAACTGGTTACTGAAATTGCTCCTAAGTATGCAGACCGTAAAGGTGGATACACTCGTATCACGCGTACTCGTATTCGTCGCGGTGACGCAACGACTATGGCTTTCATCGAATTGGTTTAATTCGGTATGTGTCACGCTAAGGCGTGACATCTTTTAAGTAACTTTCTTAGTTACGTTTCTCTCTAAAATTTACTACAAAACTTTTTTTACTATCTGCAGATATTTTTACCTTAAATTCTAATGTATTACCATCTTTCCATTGGTACGCTTGTACTGTTTTGATATTACTATCACCATTACTGCGCTTTCGGTAAGGAATATAAAGTGTAAGTACTTTTGACATTAGTGAACGGTTTGTAGCTGTATATTTAACCTTGACATCATTATAGTAGCGGTCTGTGTTGTTGACTATAACGGTACTTTTTACCTTAGTATCAAAATTTTGTCCAAGAGTAATGGTAATCTTTTCATGTTTGGGCGTGTGGGAGATAGCGCTTTCTCCCACTAAGAGTGTCTGTGGTGTATCTTTAGAGTAAGCTCTGATGATACCTTTCGGAAGCTCTTTTTCCAATGACTTGATCTCTAAAGATTGCGTAACAGGATATTTTCGTTCACCTTGTTCATAAAAAGGGTTATTAAGATGGGCAGTGTAGATACGAGCAATAGGTATCTTATTAATCTCTAAAAAGTTTATCTGCGTCTTTTCGTTGTTGGCCAAAGAGACTTTGAAAGGGACACTGTAGAGGTGGTAGCCCTCTTGGCTTGAGCTTTGTACATTTGTCTTATCACTCTCAATCATAGACATACTTTTGTATAGACGTTGTGGCTGATGTGAAGAAGTATGCACACGATGGACATCGCCTGCCAAGAGAGACAGTTCGGTGTTTTTAAAAGCTTTACCACTACGGTTGTTGATGCTTATCCAGCCACTAAGGTCTGCACTGTTCTTATGAATGTTAAGTATATAGTTACTTTTCCATGAGATGTTGTTGATTAGATAGTCAAGTTCTAGGGTCGTCTTCTGCTTTTTTTCTGCCTCTATGTTCCAGACTAGAGAGGGTTTAGTGATGAGTTCTGAAGGGATACTAGAGAAAATAAGTGCTGAAGTGGGGACTGTATAAATCTCTCCATCTGTAGTCTCTATGACTGCCTGTGAGGTTGCCGAACGGAGTGTTCCCTGCTTGTAAAGGAGGTCTTCTCCTGTTTTAATATAAAATTTTACTTTTTTACCAAGATGTGCTTGTGCCAACTTATGAGTGTTGAGTTGGTCAAAACGGTACTGTTGCGAGAAGAGTGTTACCCCCTCAGCAAAAGAGACGTTGACACTGTCTGTAATCATGTTTGGCGCAACATCTGGGTAAATTAAGGCTTGTCTACCCACATCTAACTCAACAGATCTTGTCTCATGAACTAAGCCTAAAGAGCTGTTATAGACAATTAGTGACGGGTTTTGTGGCTCTTGAGAGATGGATCCGGCCAAGAGCAGTGTAGAGGAAAAGAGTGAGAGTCTAAGAAGTGAGAGAAGGTACATACTAAGCCTTTGTGCAATATCACAAAGTATAGCTTAGGAGGGTAAATGTTAGTAGGAGTACCCTATGGCTAACATGGTCTTGTAGTCATTCTTTTCAGGGTAACTGCCATCAGCAAACTGTGTTGGATGACTGGTCCTGTCCCAGAAAATAGAGTAATCCATACTTAAGTCTGAGATAAGTTCTGTCTCTAAAGAGAATTCTGTATGGTGGATGTAATTTCCAGATGCTTTATTAACGAAATAGGCTTGATAATTAAAGATGAAGTCAATGTCACTGGTGAGTTCGGTGTCAAAATGAGAGACGATAACAGCAAGTGGTGTCTCGGCATAATCTGAAGCATCCAGATCTGTCAAATTATGGTTAGTATAGTATGTGCGCTGATAACCAGGACCGACGGTTATGGACCAATTTGTTTTGGGTGTATAGATGATGTCATAACCCAGACCCACACTGAGTGTGTACCGACCGTCAATGTTTTGAAAGGGATCGCGAAGGTACTCTAACCCTGCCAAACGCCAGTAGAAATGTGCGGTTTGATAGAGGTCAACTGCGGTGGTAAAACGGTGAGAATTGGCAGTAGTGATGGTTTCGTTAGTATCTTGATCCTTAACGTCAGTGTAGGTGTTAAGTGAATCAAAACGAAAACGGGTCAAAGCGGTACGACGTTCAACATTGGCCTTACTGGTGACTGTAACTTGTTGGGTGTTTCCATGGAGTGTGTCAACACCTAAAAAGAAGCTGGCAGACCAGTAATTACTCTCTTTGGGCGCACCTCCAGAAATGGATGCAATGTCGGTTACTAAGAGCTTTTTTGATTTTCCATTACTCATGGTCACCATAAATGTGTTGTCTTTAAAGCTAATATTACCGATAACTTCATGGTCTATACTCTGGTTTTCAGAGAGGTTCTGCTCATCATTTTTATGAAGACGTTTTGATAGTGCTTGTAGAGAGGGAAGGGACTTGTTAAGACTGATAACAGAGTCCCCTTTAGTGATGATCTGTTTGATATCGTCTATGTTAAAAGTGACGACATTAAACTCATCACTATCAAACTCAACATCATTTGAATACATCCCTTTAAACTCACCTTTGAGCCACTCTCCTGACTGCAACTCCATCCAGTCATAATCTTTGGCAGGTGCATGGGCATTTTCTAAGTACTCAGCATGTAGAGATACTTGTGTTAAAAGTAAAACAAGTAGAAACTTTAATACATTTTTCATCTATAATCCTTGGGAAAAAGTATATATGATTTTAATGTAATAATAGTTGAAAAAGGTGAGGCTTTTGTTACAATATGTAAGAAAATATCTAAAAGGTTTATGATGGCAGACTCTTATTTTTTAACAGTAGATGCAGGAACAGGAAGTGGCCGTGCCATCATCTTCGATACTGATGGAAAGCAGGTGGGTATCTCTCAGCAGGAGTGGTCACATCTTAGTGAAGAGGGTGTTGCCAACTCTATGGGTTTTGACTGCACGGGTAACTGGAAGATACTGCAGAGATGTATCAAAGGTGCTATTTTTGATGCTAGGATCAAGGCTGAAGAGATCAAGGCAGTGACGGCGACGAGTATGCGTGAGGGAATCGTCTTGTATGATCAAGAGGGTAAGGAGCTGTTCGCAGTAGCCAATGTAGATGCGCGTGCAGACAAAGAAGTTTCTTACCTCAAAGAGAAGTTTCCTGAGAGTGAGGCGCAGTTTTATAAAGAGAGCGGACAGACCTATGCACTAGGCGCTCTTCCTCGGATGTTATGGTTTAAACAGCACCACCCTCAGGAGTATGACAAAGTAGTGGCTATGAACATGATCAGTGACTGGGTCTTGACCAAGCTTTCGGGCATCATAGCAAGTGAGCCTTCTAACGCGGGCACTTCAGGGATCTTCTCTTTAGAGAAGCGTCAGTGGGTTCCCGAGATGGCACGAAAAGTAGGTCTTAAAGATGATATTTTCCCACCGGTGTACGAGACTGGTACCATCATAGGAGAGGTGAGTCTGCGTGCCTCAGAAGAGACAGGTCTTAGTAAAGGAACTCCCGTGGTGATGGGTGGGGGTGATGTTCAGTTAGGTTCGGCGGGTTTGGGTGTTGTTGAAGCTGGCGAAGTAGCGGTTTTAGGGGGTACTTTTTGGCAACAGTTGGTCAACATGCCTGAGGCTAAAACAGACCCAAATATGGACATAAGAGTAAACCCCCATGTGATAGAAGGCATCTCTCAAGCTGAGGGGATCACCTTTTTCTCTGGTCTGGTGATGCGGTGGTTTAGAGATGCATTGTGTCAAGGTGAGGTGCAGGAAGCTTTAAAGAGAGGGATAGACACGTATACTTATTTGGAGTCTCTGGCGAGTAAAGTTCCTGTCGGTTCGCATGGTATACTTCCTATCTTTTCAGATACGATGCATTATGGAAAATGGTATCACGCGGCACCTTCGTTTTTAAACCTCTCTCTTGACCCTCAACGTGCCTCTAAAGGGGCGATGTTCCGTGCTTTGGAGGAAAATGCCGCCATCGTTTCTATGTTGAATTTAGAATCTATATTTACATTTACCGGTGTTCAAACAGAGAGTATCACCTTTGCGGGTGGGGCGAGTAAGGGCGCACTTTGGTCACAGATTTTAGCTGATGTGACAGGCAAGCAGGTGAAAATCCCCAATGTTAATGAAGCTACTTCCTTAGGTGGTGCCTTTGCTTGTGGTGTGGCAACAGGTGATTATAGTTCTATTGCTGAAGTGGCTAAGGAGTTAGTGCAGTGGGATAAAGAGTACCTTCCACATCTTGAAAACTATGAGAAGTATCAAGAG
>JALSUN010000207.1 GCA_027061425.1 Helicobacteraceae bacterium
ATGCAGCTTGAAGAGCGTGCTCAAGCGAAACTGGCTTTGGCTCTTTTGTTAGAGATCGGTGTGACATTGAGTACTGAGCTGAGACGTTCTGCTGCAGATATACAGCGTTTGGAGCAGTGGTAGAGCGCACGTTTAGTATCTGTTAATAGTTTTCAGAAATACTCTCTACAAGGATACTTATGAAGACTATTATGCAGTTACTCACCTTTAAAGTGAGACTCTTTCTCACACTCACCTCCCTCTCTGCACTCTTTTTTATCGAGACCTACTGCACAAGTGTCTGCTCCTTTATCGATGGCTTGAGCAGATATGAGCTCTTTTTCAACCTTAGCGCTATTTTTCTCTTTCAAATGCTAGTACGTGAAGTTTTGTATCGTACATTTTCAACACCATGGAAGCGTGTCACTCTGGTTAGACAAGCCTATTATCTCTCTATACTTTCATGGATCATTGCCGGTATCGGGGCGTCGCTCTTACACTATTTTCGTTACCCTTATTTTCCAGCGGGCAGCCATCTTAAACTTTTAAGTTCTTACTGGATCCTTGGTGGGGGTGTGTTGGCACAACTTGAGTATGTCGTTTTTGAGCACTACTATATAGCACCAAAAAGTGACATCAGCAACCACCTCTTTAAAGAACGCATTAGTCGACGCATACTCGAAAGTCTGATCATCTTTACACTTGCCCCAACCATCACAATGCTTCTCACCGTTATGCGTTATAACTATGAAGGGATATTAGACCAACATGTTACCTCCGAATTACTCTATATAGGTCTGCTAAGTATTACTGCCGCCATCACGGTCGCTTTTTTAATCGGCAAGATGTTAAAAAAAGATACCGCACAGATCATTACCTCTGTCAAAGCTGTGGCCAAAGGCAACTTTGACACCAGGATTGATATGCATCGTCCAGATGAGCTTGGTGAGATCGCTGAAGGCATCAATGAGATGTCAGAAGGTCTACGGCTTAGAGAGCAGATCAAAGATGCCTTTGGCCGTTTTGTCAACCCTAAGACAGCAGCCACCTTTATCGACAAGTTTGTCAAAGATGGCAGTAGCATCAAGATGGGCGGACAGAAGCAGCATGTCGTCATCTTAATGGCAGATCTACGTGACTTCACTGCACTCTCTGAGACAATGGAGCCTGATGCACTCATTACGCTTTTAAACCGTTACTTTGGTGCCATGGTCGAAGCCATACACAGTGAAGAGGGTGAGGTTGACAAGTTTATGGGCGATGCTATTATGGCGGTATTTGGACTTACCGATGCTAAAGATGCAGAAAATGCGGCAGTAAGCGCTGCTATAAAGATGCGAAGTGCTTTAAAGCGTCTCAATGAGACCTTTGCCAAAGAGGCAAAGCCCCAACTTGACAATGGCATTGGTATCCATAGCGGTGAGGTCATCGCAGGCTATCTTGGGAGTCAAGAGCGTTTAGAATTTACGGTGATCGGTTCACCTGTAAATGTCACCTCTCGCATAGAGGAGCAGACTAAAATATTATCTCAGAACATAATGATCAGTGAAGCTGTTGCCAAAAAAGTGGATGAAAGGTTCAAGAGTCACTTTATAGAGACCTTGCAGCTTAAAGGGGTAAGTGAAGCGATGGCACTTTATACTGTTAAGGAGTAACTAGCTGTTTTAAATACGCTTAACCAGTTGTTCGGGAAGCAGTCCAAGCGACGCTTCCACCAACTTCGTGTTGCCATGCGTGATAAAGGCATCTTCATACTCGAAGCTTGTCACTT
>JALSUN010000208.1 GCA_027061425.1 Helicobacteraceae bacterium
GTGTCAGAAGTTTTAAACAGAAAAGTAGGACTCTCTCTTAGTATGATCACTAATATTGCAGCAGGTCTGCACCTTCCACTTGAAAGCTTAATCCAGATACCTAAAAAAAGTGCTGTTTAAAATGCTAGACTTTTCCTATTAAAAAGCCTGATTGATGTTGGCATAGATGGCATAATCATCAGTGTTAGTAGCCGCAAAGTCTACTCTATAGTCTATGCCCTGCTTCTCTTGTATGGTGTAACGCACACCCACGCCACCACTATAATAATTTCCATTATCTGCTTCTCTATCTCCTATTTGAGTCCCCTTAGAACCACCACTTAAGTTTGCATAACCACCAAAAGCCGCCAGTCTAAAGTCTGTGTTGGTGATCTGGTAACGGTACTCTCCTTGCGCGGCGACCATGTTACGTGCTTTGTACTGACCTATGGAGAAACCGCGTAAAATACTGCGTGAGCCCAGAGCGGCCAAAGCACCATCGGGAGTGTCACTGCTGCTGTACTGACCAAAGGCCTGCAAAGCCAGGACATCATCGTCTTTAAACCCGTGCATATACTTTCTCGCATTAAGCACAAGGTTATAGTAGTGGTCTTCTGTACCCAAAGACTCAGGGAAATCATTGGCCACAAAATTCACCCACTCAGCATCACGCGGATAGAAGATCTCTTGTTTACTTCGGGTGTCGTAAGAGATAGTGGCTCCAAATCCAGCACGGCTAGAGTCTTCTACACCCTTGGTCACTAAAAAGACTTTTCCCAGATCATTGAGTGCATGAAAGGTTTGATTGATGTAAAAAAGCTGTCCACCCACATAAAAGTTTTCTACCACTTGATAAAGTAGTTGTTGCGCCACAATATTAATGCGTACATCGAACTGTGCATTTCCTTCTATGGGTCCTATGGGTGTGATAGGGATGCTGATATCGAATTCACTGTTGTTAAAAAGCGTACCAACAACTGTGTTTGACTGAAAATCATCACCTCCAAAAAACATCTTGTTAATAGCAAAGATGTTATAACTTTTGGTGTTTGTGTACTGACCGGTTAAGATAGTTTGCGAAGGAGAGGAGTCTTGATCAGCCTTATAAACCATCATCCCCATAAGGCCCACACCTGTACCCGAGGTTGGATTGGAACTCAGCGTCGGCATCCCTCTGAAACTGACACCATCACTCTCACTGTTTCCCGTATCACTCGCTGTTAACAGTGTGCTTGCCAACAATGCCACTAAAATTTTATTCACTTGTGATTCCTTTGCGTATCTGGTTGAGAGATGAGACACCGTTGATTGATTTGGACATTTATGAATCGTTTCTTACCTGTTCGATCATTTTGACTACGGTCTTTTGCATTGGGACAACATGTACAGAACAGATCTCAAAGATATCATCTGCATCTATCTCAAAGTAGTGATGGGCAATGATGTCACGAACACCTTTTGCTCCTGTCCAGTCCACCTCAGGGAATTGAGACAGAAGTGTGCGATCCGTCAGTTTGTCTATCTTTTTCAAGCTCTCACCTATGGCTATGAGCTGCATACAAATAGCATCCAGTTTTTCTTTTCCCGTAGGAGAATCCGTAAAGTCTTCTACTTTTTGTATGGGTGCAAAACGTTCATTTACTGTCAACAGAGCCTCATTGACCTGCTCCAATATCTGCTGAACCAACATAGAATTAGACATAAACAGCATCTTCTTGTATGTTTTGTTTAAGATAGGGATTCATAGTCTCACGATAACGGACTACATCCACTGAAGTATGTAACATGGACTCTAACTCTTCTTTAATATGTACCAGAGTATAAAGACCTTTTTGACTGCTTTGCACTACAACATCAACATCACTTTCATCTGACGCCTCATTTCGTGCAACAGAACCAAACAAGCCTAATGAAACGATTCCAAACTCACTCGCATGTGCATCTTTAAAGCTTTTTAGAATCTTAAGGACTTCTTCTCTTTTCATAAAAACTCTTTCCTACACTTGTCTAAAATATTCTAACATAATCTATAAGGTTTCTTTCGAAAAATACGTTTTCGTCAGTTTAAAGATCACAGGACTTAGCAGTGCGATCGCTATGAGGTTGGGTATGGCCATAAAGGCGTTGAGTGTGTCTGCCAGAAGCCAGATGAATTTTAGGTCCATCATCGAACCAAAAGGAATGACCAATACCCATAAAAGACGAAATGGGATGATCGCTTTTTGTCCAAAAAGAAAATAGACACTTTTTTCTCCATAAAAGCTCCAACCTACCATCGTCGTGAAAGCAAAGACAACAAGACCAATAGTCACAACATATTCACCTACATAAGGTAGTGCTGTTGAAAAAGCGAGCATAGACAAGGCAGCGCCACTCTCTCCAGAGGTATAAGCACCCGTGACCACGATAGCGATACCCGTAATACTACAGATGATGATGGTGTCTATAAAAGTACCCATCATCGCCACCATGCCTTGACGCACTGCTGAGTTGGTCTTGGCGGCAGCATGGGCTATAGGTGCAGAACCGAGTCCTGCTTCGTTCGAGAAGATCCCTCGTGCCACACCAAACTGCAAGGCTGCCCAGACTGAAGCGCCTGCAAAACCACCCACAGCTGCAGTCGGCGTAAAGGCTGAGATGACGATGGTCTCTATGGCTGCTGGTATCTCTGTAATGTTAAGCACCATAATAATAAGACCACTTAAGAGATAAGCTATGGCCATAAAAGGGACAACTGCGCCGGCAAGATGGGCGATACGTTTGATACCACCAATGATAACCATCCCAACTAATATAGCCAGAACAATACCGCTGTAAAGTTCTGGAATCCCAAACGAAGACTCTAAAACATCAGAGACAGAGTTGGCTTGTATGGTGTTGCCTATACCAAAGCCTGCTATGGAAGCGAAAAGGGCAAAAGAGACCGCCAGCCATTTCCACTTCTCTCCCAGGCCATTTTTGATGTAAAACATCGGCCCGCCCACATGGTTGCCCTCTTCATCTTGTTCTCTATAGTTAACAGCTAAAACTGCTTCAGCATATTTCGTTGCCATCCCCAAAAGTGCCGCGACCCACATCCAGAACATCGCACCGGGACCACCCATGAAGATAGCTGTTGCCACACCTGCGATATTACCCGTACCGATGGTTGCTGAGAGTGAGGTCATCAGAGCATTAAAGGGAGATATCTCACCCTCTTCTTTGCCCTCTTTACGACCTTGCCATATAAGTCTAAAACCTTCTGGTATCAGTCTGACCGGTAAAAAACGCAAGCCTAAAGAGAGATAAAGACCCGTACCCAAGATAAGAATCAACATCACCGGTCCCCAGACAAAACCGTTGACTGCAGCTATGATCGTATGTATCGTTTCCATTTCACTCCAAAGCCATCTCAATTTTGGAATAATTATACCTTTTATTGCTATGATTCACACTAAGAACATATTCAAAACCATTTGGCCATAAAAACAATACAATTTATGTTGTCGTCATTCCTGCGTAGGCAGGAATCAAACAGGTGATGACTTCAACTATTTTAGTGTGGTTCTAGTTCGTGGATTCCTGCCTCCGCAGGAATGACATTTTATACCTTGACTAATGGTATTGGATATAACAATAACAATTTATATGAGGAATCACAATTTGAACGTATTAACCATTAACCCTGAGACTAAAGAGATCCTAGCCCAAGAGATGGAGATGAAAGCAAACACTGTCTATAGCTTTTTCAACTCTATCTTGATCGATGAACTTGGTTCACTCAACCAACACACCATCTACTGTGATACCAACGCCCTTTCCAACCATAAAAAGCCTTTCTTTTTAGGAGAGCAACTTATCATCGGCGATGCCCTTATCGTTGGACTTAACGGTATGGAAGAGGTAGATGTCACCATTACACTTGAACAGCTTAAAGAGTTGGTGCGTTTCGAGGTCAACCCTTTTTATACAGACGTCCTTATTATTCTTGCTGACTACAGTGATGTCAACCTCTATCGCAGTTTTGAGATACAAAAAGATGGTGAAAACATCCCTCTTAACATCGAGTGGGTACTCTACACCTTTAACATGGCTGATGAAAAGACCCAAAACTACTTCATCACTGAACTGATGAAAGCAGTAGATGCCAAAGAGGACATCAACCTCTTTATGCAGAAGATGGCAGGCCTTGCACTCAACGCAGCAGGTTAACAGTAGTTTGAACAAGATCTACATCACCGACCTTGATCATACTTTTTTACGCAGTGATCTGAGTGTCACTCCCTTTACAAAAGAGATCTGGAACACAAAAGCTCAAGAAGCGACACTCTCCATCGCTACCGCACGTAGTTTCTACTCTGCCACCAAGATGTTGACAGGGCTTACCTTCAATGCCCCTATGATCCTTCTTGATGGTACCCTTATCGCCACACCTGACAAAAAGATCATTGATGCCAAGTTTTTAAACACCAATGCCGCCAATGACCTCATCAACGAAGCTATCAAATTTGACAACATCCATCCTTTTGTCATCGGACTTAAAAACGACCAACTTGACGAGACCTTTGACTTTCCTCTGACACAGACCCCTACCCAAGAGAAAGTTCTGCTTAACTATAGAGATGATGCCAGGCTCTTGGAGTTTGAAAAGGTCACGGCAAAAGAGCGTACCTTTAAAGTGGTCTACATGGCAACCAAAGAGCGACTTGTCGCACTGACAGCGCACCTTCAAAACCTCTACGGCGACACCTTTCATTTTAAACTCTCTCCTGAAAACTACACCGGCGACTACTTTTTGACCATCGTTCATCCTCTTGGTGACAAGGCCCATGCCTTAGTTAAGGTGTGTGAATATATAGGTAGGGACATTAATGATGTCACTGTTTTTGGTGATAGTATCAATGATATAGAGATGTTCAAACTTGCAGGACATTCACTCGCTGTTGCTAATGCGCTTACAGAAGCTAAGACAGTGGCCAAAGAGGTACTTTCTCATACCAATGATGAAGATGCCGTTGCCAAATACCTACAACAGACTATGAAACGGAACTAACATGACACAGACCAAACACTCTAGCTTTATTCCTATGCTTATCATCGGGGTTCTCTTTTTTATCTTCGGCTTTGTGACGTGGCTTAACGGTTCACTCATCCCTTTTTTGAAACGCATCTGCGATTTAAGTGATGCCCAGGCACTTTTTGTCACCTTCGCCTTTTACATCGCTTACACCACCATGGCCTACCCTATGTCTTTTATACTCACCAAGACAGGTTACAAAAAAGGGATGGCCATCGGTCTTGGGATCATGGCACTTGGAGCACTCCTTTTCATTCCTGCTGCCCTAAGCGCCAACTACATACTTTTTCTCATAGCGCTCTTTACTCTAGGCAGTGGTCTGACCATCTTACAGACAGCATCCAACCCCTACATCGTACTTATTGGGCCGACTGAGAGTGCCGCGATGCGTATTAGTATCATGGGTCTCATCAACAAAAGTGCGGGGATCCTGGCACCCTTAGTCTTTACCGCTCTCATCTTTAGTGACTTGAGTCTCTTTTCCAAAGAGGTCCTCACCAGCAGTGAGATCACCCTCTTAGCCGACAAACTTATCATGCCTTACTTGGTAATGGCAATCATCTTGACAGGTCTCATCTTTTTAGTCCTCTTCTCCTCTCTACCGGAGATCACTTTTGAGGAAGACGAGCAAGAGACACGCACAAACATCTTGGCCTATCCACAGCTTGTTTTAGGTGCCATTGCCCTCTTCTTCTATGTCGGTGTTGAAGTGGTAGCAGGAGACACCATCGGCCTTTTTGGTCAACATCTAGGTGTCAGCAACTACACCGCACTCACCTCATACACCATGACCTTTATGGTCTTGGGTTATCTTATCGGTGTTGTTGCTATCCCTAAATACCTCTCTCAAGAACAGGCTTTAACTTTCTCTGCTATTGGGGGCTTCTTCACTGTTACCGCCCTGCTTTTAAGTAGCCCTGAACACTCTTATATCGCGACACTGTTATGGGGATGGAGCGGTATTCCTCTCATTCCTGACCCTGTGGCTTTAGTGGCCATCTTAGGACTCTCTCACGCCTTAGTCTGGCCTGCTATCTGGCCTCTTGCACTCCAAGGTCTCGGAAAGTTTACAGCCCAAGGTTCTGCCCTCCTCATTATGGCCATTGCCGGTGGTGCACTTCTGCCTCTGATCTTTGGACAGGTCAGTACGATGTTGGAGAGTATGCAGTCAGCTTACTTCATCATGCTGCCCTGTTATCTGTTTATTTTATATTATGCATTAAGAGGCCATAAGACCACTAGGTGGTCATAAAACTAAGCTTTTTTACACTATTTAGTACTAACTTGCTATAATCTTATAAAAAAGAACGCTATCATTATGAAACACGACACCAAGCGACTTTACCGAACCTTTTTCCTCTCATTTGGCCTCTTGGCTGTCTTGGCTTTTTTTGGTTTCTTGTTTGTGAACATTCTCATAGATGAGCAGTCAAAAAATTCCAAAATGATCAACCTCAGCGGTAAACAGCGTATGTACACCGTTCGTGTTTTACTCTATGCCAACAAGTATAATGTGGCCAAAGACACCTTAGCACTCGAACAACTACAATATTACCTGAGTAAAATGCACAGTGACAATGTCTATATCCCTGCCAATACAGAGAGTCAAACAGTAAAAACTGTCTATTTTAAAGATGGCGGAGTAGAAGAGGAGATAAAGGAGTTCTTTAAACTGGCTGACACTTTTATAACAACCCCAACAGAGACTACGCTCTCTCACTTGATAGTAAGCAGTGAACATCTACTCTTGGACTTAGATGAGGCAGTCACGGCCTTTGAAGCAAAAAATCTGGAACTTTCACAAACCCTGCAACAGAGACAGTTGGGTATCTTACTTGCTATCATCACGCTTCTTCTTTTTGAAGCGTTCTTCTTGGTGCGACCGGTGGTAAGGTTTATCGCCAACTACACCCAAGAGCTTGAGAGCACAGTGAAAAAACGCACTAAAAAGTACCGTCTCTATGCTGACATCTTCAAAAACACTACAGAAGGGATCATGATCACCGATCCAAACCTCAAGATCATCGATGTCAATGATGGTTTTAGACGTATCACCGGCTATACACGTAACAGCATCTTAGGTAAAGAACCCTCTGTTCTCAAGTCAGGACTTCATGACAAGGCTTTTTATAAAGCGATGTGGCAAGACATTAACGAGACAGGCAGTTGGAATGGAAAACTGATCAACCGCCACTATGATGGTCACAACTACCATGAGACACTCAGTATTGTAAAACTCTATGATGATGAGAAGAACCTTACCAACTATATTGGTGTCTTTAGTGATGTGAGTTCTTTGGTTCGCAATGAAGAGGAGATGCGTTATCTGGCTACGCATGATGCTCTGACCGGTCTTCCTAATCGCTATTTTTTAACAGAAGGTCTAGAACACGCTATTGCCATCGCTGAACGTAACAAAAGTAGTATTGCTGTTGTTTTTCTAGACCTTGATAACTTTAAAGTCATTAACGACTCTATGGGTCATCAAGTAGGAGATGAATTTCTTATAGAGATCGCTAAACGTCTTAAAGAGAGTGTTAGAGTCAGTGACACTGTCGCTAGACTCGGTGGTGATGAATTTGTAATTTTGTTAGAGAGTATCCCTGATGAACAGAATCTCAATGAACTTCTTAACAAAGTGTTAAAGAACATTCGTAAGCAGTTTACTTTTGAAAACTACAAGTTCTCTCCTTCAGCCAGTCTAGGGGTCGCCTTTAGTAAACTCGCACTCAACTGTAGTGCAACAAACCTGCTCAGACGCGCTGACCTTGCCATGTATCAGGCTAAAGAACAGGGTAAAAACAAGGTGGTCTTCTATAATGACTCTCTGGAAGAGAAAGCACAACACTACCTGCAGGTAGAGACCAAACTCCAAGATGCCATCGTTAACAAAACACTCGACCTCTACTTCCAACCAAAAGTTGATCTCAAGAGTCGCAGTGTCACTGGTGCTGAAGTCCTCATACGTTGGGAGTTAGATGGAGAGATGCTCTCACCAGAGTCTTTCATCCCTATCGCTGAAGAGAGCCAACTCATTATTGAAGTGGACCGATGGGTCACGCAAGAGACTATAAAGATTATAAATTCATGGAAAACGCATAGATCACGAGAGTTACTCTTCTCCATAAACATCTCTGCACGTACCTTCTCAAACACCATGGCAATGCAGGAGATCACCACTATGATCACCCAGAGTGGTTTGACCAAGAACATAGATCTTGAGATCACAGAAGGTGTCTTAATCCAGAACTTCTCAAGTGCACTCTACACTTTAGACATCTTAAACAACTACGGCATCTCAAGCTCACTAGATGACTTTGGAACTGCTTATTCCTCCTTCTCTTATCTTAGCAAACTTCCTTTTAGCGCTATTAAAATAGACCGTAGTTTTATTATGGATCTACAGATGGGTAATGAACAAGATGCCCGACAGAAGGTGCTTATAGCCGCTATGATAAGCTTCTCTAAACAGTTGGGTATGAAGGTCATTGCAGAAGGTATAGAGACTGAAGAGCAGTTAGAGTGGCTACTTGAGCATGATTGTGATGAAGGACAAGGATACTACTTTAGTAAACCTATGAGACTTGAGGCCTTTGAACACTTTATAAACATGCAAAACTTACAGTAAAAACAGGTACTTTTAAAGCGAACATAGTCCACTTAAATGATCTGTATCATCTAAAAAAAATATGCTTTTTGTTATATTACAAATAAAAAGAGCCTATATGACCATAGCCAACCAGATTACCATCACGGCCTTGCCCCAACAGGAGAAAACTCTAAAAGAGCAGTTAAATGATCTCGTTTCAAAAAGTATTTTGGAAAAGGGGTGTCAAAAATTTGAGCTTTATCAGTTGTATGACAAGAGAGATCAATTTTTTATCATAGAGATATGGAAACATGAAAAAGCCTACAAAAAACATCTTGAAAGCAGTACATACCTCACACTTAAAGAGACCATACAAAACATGGAGACACACCCTCTGAAACTCACCCAGTGTCTCACCAAACTTGGACTAAAGGAGCAGAAGTAATGGCATTTTTTGAAGTAGATGAACAGAGTATCGTAGGTACTTTAGATGAGGAGTTTGCTAAAGGGCAGACGGTGATTTTGAAGTTTGGATCACAGTGGTGTGACTCTTGTCACGCTCTAGAAGTTGAACTTGAAGATGTTGATGATGACAACACTAAAGTCTCCGTCTGCCTTATAGACACCGACGAATCACCAGAACTCGCAGCACAATACAGTGTCAGACAACTGCCTACCATGTTGATCTATAAAGATAGAGAGACTTTGGTTTACAGAGGTGAAGGGGTGTTGTTAGCGCAGGATATAGAGGATTTGTTAGTTTAGAGTAAGCACCTCTCGTGTGAGAGGTATTTATAGGTTATCACTAAAGACAACCCGTAGTAAAAGTAGCTTAGTTACCGTTATAAACCAAACGACCTTCAACATCTAAATCATTATCGATATACTTAGACAACGGCTTGAAAGATGTTAACTCATTATCAAAGTCTTCATAAGTGTACTCTTTGAATTTTTTATTAGCAGCAGACTTAACACGTACCACTTGGCTACCATCATAAATGTACTCTAAGTAACTGTCATTCCACTTATACTCATTAAGGGTATCATTATTGTAGTTAGGAACATGGCTTGTAAAACCATTTAAACGTCCATCTTTGTATACAAGTTTACCTTCATTAATCAGGCCACCCCATGGTGAAGATGCTCCATTAGCAAGCTTAACAAAGTCAAGCTGTTCGCCATCGTAAACATAAAATCTACCCGTTGCTGGTATCACCGCAGGTGTCTTGTACACTGGGCCAACAGAAGCAGATGTACTATCTTTGATATCTAAGAGACCATCTTCGTTATAGCTAAAGTCATAAACTTTAGTAGAAACCAATTCAACTACACCATCTTTCTCAGTCGTAATGCTATTATTACTGTCTAAAGAACCTGAATCTTCATATTCTTTGATAATGGTTTGAGCGATAGGATCATTAATATCATCACTATTTGTCACATATTCATAAGTAGTTTTCGATGTATCCAAATTTCCATTAATAGTGCCGTTATTATCAAAATATTTTGTTTCTATCTCGTTCTGTTCTGTTATATAGTTGTTATCATTATATTTGAATTTATAAGCTTTTTTATATGACTTACCTTCTAAAACTTTAAGACCACCAAGAACTGTCTTGTCGTAGTTAGTAAGGTTTGCATAAGCTTGTTCCGCTTTACCAGCAACACTATACACGGTGTTATCTTCACAAACTTTGTCTGTTGCAAAACCATCTTCATTTGGCGTATAGTTACAAACTTCAGTAACCAGTCTGTAAGACTTTGCCTCACTTTTCTCAAGCCCGCCTGTTGGTGCAGTACCATCATTTGTTAAGTAATCATTGTAACTATATGTATATACTTTATCAGTGACTTTTACAAGTTGATTTTTGTCATTGTATGCTGATGTTGTGTTTTTATCTACAACTTTTTCACCAAGATTGTTGATGTTATAATCAACAATAGACTTTACTGCTGCATCAGAATATGTTGCTGATGCTGCTGGAGTGTCATCTTTTGTATTAGTACAACCCGTAACAACTAAAACTGCGGCTGCCAAGCTTAATGGCAATATATATTTCTGTAATTTCATTTAAATCCTTTAATGTCACACTGAATGTGTTCTAAATGGCATGATACAACATATTTTAATAAATAAATATTAAATACTGTGATTTTTCACCTGACTATTTTAACATCAGTTACTTTTTAACACATTACAACCGTTCACCATTTTTTATGCCATAACGCTTTAAGATCATCTTCTCTACTACTATTACGCCACCAACTAGATACCTGAAAACTCAAGAGCTCTAGAAGAGGTGAGATTCGAACGAAGAGAGATATATTTGACTTTACTCAGAAAAACATACAAACGTATGTTTTCTCTGAGATATCCTTCACCGTAGTTATGGCTACGCTAAAGAACATCTTGATTATGCACAAAATCACTCTCATTGAGATTTGGGTATCTAGTTGGTGGCGTAATAATGATTTCTGTTGGTTGATTGGTTGACCATTTCCTCGCCATAGTCCGCAGTCCAAGCAGTGATGACTTGGAGTTCATAAGCAGGTGCTCATCTCTCCAAAACTGGCAGCACAATACAGTGTCAGACAACTGCCTAAGATGTTAATTTTTAAAAATAGAGAGGCTTTGCTTTATAAAGATGAAGAAGTAATATTAGCGCAAGATATAGAGAAAATTCTAAAGTAACGATAAGAATTTCTCTAATCGAGGAACTCTTATAAGCATTTAGATCATGATTTAGTCACCTTGATTATATATCAAATCTCCTTTGGGACTTACATCTGTATCTAAAAATAATGATAGTGGCTTAAATGAGTATAGTTCATTATCAAAGTCTGCATATAAAACTTCCACATGTGCATTATCGCCAAGTTCAATAATAACAACTCTATTTCCGTCATAAACAAACTCGAAATGTTCAGTATTCCATTTATATTGATTTAATTTATCATTGTTATAGTTAGGTACGTGACGAGTAACTCCGCTAATACGTCCATCTTTATAGACGAATTGTCCACCATCCGTCAAATTATCATCACTATCATATTCTATAAAATCCAGTTGATCTCCATCATAAACATAATAAGTAGAATAAGGAACAGAAGGAGCTTTATAAATTGCGAAGCCACTTTCACTAGATTCTGTAATAATATCAAGTTTGTCTAATTCGTTATAGCTAAAATCATATATTACTGTTACATGATGTTCTGCTACACCATCTTTCGTACCCGTTGTGCTACCATTACTGTCTAAAGAACCAGCATCATAATATACTTTTTTTATCGTTCGTACTATAGGATCATTAATATCAGATGTGTATGTTACATACTCATAAGTATTTTTAAAAGTACTTTTGGCACCTGTATTTTCAGAACCATTGTAATCATAAAAGAATCTTGTTGTTCCACTTTCTTCCGTTACGTACCTGTTAGCATTATATGTATATGTTTTTTTTGTCTGAGTTTTATCCCAAGCAGTATTTAAGCCCGCAGTAGTAAGAACATTCTGATCAAATTTTGTTAAATTTTTCCATGCTGTCTCAGGTTTATTAGCAACACTGTAAAGATTCTTATTTGAGCATTCTTCTTTACTGACTTGACCATTTTCATCAGGCACGATGTCACATATCTCTATCTCAACACGGTATGACTTAGCGTAATTTATTTTAAGATTTGCAGGAATGTTCTTGATCGTGCCATTATTTTCATAATAATCTGCATAAGAATATTGATATTCCTTATAACTGTGCTTTACCACCTTATTTTCATCATTATAAGTTAATGTTGCATTACTCTCAACTACTTCTTCACTAAGATTGTTAACACTATAAAATACCATAGATTTCATAGCTGCATTAGAGTATGTTTCTGCTACTGGAGCATCATCTTCTGTACTACTACAACCCGTAGCAACCGAAACTGCTGCTACAAAACTCAGTGACAGTAAATAGTTCTGTAATTTCATTTAAATCCTTTAATGTCATACTAAATATGTATTCTAAATGGCAGTATACAACAGTAATAAACTAATATTAGATACTGTGACTTTCTAGCTCACTATTTTAACATCAGTTACTTTTTAACACATTACAACCGTTCACCATTTTTTATGCCATAACGCTTTAAGATCATCTTCTCTACGGCTAACGCCTTCTCTCTGTCTATCGCGATTTTAACACCCTCTTCATCTTCAAGCACCAGATATTTACCATTAAAGGCGTGTAAAATTTTAAGAAACTCTTTAAAATCTCTATATTTTCGGCCATCTATTTTGTCGACCAACCATAATGAAAAGCCATGATCGCCTCTATTGGACTCGGATGCCAGCACCTTTAAAAGCACAACCGCTTCTGTCTGTTTGTTCGTTGACCACTTCCCCGCCATAGTCCGCAGACCAAGCAGTGATGACTTGGAGTGCATCAGCAGGTTTCGACTGAGAGGACTAAAGACATATCCTCCATAAATCACATACTTGGGCGCTTGATCATAGGTAAGTGTGTTTACAAGTAGATGATCATCGGCGATATTGCTCAACCTCACCTCAACATCTCGTACTTTACCCCGTCTGAGCAGTGTAAAGACGACCTTCTCTCCTATCTGTTTTTGGTCCACGTAGTAACGGTATGAGGTGTACTGATGTTCTCTAAACATCACCGTACCATCATTTTCTATGTTGTGCCCATCTATAGCCAAAAGGACATCACCCTTTTTAAGATGGTTAAAACAGGGAGAGCGCTCCGACATGTCGATAAGCAGGACACCACTTTGTGCATCTTGCATCTTGTAGAGACCACGCAATGCTTTGTTCGCCATCATCTCTGTAGCGATGCCTAGATGTGCAAAACCATCATAGTGCCCATCTTCTACATCTTTTAAAAAGTGTTTGACCACACCAACAGGCACCAAGTAACCAATACTCTGAGACTTAGGGATCTGCTGCATCACAACACCTACGATCTTCCCTGCGCTTAACGCCGGTCCTCCACTGCTGCCCGGGTTGATAGCCGCATCGATCTGTATGGAGAGAAAAATCTCTTTTGAGTGGACATAACGGTTATGCTCTATGCGAGAGACCACCCCCGTACTCACGCTCAGACTATTACCCCCGCGAGGAAAACCATAAACTGTCACCTCTTGCTGCACCTCAGGCAGACCGTCAAACTCCAAAGGTGTAACACCCTCATAAAAAGCAGGGTCATCTACTTTTAAAAGTGCCAGGTCAGACTGATGGGAGATGTACTCTACATGAGCTTCATAACGTTTTGTCTCCCCATAACGCTTCACTTCTATAAAAGTTTCATTGGCTACAACATGGGCATTGGTCAAGATGCGGTGACCGGAGATAATCGCGCCAGAGGCGTGAGAGCGTCGTAGACTGCTGTTCCATGGGGTGTTGTAGTTGGGGATTTTGGAGACAGTAAAGATCTTAACGATGGCACTCTTAATCTGTTCGTCACCCAGAAGGGATAAGGAGAAAAATGTCGCGATGAGTAGAAATTTTACTACTTTCATAAGGAAGCCTTTAAAGGGTACAGTTTATAGTTCTAACTACACATCCATGTTTTTGCATCATCAAGGTTTTTATACTCAAATGTTGCAATTTCTGCATTTATAAAATGGTTGGCTATCTTGGCGGTGAAGTCTAAAATGGTCGCATTAGAAACTAATGCCACCTTCTCTATATGTTTTTGATGGTCATTTACAAAACGTATGTGACTGATAAAAGCTGAAAAGTCTTCCCAACCAGGAAAGGTCTCTGTATAGATGATGAGACCTTTCAGGTCACCATGTTCTGCGATATAAGGGTCTATCATCTCCGCTACTTTTGCAAAATCATCTGCATGTAGAGTGGCACTTGGACTCAGTATTACGATCGCTTCTTTATTGTCAAATTCTATGTTTATCATTTTTAATCCTTATATATTTGATTCAAATATTTAAATTTATACTGTAAGTCACCTTTGTATTTAGAGTAACTGTTAAACTCTTTCAAAAAAGTCTCCTTTTCAAACAAAAACATAACTGCAGATGAGGCAACAGCATTACCTACGCTATTTGTTTCATATACATTGCGATTTAAATTCGAACCATATCGCCCAGTATATACAAATATTTTTGGTTTGATGTTATAGTTATAGCCATAATCATAAAACTTATTCAATGGATAAGACGAACTGTTATTTTCTACAGCAAATACAGAAAGTGATAAATAAAAAGCAATATATAATTTAATAAGCATATATATTCTACCTTATATTAAATTTAAACTAACATTTTATCATATTTTATGCTCTTATGCTATTCACGTCAGCTAAGCGTTCAGGTGTGCCAATATCACGCCATTCGCCGTTGTAGTATTTTCCACCAACTTTACCTAAAATTATCGTCTCACGCAATAGAGGTGCTAAAGGTGCTGTTCCGTAAGTGAGTGATTCAAATAGTTTTGGACTGTAATAACCAATCCCAGAAAAAGTATATTTAACTTCACCCTCGTTTTGAATACCGTTCTCATCAAGCGAGAAGTCACCTTTGGTATTATGCTCTGGATTGTCAACTAAAATAAGATATGCCAAATGATCTTTAAGATCAAACTGACTGTCAAATTCATAATCACACCAGACATCGCCATTGACAACTAGAAATGGTTCATCACCTAAGAGTGGTAATGCTTTTACTATGCCACCTGCACTCTCTAATGCCCCCTCTTCCTGCTCATCTGAGTAGCGTATCTTTATGCCCCACTTGGAGCCATCTCCAAGTGCTTCGGGGATCATATAGCCTAAGTGTGCGATGTTGATGATGATCTCTTCAAACCCTGCCTTAGCCAGTTTTTCTATATGGTAAACGATAAGAGGTTTACCTGCCACCTCTAAAAGTGGCTTGGGCGTGTGGTTGGTCAAAGGACGCATACGATTGCCCAGACCTGCTGCCAAGATCATCGCTTTCATGGAAGGGTCACCTTAGACAACAGCTCATAAAGCGCTCTGGTCTCTGGGTATTGAGAGGAGACATCAAGGGTATATTTCAGCGTCAGGGGAAGGTCTTTTAAGTACCCCTCTTTTCCATCTCTAAGATACAGTCTAGAAAAGATGCCCAAGACCTTGATATGTCGTTGTAAGCCCATAAAGTCAAACCAGCGCATAAAGGTTTTGTTGTCTACGTCTGGCGCAACGATGTCTCTAAAGGCTAAGACCAACTGTACTACCATCTCTTGAGGCAGTTCTATATAGAGATCACGAAGCAGTGAGACCAGATCATAAGTGACACTCCCTCTCATAGCATCTTGATAGTCTATGACTCCTAAAACACCATCTTCACGTACCATGATGTTACGAGAGTGAAAGTCTCTATGCACGAAGTAGCCTTGTGGCTGTTTTAAGACCTCCGCACTAATGCTCTCTAAACTTTTAGAGATGACCTCACGCGCGTCGATACTTAGTTCCATGTCGACATACTGCTCTAAAAACCACTCCTGCATGAGCCCCATCTCAAACTCTAAAAACGCTTTATCGTACAGAGGTAGACCCGAAGCTTCTGCTTGTTGCATCTTCAAGATCTCTTCCAAAGCGAGAGAGTACATAGAGAGGTAGTTTGTAGGCACAATACCATCTAAAAAGGAGAGGCTTCCCAGATCTTCCAAGATAAGAAATCCTGCTTCTACATTTGAGGCCAAGATCTGAGGAACATGAACGCCTACAGAGAGTAGTCGTTTAGTCACATCTATAAAAGGTTCAAGCGATGACTTCTCTAAAGAGGCATCCATTAAGATCACCGTTTGTTCTTTAAGACTCAGACGAAAATAGCGTCGAAAACTGGCGTCTGCCGAAGCAACCTCTATAGCGTAACTCTTAAATGCTGTTGTCACTAACCACTTTTTAATCTCTTGCATAAATACTCCCTAACACACCATCTCTACTTGCACCCGTAACACTGCTCAGTGCTACTGTCTCTCTATGCACCCGTTTATAAGCCAACCAGGCAAAAATCATCGCTTCCATCTGCTCACTACTGACATCTAAGGCATCCGTACTCTCTATGCATACCCCACTGTCCGCTTTTTGAAGTTGCTCCATTAGGTAGACATTGTGAACACCACCGCCACAGACCAGAAGAAGTTCCACACCATAGCGTTTGACCTCACGCATGATCGACTCTACAGTTAAGGCCAGCAGTGTGGCTTGTACATTTTCTGAAGAGACCGCACGATGGCTTCGCAGGATTTTACCCAACCATAAAATGTTAAAAAGTTCTCGTCCTGTACTTTTAGGTGCTTTTTTAGAGAAGTAAGGTTCCGCAAGCAACTCTGCCAAAAGTGCTTTGTCTACCTTCCCTGCCTTCGCCCAAGTACCATCCTTGTCAAAAGCGACTTCTTGATGTTTTTGCACCCATATATCCATAAGAGCATTACCCGGTCCCGTGTCAAAACCTATGAGTTTTCTACCTAAAATAGAGAGGTTTGACATCCCCCCAATGTTAAGAACCCCCACCATCTGCTCATGTTTTCCAAAAAGAAACTGATGAAAAACAGGAGCGAAAGGTGCCCCCTGCCCCCCTAGCGCGATATCTTTACTTCTAAAGTCACTCACCACATCAATGCCCGTTTTTGCACTGATAAGACTGGCATCACCCAACTGTAAGGTAAAAGGAAATGCCTCATCTGGTGCATGCCAAAGGGTCTGGCCATGAGAACCGATAGCCCGTATGCTAGAAGCTTCAAGATTTTCCTGTTTTAAGAGAGCATTAACAGCATCTGCAAAGACAAGCGCCAGTCTATGGTGCAAAACACCCACCTGTTTCAGAGTTGTTTCACCATCTATCATCAACATGATCTCATCTTTGAGTTGACGTTCAAAAGGAAAGGCGAGTGAAGCTACCAGACGGCACTGTTTGTTATCTATAGTACAGAGTGCCACATCCACCCCATCCATACTGGTACCTGACATCAAACCGATGTAGCGTTCACGTAGTCTTAAGACTGGTTTTTTGTTCATTTAACATCCTCTTTTTGAGTCCTTCCCATTTGGGCCACACCAAAAGCAACACCCGTTGCTATTAAGATCTGCCAAGCAAATCCCAGTTTAAAATCTGTGACAACACCCAGTACATAGGGTTGTAAAAACAGAACTGTCAAAAACCCTGCCACTAAAGCCCATCGTACACTGCGCGCACTGCCTCGCGCAGTAAATATAGCGGAGAAGTAGACACCTAAAAGCCCAGAGTAGGCAAAAGCCATGACACCCAGAGCAAAACTAAGTAGTGAGATGTCACTATAACGTTGCCAAAAATAACTCACCATCGCCATCACTGCCAAGAGCAAGGCAAATACCAAAACACCAATACGTGCTGCTTTTACAAAATGATAAGGGTCAACCTTAGACTGTCTCTCTTTATAGGGTTTATAGAGGTCTTCTATGGCCACTGAAGACATGGCACCGAGCACAGAGTTTGTACTTGAAAGTGCGGCAGCAATAGCACCCACCGTCACCAGACCCCGTAGACCTTCTGGCATCTCATGAAGTATATAGTACATTAAAATGGTGATTTTTTCTCCAGCAAACTGCTGGTCAACACTGCTTGTGATTTGAGAGAGTTCAGGATGGTTATAAAAAAGGTATAACAACAAACCGATAAAGAGGAAAATGAGCACAACAGGAATGGTCATCAAAACAGAATATATAATCGCCCTTTCTCCCTCTTTTTCGTTTTTACAAGAGAGAAGACGTTGGGTCATATCTTGGTCAAGTCCATAAGCCGCAATGTTTAAAAGCAACCACCCACTCAAAAGCGCCCACACACTAAAACTGTTGGCTGAAGAGAAGTCCCAACTAAAGTTAAACACCTTGAGTTTTTCATCGCTGTCCAAAACATTTATAATGGTGCTAAAATCACTGTTAAGTGAGCTGTAGAGGTAAAATAGTACCACTAAAGCTGCTACGATGTAGGTCACCGCTTGTATAATGTCAGAGTAGATAACCGATGTCACCCCACCAAAATAGGTATAGGCCAAGGCCCCTAAAACCAAGATGATGATGGCCAATGCAACATGGGGTGCAGAAACATCCATAAACAGTATCATAGAGATGGCCAGTGCCCCGATGTAAAGACGTGCGCCACTTGCAAGCAGACGACCTACAAGAAACATGATCCCGGCATCTTTTTTAGCCTGAACCCCATAACGCACCTCTAAAAGCTCATAGACCGTCACCGCTTTTATGGCGTAAAAACGCGGTATAAGTACTTTCGCCACAAAAACAACCCCTAAAAATGCAGAGAGGTAAAACCCTAAAAAAGTCAGGTCATGTTTATAAGAAAACTCCGGTCCCCCTAAAAAAGTCGCTGCTGACTGTGTTGTCGCCAAAACTGAGATGGCCACCGCCCACATCGGAACAGCATTCCCGCCGACAAAGTAGTCTCGTGAGTTTTTAATCTTGGTTTGTGAGAACCAGATAGAGGTGAGTACTAAAATAAAAAAGTAGGCACTAAAGATCACCCAGTCCACTGTAGTAAAACTCGACTCCATCACGCCCCTTTTCTTTTGCTCTATTTTATCGCAAGAAGCTAAGAGTTAAGGATAAAGAAGATACTTTTGACGTATCTTCTTAAAGGTGTCTAGCCCAGCTTTCCAACTCTGCCTGATCTCCTGCTCACTTCGACCCGAGATAATCTGCTTTTTCAGTTGAGACGTACCCGCTAAATGGTCAAAAAAATTATTTTTTAAGAAGAATTGTTCTCTCTTGTCATCATTGTTATAAGCATCTAAAAGGTAGTGCAGATCAAGCTCTGGATGTGTACGAAGTTTCGCTGCAGAGACTTTACTCAAGTCTACACCATAACAGCGTTTACCCTGATGTTTAGGGTACTTCGCTCCCGCCATGGGTTTAGGTACAAATGAGAACTGTTTCGTTTTATAACGGGGTGCACCATAAAGCTGAAACTGCTTGTTCGTCCCTCTTCCAACAGAGATCTTGGTGCCCTCAAAGAGTGCCAGTGATGGGTAGAGCAAGATGGAGCGATCATTAGGCAGGTTTGGCGAAGGTTTTACAGGCAGGTGATACACCGTGCTATGAGTATAGTTTTGTAGTTTTACAACATGCAAGTCAGCCTTGACACCACCCTTTAGCCATCCTTCACCATTGATCATCAAGGCATACTCACCGATGGTCATACCATAAAGTATGGGCACAGGGTGCAGTCCCACAAACGAACGTTCTTCTCTTTCAAGAACGGGACCATCAATACGGTTAGCATTGGGGTTAGGACGATCCAGCACTATGACCTTTATATGGTTTTCAGCAGCAGCTTCCAAGATGTAGTGAAGTGTAGAGAGGTAGGTATAAAACCGTACACCCACATCTTGAATATCAAAAACGATGACATTGATGTTTTTAAGGTCTGCAACCGTCGGTTTTTTATGCTTTCCATAGAGAGAGATGATCGGCAATCCGCTCTTAACATCTTTACCATCTTTCACCTTCTCTCCCGCATCAGCATGACCTCTAAAGCCGTGTTCAGGTGCAAAGATCTGTTCTACCCTCACATTTTGTTCTTGCAGAAAATCAACAAGATGTTTACTACCTATAAGTGAGGCTTGGTTTACTACAACAGCGACATTTTTGTCCTGAAGCATCGTTTTATAGCCATCAAATTGTGTGGCGCCAACGATTATGTGAGAAGCGAAAAGGGTGTTCAAAAAGATGTATGATAAGAATAGAAGTTTCATTAAGGTCTCTAGGTTTTAAAGTGACATATTATAGAACAATGAGCTTAGAAAGCTATTTTACTGCGACAGCATCTTGTAAGTCAAACTTTATAGCTATAATCACACCATTAATTCATAAGTGGTGTCATGCAAACCAAACATTTTTCCTACCTTCTTATTTTTGCCATGTTCTTATGGGGTGCAGGTTGGCCTGCTCTCAAGGTTTTAACTTATGAGCTGCCGCTAGAAGTGGTCTCATTTTGGCGTTTCTTTTTGATGATATTCGCCTTTTTACCCATACTCTACTTTTTCAAACAGCCTCTGCGCCTCGACCTAAAGACACTCTACTACGTTGTGCCAAGTGCCATCTTAAATGTCCTCTTTATGGTCTTCGCCTTTTTAGGTGTGCAAAAAGGCTTCGCAGGCAGCGGTGGTGTCATCATTACCACTCTCTCACCCATTCTAACCTTTATACTGGTCTCTCTGGTCTTTAGAAAACATCCACCTAAGATGCAGATCATAGGACTGATCATCGGTTTTTTAGGCGGTATGGTGATGTTAAAGGTCTCATCTCTGCACTTCAACGGTGCCGAGTTCTACTTTTTTCTCTGCGCCTTAGTCTGGGCCATTCTAACCCTCATCTCCCAGCGTTCCCATGCGGTTGTCCACCCCATACACTATAGCTTCTACATCGCTATCGTAGCAACCATCATCTTCTTTTTCATCGCCCTGCCCCATGACATCTTGGCAGTGACCACCCAGGGTCCAAAGTTTTGGGCAGGCCTGCTCTACCTCGCCATCTTCGGCCAAACCATCGCCACCACCATCTTTTTCGTTGCTTCTGGCAAACTAGGCTCCGCCCACGCCAGCTCTTTTATGTTCTTAGTCCCCCTCTTCGCTCTACTCACCAGTTACATCCTCTTAGGAGAACATGTAGAGACCCACATCCTCATCGGAGGCACTATCACTATACTAGGACTCTATCTCATCAACCATTCTCAGCGTCAAAAGTCATAACTTCACATATCCAGAGGACTTACCACCTTACCCTTATTCATCTCTGCCACAACATGTGTGTAAATCATCGTCGTCTCAACACTTTTATGTCCCAAGAGTTCCTGAATAGAACGTAAGTCTATGCCAGCTTGCAAAAGATGTGTTGCGTAGGAATGTCTGAAAATGTGTGAAGTAACGCGTTTATATAACTCCACTTGTGTCACTGCATTTTTAATATTTCTGCTCAAAGTCGTTTCCAACACATGATGTCGTC
>JALSUN010000209.1 GCA_027061425.1 Helicobacteraceae bacterium
ATCCTACATTCCCGAAACACCTAACGATAAGCTTCCCTAAAAAGTAAGCAAAGCACTTATTTCACGATACTTCATAAGGATTTTTTTGGTTTTATTCATCGTTATGTGTTATAATACCTAACGATGACAAGGAGTTTACTATGGCAGCAATAATCCATCAAACCGATAAACGTTCAGGAATCACCTATGCGTATGAGTCAGTATCGTATTGGGATAAAGAGAAAAAGCAATCTCGTGCTAAAAGAACATTAATAGGTCGAGTAGATTCAATTAGCGGTGATATTGTTGCTACTGATGGGAGAGGACGTAAAGATAAGAAGAAGGTAGAGGAGAAAGTTAACAAGCGCCATTTTTATGGAGCTACTTATCTCTTGGATGCTATTGGAGAAAAGATAGGACTTCAAGATGACCTTAAGTCCTGTTTCCCTAGTAGTTATAAGCAGATACTTTCTCTTGCCTACTACCTTATTTTAGAATCTGACAGTGCACTCTTTAGATTTAAGAAGTGGGGTATGTTGCATAAACATCCTTATGGTAGAGATATCGTTTCACAGCGTAGTAGTGAACTTTTTGCATCCATTAGTGAAGATGCTAAAAATAGTTTCTTCTCTCTACAGGGAAAGCGTAAGGTAGACAAAGAGTTCTGGGCTTACGATACTACCTCTATATCAAGTTACTCCAAACAATTGCGTCAAGTGCAGTATGGTCACAATAAAGAGCATGACCCACTAGAACAGCTCAACCTTGCTATTATCTTTGGAGAAGAGTCTAACTTACCTTTCTATTACCGTAAACTCTCTGGGAATATTCCAGACTCCAAGACCATACAACATCTTTTAGCAGATCTTGGAAATCTGGGTTTTAGTAAAGTCAAGCTAGTAATGGACAGAGGCTTCTATTCTCAGGATAATGTCAATATGCTCTATAAAGCCCATCTCAAGTTTCTGCTCTCTGCTAAGATGGGATTAACCTTTATTAAGAATAACCTTGAACCACTCTATGAGAACTTTAAATCATATAAGCATTATGATAGTGAGTATGAACTGTATATGCATACTGTACAGACTACATGGGATTATCAAGAGCAGAGAGCCTATAAAGGCGATACGCTTAAAGAGAAGAGACGTATCTACATTCACTACTATTTCAACATAGAAAGAGCTGCTGAAGATGAGAAGAAGTTTGATAATAAGTTAATTAAACTGCGTGATGAACTTTTATCAGGTAAGCGTCTTAAAGAGCATGAATCACACTATCAAAAATACTTTATCATCAAAGAGACACCTAAGCGCGGTATACAGGTACAAGTGAAAGAGGATGTCATAAAAGAAGTTAAACGCTACTATGGCTTCTTTACATTAGTGAGTAATGAAACCATGGATGCTAAAGCTGCTTTGGAAATCTATCGCAATAAAGATGTTGTAGAAAAAGCTTTTGGCAATCTCAAAGAGCGTCTTAGTATGCGTAGGATGTTGGTATCATCTGAACAAAGCTTGGAAGGTAAGCTGTTTGTGGAGTTTATTGCCTTAATATATCTCTCTTATATTAAAAAACAGATGCAAGACAATCATCTATTCAAAAAGTATACTTTACAGACACTTCTGGATAGTGTGGATGTTATAGAGTGTTTCGAAGTGCCTAAACGTAAACTACGGGTGGGAGAGGTATTGGAAAAGCAGAAACTGATTTATGAAGCTATGCAGGTTCCTCAGCCTTCCTCGTTATGAGTGAGCGGGAATGTAGG
>JALSUN010000210.1 GCA_027061425.1 Helicobacteraceae bacterium
AAAAAAGGTAGAAGTCTCTTTACAGAAAGAGGGGTTAACCCTAAAAGTATTTGACTGCTATCGCCCCCAACAAGCGGTTGATCATTTTGTACGCTGGGCCAAAGATCTGAATGACACAAAGATGAAGAGTGTTTATTATCCACATGTTGCAAAAAGAGTGTTGTTTAAAGAGGGATACATTGCGGCAAAATCAGGTCACAGCAGAGGTAGTACTGTTGACTTGACGATAGATGGGTTGGACATGGGAACCCCCTTTGATTTTTTCGATCCGCGTTCACATACCAACAGCCACAACGTCAATGTGACACAACACGCTAACCGTATGCACCTCAAAACAGTTATGGAAGAAAATGGCTTCAAAAACTACAGTGCAGAATGGTGGCACTACACCTTAAAAAATGAGCCTTTCAAAAAACGATACTTTGACTTTGTGATCGAATAGTAGATACTACCTTCCTTTAGTTAAAATCGTAATGTGGTCACGCTCGACTTCTATCACCTTACCTGCTTCATCAACACCTACAAGAAAAGCCTTTGCCTTCAGTTTATCACTATTTAGCATCCCATTAGTCTTGGCATACAACCACATGTAAGTATAGGCACCTTTTTTACAAAAACCACTATACTTTCCCGTATTTATGGGGCAAACACCCATACCTGATGGTGCGCCTATACGCGCTATCACCTCATTTATAGTATCTCCCACCTTGATCTCTTTTGATGTAGAGTAACTAAAGCGTGTTGAATCATCATCAAAATTACTTACTGTGATATAAGCATGTAGCACATTTTCTTTAAATTCAAGATAACTCATTCTTGCCTTACCCGAAAAAAGACTCAGATCTGTACTGTAGTAGCGTAAAAAGACATATGAAGCAACTTGTGACTTGACATGATAACGTTCATTAGGCTGACCATATTGGGCTATGGCTTCCTCAACTGTAGTTTTGTTCACACGCAACTTGTTGTTGTATTTATAATTATATGGCGCACCAAGTTCTACTGCCATTAACGTGACGCCACTCAACAACAACCAAAATATCATCTTTTTCATTTACATCCTAAATCAACTCTATCTTTAAATTTTCTAACAAAGAAAGTGCCTCATCTCTACTAAACTTAGCGCCCGTGATGTTGTTCTCTTTAATGTCAATGTTGTAGTTTAAAGCCTCTACAAAGTTACAAAGAGAGAGATCACAATGACGAAACACACTCCCCTCTAAATCACTCTCTTGAAAGTCAGCACACAACAGTTTGGCCTCACTAAAATCAACCTCAAGAAGACGACATGACTTCAGTTTAAGACCCTCCAGTTTTACCCCATAAAACGAACTATAGTCCAGTACACAGTTCACAAACGAGAAAGGCGCGTCAGTTAAAAACTCAGCATAATCTACTGTGGTCCAGTTGACACCTGTCACCTTGGTATCTGTAAACTGTGTCTCTTCAAACCGTGTTGCTGAAAAGTTAACAACATTCATGTCACACCTCTCGAAGCGACAGTCTATAAACCGGCACCCACTAAACTTCACACCTTTAAAGTCACAGTTTTTAAAACTACAGTCATCAAATTCAACGTTTCTCACAATAACTTCGTTTAGATCAAGAGACTCAAAAGTCTCAGCCCAGTACTCTTTTGCTGTAAACATTTCTACCTCTTATTATTGAACATATCGTTGAGTTCTTTTATTTGTGTATTGTACTTTAAATAGCTAAACCTAAGTTTTCGACACGTATATACCCTAAACAAAACATCATTAAATAATATACTATGATTTTATAGCTATTGTAGTTTTTCTAAGCCTTCTTCGCTATAATTTAGCATTATTTTTCAAGGAATCTATATGTCACAATCTGCAGCGATCTACCCCGATATTTTTGATGAGCTTAAAGCTCAAGTACGTGAGGCTGGTTTACTCAAACGTGTCCCTATAAGAGGAAGTATAGAGATGGCCGGTGTCATCATCGCTTTTATCGCCGTTTACAGTACTTTAACACTTTGGAACCCTATACTTTTAGCATTGGTCTTGGCCGTTCTTTTTACCCGTGCGGTCTTTATCTCTCATGATATCTTGCACACCCAGTACTTTAAAAGCAAAAAGCTCTCTTTTAAACTTAGCTATCCATTTTCAGCCATTATCATAAGTAACTCATCATCATGGTGGGACTTTAAACATAACGTCAACCACCACCACTTCTGTAACACCATCACCAAAGATGAAGACATCATGGCACTTGACGGTGCCTTCACACCCAACAACAAGGGAAACTCTCCTTTTATCAAAAAGTACAAACGTCTTATCTTCTGGGGGGCAATGTTCTTTATGTACCCTGCTTTCATCGCCCAGTCTTACAACTTCGCACTTAAAAACAAAAAATATGGTGAGTTTTTCTTGATGCTGCTGCACTGGCCGATCATCTGGGGACCGATCTTCTACTTTCTGCCGTTCGCCGATGCTATTACTACCTTTATTACCCTCAACATCGTGCTCTCTGTTTGGTTGGCGTATGGTTTCATCACTAACCACCTGGGTTGTGAGGTCTTTACGGTTGAAGAGGTAGAAAACATGAGTTGGATGGAGTTACAGATGCGTACATCACGTTCACTTAAAGGTGGGGCTCTCGTTCACTGGTTTTATGGCGGACTTAACACGCAGATAGAGCATCACCTCTTCCCAAAAGCACCACGTTTTAACCTCTTAAAGGTACGTGACATGACCAGAGAATTTGCTAAAAAGCATAATATCGCATATTTTGAGACCACACCGCTTGAAGCCTATGTTCAGATCAACAGAGCTTTAGACAACTACTAAATACAACGTTTAGAGTCACTCTTTTGGTAGAGAGCTTCTAGCTTTTATCATATATCCCAAACCGTTCACACTCACTATAAAATCAACCCCACACTGCTGACGGATCCTATAGATAAGGGTACGTAAAGTTGTAGCACTCTTCTCCTCTTGCCATACATGGTGATAGATCTGTTCAAGAGAGACTGAGACATTAGGCGTTTGACATAAAAGGTCAATAAAGCGTAGCGATACTGAACCTAAATGGACCTCTTCTTCCTCCCTCATTACTCTTTGTAAGGACTTATCATAATAGAGTAAAGGAGAGAGATACACTATGTTTTGCACAGTAGTATCGTCTTTAAGTTCATTTTTTTTCTCTTTTTCAAGCTTTGAACAGACCACCTTTAAGGTACTCACAATCTCATTTTCATTGTAGGGTTTCATTAAGTACCCATAGCTGTTAGCCTCAACCGCGTAATCTAAAATAGCACTACTGCTATAAGCACTCAAAAAGACTATCGCTATATTTGTATTTTTTCTACTAATGTTGACGGCAGCTTCAGCACCTGAAATATTATCTTTTAACATAATATCCATCAAAACAATATGAGGTTCAAGAGCCACTGCTTTTTGCAACGCGTCTTGTCCATTGTCAACCACATCAACAACATCAAACCCATTTTGTATCAGAACCTCTTTTAAGTACTCCGCCGCGATAAGTTCATCTTCTACAATTAATATTTTATACATCATTAAACTCTATTATATATTTTAGACCTCTGTTAGTCTCTATTTTGAGTGTAGCATCCAACTGTTTAACCCCCAGTTGCACCAACTTTACGCCCAGTCCACTACCATGAGTTAACGCCTCTTCTGAGATCTCTTTTTGCGAATCTTCTACATATACCAATCTATACTTACCATCAGTTCTCTCTAAAGCGATATTGATCTCCACTGGCATTTGGGTATCGGTATGTTTAATGGTATTGGTAATGAGTTCGTTCATAATCAAGGCGATCTGTATCATACGATCAAGATCTATGCTTAACTCTCCATCACCATCACATTTAAAAACAATATTACTGCGTGTACCATAAATACTCAACACACTCGTTGTAAGGCGCTCTATATAGTGGTCAAACACTATGTTTTCAAAATCTTCTTCTTTATATAACATCTCATGCACGGTGGCTATGGCCTCTATACGTGCCTTACTTTTCTTTAAAGCCTCAGCAGTAAAGGCATCAGACTTCATGGCTTGCAAGCCCAACATAGAGGCCGTAACATTTAGGTTGTTTTTCACCCTATGGTGCACCTCTTTAAGCAGCATATCTTTTTGGGTATTTGTCTTCACCAACTTCTGCATCTGTAAAAAGACGGAGAAGTGGTAGATGAGACCAAAAGACATGATCAAGATAGAGGCAAAAGCGATATTGATCAAAGCCAAAGGATTGTGAAGTGTAGGTTCTAATGGATCTTTGATAGCGATAATGTAGAGCAAAATTCCCAAGGCCATATATAGAGCCGTAGCCATTATCATAGCAGGTTTAAAATCTAAGAGAAAAAATACTGCTAAAGGTAAAAGTATGATGTAGACCACCACTAAGTTTGCAAAACTGTTATAGTAGATCAAGATAAACAGTGGAACGACTGCTACACCCAAAATGAGAAAAGTAGCTGTAACCTCTCTTTTTTTATAATTGAGAAGATAATAACTCCACAAAATCACTAAAAAAGCTGTTGAATTTACCGCGGCATTGACGTAATTACCAAAAATAACATCTCTTATGGGTGCCAAAAAAAAGATAAAAGCAAAACTAAAATGAAAACCATAGAGCAAAATCGTTCTATGGTGCAGTTGATCGTAAGGGAAAAACTTCTGACCTGTGTTCACAAAAAACCTTTAGTGACGTAATAAAATACCTTTTATCTGTTTTATTTTATCCGAGAGTGATTATTTTTATGCTTAGATAACATACAGAACTTCTAAAGAACATCATTGCGTTACGATTTGCCTAAAGACACCCTAGAGTCTCTCTTGGTGTGTATTAAGGAGCTAAAAATGCAGTACCCCTCAATTAAATTGGTTACCAGTGTTCTGGTACTTTCTCTGTTTTTAGGATGTAGCGATTCTAAAGATGACAAATCCTCTTCAGGTGATGGTGCTAAAACACTCACCGGTCAGCTCGTAGACAGCCCTGTAGTCGGGATGCCCTATGAGTGTAGTTCAGAAAACTCAGGTGTCACTAACGGCAGTGGTGAGTTCACCTGTAACGAAGATGACACGATCACCTTTATCTTCGGTGCCCAGCGCTTTGGACCTGTTGCAGTCCAAGAGATCATCACACCGCAGATGCTCTTTCCTGGTGATGCACAAGCTGCACTTAACTTTGCACAACTGCTTCAGACGCTTGACAGTGATGGTGACTTAAGTAATGGGATCACTGTCGAAGAAGAGACACTTCAACAGCTTGACACAGATGGTCTCGACTTTAGAGATCCCAACTTTGATGCCAACGCACAAAAACTACTTCCTGCAGGTGTCACACTCGTCAGTGAAGGTGATGCACAACAGCACCTTGATGAGACCTTTGCTGCCTTGGGTATAGATGGTGGTACCGGCGATGGCAGTGATGGTGACGGTCAAGGCACTGATACGACGGCACCAACCTTTACCAACCCTGCGGCTATCAGTGTTCATGAAAATCAGACTGCTGTTATGCAGATCACAACTGATGATTCTACAGCAACACTCTCTCTTAGTGGTACAGATGCTGCCAAGTTTAATCTCACCGGAGACAACTTGAGTTTCAAGGTCGCGCCTGACTTTGAGACAGATGCGCATAGCTACTCAGTTACAGTCACTGCAAAAGACAGTGCAGATAATGAAGCATCTCAAAACATCACAGTAACACTACTCGATGTAGATGAAGTCCCTCCAACTTTTACAACTGCAGCTGCTTTCAGTGCAGCTGAAAACCAGACAGCAGTAGCAACTGTGACAGTAGATGAAACTGCAACACTGACCTTAGGTGGTACAGATGCAAGCTACTTTGATCTGGCAGCTGATGGAACACTTACATTTAAAAGTGCTCCTGACTACGAAGCAACACCTGCTAAAACTTCATTTGCCATCACAGTCACTGCAAAAGACAGTGCAGATAATGAAGCATCTCAAAACATCACAGTAACACTGACAGATGTTGATGAAGTCGCACCTGTCTTTACAAGTCCAGCTACTTTCAATCCAGCTGAGAACCAGACGGGAGTGGGAAGTGTTATCACTAATGATGCAACGGCCACACTTACTCTAGGTGGAACAGATCTAAGCTACTTTGACCTGGCAAGCGATGGAACACTTACATTTAAGTTAGCACCAGACTATGAGGCAACACCTACAAAAACAAGTTACTC
>JALSUN010000211.1 GCA_027061425.1 Helicobacteraceae bacterium
GATCGGTCGCCAGGGCGATGATCACCATGGACTCGAACATCGTACGCAGCGAGAGCGTCAAAAAAATGTTGTTGGCTTCATCACACAAAGCACAAAAAGCGAAAAGCTGCTGCTGATCGAAGCGTTCCAGATCATCCCAGTGGTCATCGAGCTCAAAGAGACGTACCTCATAGCCCTGAGCCTCGAGTAGTGGGACTTTCTCCTCGAAGCGGGTATAGATCTGCATAGAACGTACCCGACCCTTGAGGTTTTTGGCAATCTGCATGGCATATTCATCACAACCAAAGATCAATACATTTTTTTGTCTCATATTTTCCTCCCACTGTGGATGAAACGATCGAACTCCATCAGCATCGTCCGCTCTCCGACAAAGACCAGACGGTTACCAAGTGAGAGTAGCATTTCATCATCAGGATTGAACATCAGCGCCTCCTCTCCTTTTTTGATCCCCAGCAGCAGCAGATGAAAACGTTCAAACTGCAAGCTGGCAACACTCTCGAAAGTCTGCAGGATGATCTCATCGATAACGATCTCCTCGAGCCGCGCACCGTGATGTTCGCTGCGCAGGGCATGAATGACCTCAAAGGCGACCGGACTGCCGCCGAACTCTCGTGCGATCAGCCCGACAAGATGCTGGGGATAGACGATGTCACTGACACCTGCACGCTGCATCTTGAGATGGTTCGACTCGGTAGCGAGCAGTGAGATAATGCGGATGTTCTTGTCTATGGAACGCAGTGTCAATGCCACATAAATGTTGCGGACATCGTTTTCATACATGCACAGAACACTCTGTACATTGGTTTTAAAGTCGATCTCGAGGCGGCGGTAGCTTGAGAGTTTTGTCGGGTCCAGTGCAAAGGTAAGAAAACCCTCTTTTTGCAGGCTGTTCGTGACCTCTTCATCTTCATGCAAAATGAGAAAATGCTTACGCTCTGAACGCAGCTTTTTAGCCAGCAGCATCGCTGTGGCGCTCCAGCCGCAGATGATGTGTAGGTCTCGAAGCTGAATAGACTTTTCGATGTTGTCATTCTCTTTGATCTCATCGAGTTTTTGCGTAAAGGCCGAGACGATGATAGAGGTGGTAAAGGCCAGTACTGAGACACTAATAAGGATGATGATAATCGCTACAAAACGCCCTTCATCACTGACAGGGACCGTGTCCCCGAAACCAACAGTCGAGATGGTGACAATGGTCCAGTAAAGTGCATGGTAAAGCGAGTTGATCTCGGCATGAGGGTTGGTCGCCTCAATGACATAGATCAGTATCGTTGCGACAAAGACGACGGTTACAACAAACATCAAGAGTGTCAGCAATTCAAACTTTTTAACAGCTAAGATAGAAAGGAGGTTTTGAATGCGGCGGGTATAGCGAAAGAGTTTGAAGACCCGAAACAAGATGAAGACCCGCATGATCCTTATCTCATGGAAAAAGGGCATAATTGCCAGCAGGTCGATGACTGCCTGCGGCGAACGGATAAAACGCCACTCACTCGCCCCGATGGCAGAACGTACCACACCCAGAGAAAAAGGGCGCTGTACAAAGAGGTCGCGTTCATAATGCTCGATGATAAGACGATGGCGTTCTGTCGAGACCCATAGTCTCAAAATATACTCGAGTAGAAAGATGAATGAGATGATGTAATTGTTGAAAAAAAGAAGATGCCGTTCAACACTGTAATGTACTTCGCGGATCAAGACAGCCACACTGAAAAAGATCAGCGATACGATCAACAGGTC
>JALSUN010000212.1 GCA_027061425.1 Helicobacteraceae bacterium
ATACCAATAGCATCGATCTCTTGAAAGGCATCCGTACCGATAAGGCTCATAGGAACCTGACCAGAGATGACGACCATAGGGATGGAGTCCATATAAGCATCCGCAAGACCTGTCACTGCATTAGTAAAACCAGGACCTGAAGTAATCATCGCTACACCGACTTTTCCAGTGACCTTAGAGTACCCTTCTGCTGCGTGAATCGCCGCTTGTTCGTGACGGGTTAAGATATGCTCAAAACCATCTTGTTTATAAATCTCATCATATACGTTCATGATCGCCCCACCTGGGTAACCAAAAACCGTGTCAACATTTTCAGCAATTAATGCCTCAATGACCATCTGCGCGCCGCTGATCTGCATAGCGTCTCCTCAAAAATATACTCATAAAAAACTGACTGTTTTCTATAATTTATAGTGTAAAAAATTCGCCTATTATAGGCAAGTTTTGCTATATTTCATGTTAAAATCCAAGTGCTTCTATTTTTTCAAAATTATTTAAGTCTAAATCTCTTAACCTTCTCAAAAATGTATCAATATTTCATTATATAAAATATGTTTAGATACAATTGGTTATGCAAACTCAAAATGATTCAAATAACCACTTAAACCATGAGACACCTGCGGGTTTTACAGTGTTACGGTTTTTTCTTGTACTTATAACGATGGGCTTTTTGCTGTTTAACTTACTGCTTCAAGAGACAGGAAGTACCCTTTCTTCTATTGTAGGTATATTTACCATGATATTACTGCTTATGGTCATCTCCAAAAAAACAGCAGCAGGTCAGATGTCTCAAGCCTATAGTCTTTTAATAGGAGGTCTTCTGCTCCTTGACTTCGCACTTTTTTCCAGTTGTTTGATGAACTTTAAACTCAACATTCACTAAACATGGTCTTACACCTCCTTTTTGATGTTTTAGCCTACACTTTAAGTATCTCACTGAGCTTGCTCTTTTTCAGACCACCAAAACCACTCATAGAAGATGAGAACCTACGATACCGCTATTACACCTACCTTATCTCTGGCTTTGTTCTGGGTGCCCTTCTTTTTGGAACACTCAACAACGTCTACTCACTACACACCTTAGTACTAGGAAAGTCCATCTTAGGTGCCATTTTTGGCGGTACCTTCGCCATAGAGTTTTTCAAGAAAAAGCATCATATTAAAGGCTCTACTGGTGCCTACTTTGTTCCCTCTCTCGCCGTTGGTATCGCTGTTGGGCGCATTGGCTGTTTTTTAACCGGCTTGGAAGATTATACCTATGGTATTGAGACCACACACCTTTTTGGTTATGACTTTGGTGATGGACTTCTACGCCACCCTGTTCAGCTTTATGAGAGTGCTTTAATGGCACTCTTTTTACTCTTTTCTGTAGTGACATTTATAAAAAACCGTCTCTTTTTTAAACACTATATGTTTTACCTTTTTATCCTTTTCTACGCTACTGAGCGTTTTTTTCTAGAGTTTTTGAAACCCTATGAGAGTATGATCGCCTCGCTAAACCTGTTTCAACTGCTCTGCCTTATCCTCATCTTTTACGCACTCTACCAACTAAGGAGCTCCCATCGCTTACTACGCCACTAACTATGACCTCTACCTTCACGCCACGCAGAGTTTCTGTCAAAAATGCCATAATCTAAACAAGTTAGTTGACACCCATGTGGTCACTAAAGACAATGCAGTCTACTTGCGTAAGTTCTGTCCCAAGTGTGGTGAGTCGATGAGTCTCATCTCTACAGACTATGAGTATTATAAAACTTGTGATGACTACCTTAAGCCACCAGACCTGCCAGAACATGCCAACACCGTAGTGCTTAAAGGCTGCCCTTTTGACTGTGGGGTCTGTCCCCAACACCAAAATCACCCTTGTCTTGCACTTTTTAATGTGACGGATGAGTGCAACATGAAGTGTCATATCTGTTATCATTCTTCTTACCCTGGAGCAGGAAACCATAGAAGTATGGACGACATTAAAAAGATGCTCTCTACCCTACTTAAAAGTGAAAAAGAGCCTGACCTCATTCAAGTAACAGGTGGTGAACCTTCAACACATCCACAAATCTTAGAGATTCTTACCTATCTTAAAAATGCCCCTGTTCGCCACCTTATGCTCAACACCAACGGTATCCGTATTGCCGAAGAAGAGTCATTTGCCAAAGCGCTTAAAAAACTCGGGGTAGGCTTTGAGGTCTATCTACAATTTGACTCACTTAATAGCGAATCATTAAAGGATATAAGAGCAAGAGATATGATGGACATACGCCTTCAAGCTCTTGAACGACTGGAGCGACTTAACATCTCTACCACGCTTGTAAGTGTTATCAAAAAAGGTCTCAACGATGACGAGATCCCTGAACTCATTGACTTCGCTAGAAAATACAGATGTATTAGAGGGGTTGTTTTTCAGCCTATTCAAGATGTAGGACGGGTAGAGTCCCAAGATGACTTTAGGCTCACACTGACTGAAATACGTCAAAACATTATAGATGATGCTAAAAACCCCTTTATGGCAGAAGATATGATTCCCCTTCCTTGTGATCCGCACAAAATCTGTGTGGGTTACGCTGCTAAAAACTTTAAAGAGGGATACGCGGACTTGTTACCCGTTACAGGTAAACTTCCTAAAAGTGCTATTACAGAACATAAAGGCACTGTTTCGTTTGAACAAGACAGAGACTTTGTAAAAAATGTAGTGGAGACGATTAACCTAGAGACAGCTATGGGCGAGGCGATTTTAAAAGACAAAATCAAGCAGAAGCTCTTTTGCTGCTGGCCATCATTTTTAACCCCTAAAAATATGGGTTATGAACATGTTTTTCGCGTGGTTATTATGGAATTTACAGATGTCTATAATTTTGACACTACTAACATCAAAAGAGAGTGTAACTTTATGGTAGAACCAGACAAGCTCATCCCGTTTTCCACCCATAACATGGGCATCCCGCAATCCCAATGAAAAAAGAGATAAGCCTAAGTCTTCTTGTCATCATGCTTTTTTTAAGTATGCCCGGCTGTAGTACTTCAAGAATGTGGAATGCACCGCACCCTGTTAAAGTGCAAAGACAACCCCTCCCTGATTCTGCCCTTCATATAAAAGATGGCACCTTACTACTACAACAAGATGAACATTGTTTTTACTTTTTTGCAGAAGATGATGCTGGAACAAAGGATCTATTACAGAATATAGAAACAGCTTCAATGCCTGTACCCTTTTACTATAACGGTATTCATATTAATCCAAATAATAATGATGTTCTTATGAAAGTGAGTATGTCTACTGAAAATGAATCTACAGACTTTATGCTCAAAGGTGAGTCCGGATTGATAGGGCTTGGAGCAGCACGACTCAGGTGTGTTAAGCAAAAAGAGACCAACGCTTCAGACCTACTTATAGTGACAGATAAACCATCTATCTTAGAAATTGCCAAAAGAACGGCCTATGCACCAGCCTACCTTCTTTATGACATAGGATTGACTATCTTTCTCCCACCTTTTATGGTCATCTACTTCCTCACACTATAGACTTATCATGCTCTTTATTGATATAAAGGGCGTCCCCTTTTCTAAACTCCACAATGACTCCACAATAGAGTTTTATAATCATCCTATCTAACAAGAAGGATTCACATGAACAAGGTTATCACAACACTACTCATCATCACTCTAGCGGCACTCAGTGCTCAAGCAGACATCCATAAGGGCAAAAAAGCCTACCTCAAGCAGTGTAAAAAATGCCATGGTAATGGTGGTAAGGGTGCGGCGATGAAGACACAAGCGGAGTGGACAGCAGCTTTTGAAAATGATGCACAAGGCTTCAAAGCCTGGCATAAAGGAACAAGAGGTGAAAAGTATGTTCACGGTAAGAAGTTTAAAAAGTACTCAGGTCACTTAAAAGATTTTCTTTTTGAATATGGTTCAGACTCTGGAAACATCCCAACCTGCTAAGGCATAACTCACAACAAGAACAGACCTTCAAAAGGTAAATGTTCCTGTTAGAATACTACCCGTACAACTGTCCCTCGAGATTCAAGAGGTTGTATCGTAATCTCAAATCCATAATGCTCAACGATTTTTGAAACGATATGCAGTCCCAATCCAAATCCCCCTTCACTACTGGCCAAACGCACATAAGGTTTAAACAAGTTTTTATAAGCGGTTACAGGTAACTTGCTACCACCGTTTTCTATACTTAAAAAAGTGGACGTTAAAGTGATGTTGATAAACCCTTGGACTTGATTGTATTTGACAGCATTTGAGAGTAAGTTGTCGAGTAAAGAACATAAAAGTTTAGGGTCCATTACCACCTCTGTTCTTGGCGTCAAATTCATAGTAACGCGTAGCTCTTTAGCCTCTATTTTTGTATGAAAATATGCTACACGCTCTACTATCATCTCATCTATAAAGACCTTTTCATCTTGTGGTTTTAACTCTTTTTGCAAGGTCACCATTACTAAAGTGTTATAGATGTCTGAAATGGTCTGCGCCGCACTCATAGCACGGGCCATATTTTTCTGAGACTTGGGCGCTGTTACCTCTGAAGAGAGGAGTTCAAGGTTGGTTAAAATAGTGGTGAGTGGGGTGTTGAGTTCATGGGTACTCTCTTGTATAAAGCTGTCTAAAAGTGCTACTGACTCTTGCATAGGTCTTATAAATAGTCGTGCCAAATAAACACCAAGTGCTAACAGTAGTAAAAACAGTGGCAGAGCGTACACCAAAAGTGTTACTAGGTACTCTTGAAACCACAAGCCATCATCTTCTGACTCTAAGACTAAAAAACGTGCGCCTATCTCCGAGCTTGGGATTAAAGTAACGTACTGAATCCATCCTTCATTAAGATAGATGTTTTTATTAAGCTCTACCCGTGATGTGTGTAAATTAGAGAACATACGTTTACGTTTTACATCATAAACACCGATGTAAAGTTCATAGTAATCCAACTCCTCTAAATTTTCAAAATCCTCAGGTGCCATAGCTAAGGCTTCTAAGATCTCACCACTTTGGAGTTGAAACTGTAACTGATACTCTGAGAGCATCCGTGACTTCTCTAAATGGTAGTAAAGTGTGGCTAAAACTGTAAAGACAGTGATAAGAAGTGTGGTATAAATCCCTGAAAAAGCAAAAAAAGAGCGTCGCTCATTATGCGATATATTGATATCCAATCCGTTTGTGCGAAACAATTTTCTCCTTTCCTATATATTTACGTAAATTTTTGATGTAGGTACGTAAAGCACTCTCACTAAAGGTCTCATCGTAGTCCCATAAGGTATTTTGTACCTCCTCATGGGAAAGCACACGTCCACTGTTTTGTAAAAACAGTTCAAGTAAGGTCTGTTCTTTGGCTTGAAGATGGACACGTTCGCCATCCTTAGAGAGTATCTTGGTCTTCGTGTCAAAAGTACACGCCTTTGTAATGTTGACTTCTGATGCTGGCGTATGGAAAAATGGCTTTTTGAGCAGGTACTCCACCCGAACCCGTAAAGCCTCTAGTAAAAAAGGTTTGGTAATGTACTCATCCCCTCCACTCTCATAACCCTGTTGTAAGTCTTCAAGTTGATGGCGTGTGGTTAAAAAGAGTGCTGGGGTATGGACCCCTTTATAACGTACTTTTTTCAGCAGTTCAAACCCTGGAAGAGAAGGTACATTAACATCTAAAATGAGCAGGTCATACTGTTTTTCATATAAGTACTCTTTAGCAACAAGGCCATCATAGACCTTCTCTACCACATAACCGAGACCTTCAAAATATTCACAAACGGTTTCACAAAGGTCAGTGTCATCCTCCAAAAGTAAAATCTTTGGCATTAGTTTTCATTACTTTCATGATGTTTTGATGGCACACTAAAACGCTCTTTGTGCAGATAAAGTGCACCATATTTAGCCGTAGCAAATATAAGGGAGTTGTCTATCATACTACAGTACAGTTGACAGCGTAGTCTTGAACGGTTGTCCTTAAAACGTAGAGAGAGGTTGTAGTCATAAAGTTCACGTTCCACGGTTAACTTCTCCTCACCATTATGATCATACCACGCATACATCTGTTCAACATACAAAAAGCCTTTGGGTTCACTAGAGCCTTGAAAAGAGGGGTTACCATTATCTTTGCGCACCGTGTTGATCACTTCATCGTCTGAGAGTATCAAGGCTTTGAAAGG
>JALSUN010000213.1 GCA_027061425.1 Helicobacteraceae bacterium
TAAAAATGTCTTCTATTATGTTCAAGGCTTTAGTGGTTATGGTCAAAGTCTTATAGATTTTCGTACCTACATCAACCAAGTAGGTTTTGGGATCAGTGCCTCTCGCTAAACGTTCTATCCATACTCTTGGTGGCGTAATACTTAAGCTTTAGGCTCTGAAGAAGATGCAGAGGTTTCATTATAAAAATAGTGCTATGATTTCAGTATTAATATTTAGAGGTCATAATGAAAAAAACGAACGAACAACTTATAGAAGAAGCCTGTAGTATTTGGCACGATTGGTTTGATGACAATGATGACAATGATTATTCAGAAAAAGAGCCCTCGGATGTGGAGTACTTTATGGGCTGTATGTTGTATAACCTTTTTGCTTTTGAAAAAGCGATCAGTACCATGAAAACCATGGACATCGGTTTGGACTTTTTAGATGCTACTGGGAACTCTTATGGTGAAGTCAAGGCGCTGTTGATGCAGATAGAGACTAAAGATGACTTAGAAAAGATCGCGCTTTTACAAAACCATATAGCTAAAGCGATGAAACTTTATGAGGGTGACCGTATGGCGCTGTATCTTGTGAACAGGCTTGCTGGTCATATTAATACCTTAGAGGCTATTTACCGTGGTAAAGTTGATCGTCGTGATGTAGACTTTGAACGTCTCTCCAACCAACAAGCACCCATTTACAAATAGAGGTTTAGTAACATGTTAGAATCAAACGACAGACTCCCCAAAAATATTAAAGAGATGTTACCAACACTCTCTTACACGCAAGCCGTACCCCTTGGTAGTGAAAATGGCACACCTTTTTTAATGATCAAACTTTCAAAAGGAAATGAAGAAGCTTTAGGAGAAGGTGGGATAGCCTGTGAGTTCCGAGCGTCTATCTTCAACATCAACTTTAAAAATGAAAATGTAGCCCTCTGTTTTGTGCAGTTTAGACTCAATGGTTCGGACAAACACATCTATACGGTTAATTATGACCTACATAATGAAAAACATTACAGTGACTGTTCTGATCTTTTAGCCATGAACAAGTACACCTTACTCATTGCTACGGATGAAGCCCACGACTTCATAGAGTTTACTCCGGTATTTAAGGCTGACTTTAACCCTCAGGCAATGATCCATGGTGCGAAGACATTAGCAAGTAATTATGAACCTGGACTCTTTATGGAAGTTGCGCACGCTATTACGTCTCAAGCGAGTACACCTACAGGATTGTGGAAAATACTTGAAGAGATGGCCCCCTTTAGTAAAAGTTGGTATGGTGCGATGCAATTAGGGGCTACAGAGTTATAATGGGGATTTTTTCTAAAATTTTTGGCCGTAAAAAGCCTCTGGTAGAAAACAGTTTTATAAAAATACCAATTTTTAATGAGGTTCTTGTCTTTCCTCTACCCGATGCTTGGTCAGTAGAACCTTCTCTCCGTTCTTTAGAAGGCGGTACATTTTTAGTAGAGTTTGAAGCAGAAGACAATGCAGATGAGAAGTTGAGTGTTCAAGGTTTTAACAACGCTAATGCAGACGTTGAACTCAGCGCTAAAAAACTGATGAAGATGATGGAAGATGAGATGAGAGATCTCAATGAGGCGCAGTTTTACAGTGAGACACTTTTTTCTGAGACACATATCACTCAACAAAAGCTCATAACCATAATGGGTTTAAAAGCATTTCCTGATGAAACAGACAAGGCGCAGTTTGCACTCTATATGGTTTTAGAAGGTAAAAAAGAGATTTACATTGTGCAACGTTCTTGGAAGGGTAAAACTAACAGTGAAGGCTTTTTAGTTCCTAAAGAGGAGTTGTTGCTCTGGCTGGAAGATTTTAAACAGATACACTTAGAAGCTTTAGAAACCGCATAGACCATGGCTGCCTGCAAACGTAATGAAGTAGAAGTTGTTAGAGAAAAATGTTACCACTGCTACCGTCCTAAAAGTTCTTGTATCTGTGCTGATGTTCACCCCATCGAGACGCAGACCAAGTTTGTTATCTTAATGCACCCCAAAGAGTTTCAAAAAGTAAAAAATGGCACAGGGCACATGACGCATCTCTCTCTGCCTAACTCTGAGTTGTATGTAGGTGTAGACTTTAGAAATCATCAACGGGTCAATGCCCTGTTAGAAGACAGAGCCAAATGCTGTTATGTACTTTATCCTGATGAAAAGAGCCTGAAGCTTAACACAGAGTCAATGGCGTTAGAGGGTAGGGAGTTGGTCATCTTTATTATCGATGCGACTTGGAGTACTGCGCAGAAGTTGTTAAAGGTCTCCACAAACCTCCAAAAACTGCCAAAACTCAGTTTTACCCACACCAAAAGTTCACAGTTTCAGATCAAACAACAGCCTGAGAACTACTGCCTCTCCACCATAGAGTCTACACTCACTATTTTAGAACTTTTAGAACATCATGGGCTAGAGCAGGTTAAAAAGGAGGCTTTTAAAAGCTTTTTAACCCCATTTGAGATGATGATAAAATACCAGATATCCTGCATCTCACAGTCAGAGAGTAAACATAAAAATGCAGTACGATTTAAAAAACGTGGGTAATTATAGGTTTTTCATTTATGATATAATCAGTTATGGATTATAGGCTCAGTAAAGATGTTATGTTCGAAAGAGATATTGAAGAAGTGTGGATTTTTAGAGTGATGAAAAGTCCTACACTTAAACAAGAAATATCATACAATGAAACAGTTTTTTACGGGATGATTACTGAGCGAGAAAATCGTTGTTTAAAAGTGGTGACTAACCCATTGAACAGAGTTATAGTTACTGCTTACTTCGATAGAAATATGAGAAAAAGAGGTTGCCAATGAAAATACAATACGATAATGAAACAGACAGTATCTATGTCAAGTTTTCTGATGATATTGTTGTTGAGAGTGAAGAAAAACCAGATGGTTCCATAGTTGACTTTAATGCAAGTAATGAGATAGTTGCTGTAGAGATACTGAACGTTAAAGCCAACTCATATGAAATAGATATACCGACGGTACTGAAAAGCGCTTAAGGACACCGTTAAAGCGCTTCTTCGCCTTCTATCTCGACAAAGAGTCCTGAGGCGTCTACCTGCTGTTCCGCTTTTTTAAACTGTTCATCCTCCACCTTGGCAAAGGCTTCTTCTACATACTCTATAAAATCTTCTAATTCGATTTCAGGTTTATAAGTGTCCTTATAATAGAGACAAATTTTGACAAATTCATCTGAGCATCCAAATGCTTTGAGTTTAGTAGTGAGTTCTTCTTCTATAGTCATGATAATTCCTTTTTTGCAAAAATATGGAGATAGCCAAAATAGGTAATAAGCTTGAGATTTTTGGCAGTGTCGATGGAGGGAGAGAGCTTGGTGAGATACGCTCCAAATGAGGCCTCGTCAAACTCTCCCAAATAGCTGGTGTTCTCAGCACTCTCGGTGGTGAAGTATATGATGTGGTGGGTCTCTGTGCTTGTGTTTTTATGCCATAGTTTCATAAAAGGGATTTTAGCCAATTATTATGAGTGTTTCTATAAAAAGTGGAGTGTTTGGAACTTATAATAGAGATTTAAGGCGAGGAAAGACCTCTTTGGGTCCGATAACTTTCGTTATTCGTATTTCCATAGTTCATACTTGTTCCAGATCTCTGGTGCGAATTTACAACCATTGTCAAAAGCGAGTTGGATGTATGGAACCGCTTTTTTATAAGACTTTAAAACACCCTGACCCTTAATGTACATCAGGCCTAACTGTGCATAAGCTTTAGCATACTCTTGATCAGCAGCCTGTTTATACCAGTACATCGCTTTTCGGTAGTTCTGTTGTACTCCAAGACCTTCATAATAGATTTTACCAATGGTAAACTGTGCCTTGACATTGCCCTCCTTTGCATAAGGCTCCCACAGCATAATAGCGCGGACATAATCTCCTGAGTTGTAGGCGTCAACTCCTTTATTATAATCATTTGCCCAAGAGCTGAGTGTTAATAAAAGCAGGGTGAGTAGAATTTTTTTCATTTTTGACCTTGTAAATATAATAATAAAAGATTATCTAAATGCATCTTATGCATGAACAATATTTGTATTTTTATGACAATGCTCGCAAATATACAGGTGTTTAGTGTACTGTTTTTACACATCTCTATATCCTAGTAGTATTTCAATATAATAAAAATAAATACATACAAGGTTGGGAATGTATAATAATTTCTTACATAAGGAAAAAAATGAGACGTTATATACTACTTTTACTGCCCTTTACACTAATGGCAGTGACTATGGATGAGATGGTTCAAGAGACCCTTGAAAAAAATCCAAACATGCAAAAAGATATAGGAAACTATAGAGCGGTCAAGTATGATCTGGACAAGGCGAAGTCTGGGTGGAAGCCTACTGTTGACTTTAAGGCTGATGTGGGTTATGAGTATACTGACAGAAAGTATGATAGTAATCAGGGACTTGACTCTGAACAAGACCTGGTACGTAATTCTGCAAGTATTGTAGCCACTGAAAATCTTTTTGAAGGTTTTGCAACGGAGTCGGACATTAATGAGCAAAAAAGTCGTATTGTATCGTCACGTTTTAATACCTTACAAAATGCCAACACTTTAGCACTTCGTGCAAGTGAAGTGTACATAGAAGTGTTACGTCAAAAATCACTCTTAGACCTTTTAGAAGAAAATGTCAACTCACACGAGCGTATTTATGGTCTGATCAGAGAGAAGACTGAGGCGGGTTCAGGACGCCGTTCAGATGTTGAACAGTCTGAAGGTCGTTTGGCACTGGCATACTCTAACTATATTGCGCAGCTTAACAACTATCAAGATGCAATCGTTAATTTTGAACGTGTCTATGGTAAAGCACTGACTGCGACTACCTTAGAAGAGCCTGTAGCACCTGCACTTCCTGCAGACACTTATGAAGGTCTTTGGACCATAGCGCAGCGGTATAACCCTACCTTGAGACTTGAGCGTTCTAACATTGCTGTACAACAGTCACGTTATAAGAAAGATAAAGGTAACTACTACCCGACAGTTGATGCAGAACTTGCAGCGGGCAGAGACCAAAATGTTCAAGGATATGAAGGTACAAACGTTAACGCTCGCGGTATGTTAAAGCTTTACTATAACCTTTATCGTGGTGGCTCTGATGAAGCACTCCGTCTCCAAAACTTAGAGTATATCAGTGTACAAAAAGAGAGTTTTAATGAGCAGCAACGTGCGATTAGAGAGAAGCTCAAACTTGCATGGTTGGCGCATCAGATTACCTTTAGACAGATCCGTTGTATTCGCATGCATGTTGAGTATGCTAAGAAAACGGCAGAGTCTTATGCACAAGAGTATCAACTAGGACGCCGTAGTATCGTTGACCTTCTCAATGCTGAGTTAGAGTATAACGATGCCCGTAAACAGTTACGTAATGCAGAGTCTGATGTACTGTTCGCGCGTTTTCGTATCTTAGAAGCTATTGGTCTTCTAAACTTTGCACTCAACACCAATATAGAGAAGAAGATCGATGCTGAACTTCCAGAAGATGTGACGATGAGTCTGAGAGAGTTTGATTCACTTGACCTGTATGGTGAGTTTGAAAACAACATCGACATCAACAACATCTGTAAGGGTGCTTATAAAGAGTTAGTGATCAAAGAGCCTGAACCGATCCCAGAAGTGATCCCTGTCTCTTCTGATGATATCGCTATTGATGATGTGGTTGAGTATATGAAAGAGAGTAAACCGGTGATCATGGACTCTCTTACATTTGAGTCTCAGTCTGCGATCTTGACAAGTGAGGGTCGAAAGTATTTGGCTAACATCGCTAAAGATCTCTCTAAAAGTGGTGATTATATTTTAGAGATCTCTGGTCACACAGACAGTATTGGTACAGAGTCTTATAACCAGCGTCTTTCAGAACAGCGTGCCAACAGTGCTAAAAAAGCACTGGTTGAAGGCGGCGTGAACCCTGATAATGTCGTGGTTATAGGTGAGGGTGAAATGAAGCCTATTGCTGACAACAAAACATCTGAAGGACGTGCCCTTAACCGCCGTATTGAGATGAAGATGATCAAACGCGATATGTATGGAAACAAGGTTGAAGAGACCATCGACACCCAGTCTCCTATAGGTAATTAAGCACTCTAATGACAAAGGATATTGATCCCCTTTTAGCCTGT
>JALSUN010000214.1 GCA_027061425.1 Helicobacteraceae bacterium
CACGAAGTGGTTGTAACGATGATGGACCTTCCACCAGGATGTACCGGTGCTCATGACGTGGCTTTCTACGAGAAGACACTTCGTGAGATCTTAGACAGTGGAATCCCTTATGATTCTATCTGTTTTAAAGATGCATCAGGTACGTCAAGCCCTAAAAAAGTCTATGACACTATTAAGATGGCGCGTGGTCTTGTTCCAGAGGGGACACACCTTCGTCTTCATACACACGAGACTGCAGGTGTTTCTGTGTCTGCATATATGGCAGCATTAGATGCTGGTATTGATGGTATCGATATGGCGGCAGCACCGGTTTCTGGTGGTACTTCACAGCCAGACATCTTGACGATGCTTCATGCAACTAAAGGTATGGATTATGACCTTGGTGGTTTAGAGATCGAAAAGATCCTTACTTACGAAAAAGAGGTACAGTCAGCACTTTCAGACTACTTCATGCCACCAGAAGCGACAATGGTCTCTCCACTCATCCCATTCTCGCCAATGCCAGGTGGTGCACTTACGGCAAATACGCAGATGATGCGTGACAACAACATCTTAGAACGTTTCCCAGATGTTATTGACGCGATGCGTGAAGTGGTTGAACGTGGTGGTTATGGTACTTCTGTAACACCAGTGAGTCAGTTTTACTTCCAGCAAGCACTTAACAATGTTATGCAAGGTCCTTGGAATGCTATCGCTCCAGGATATGGAAAGATGGTTCTTGGTTACTTTGGTAAAACACCAGTAGCACCAGATCCTGAGATCGTTAAGATCGCTTCTGAGAAGATGGGTCTTGAACCAACAACTGCAAAAGTTCTTGAACTCACCGATGCAGACGAGACTAAGTCTCTTGGACATTGGGAGAAGATCTTAAAAGAAGAGGGCATCGAGACGACTGAAGAGAACATCTTTATCGCTGCAGCATGTCAAGAGAAGGGTATCACTTTCCTTAAAGGTGAAGCAGAAGTAAACGTACGTAAAATTTCAGAGACAACAACACAGGAGAATGGAAATATGGCAGCAGGTAACTATACAGTAGTAGTAGACGGACAGCAATTTAGTGTACAGGTAGCAGAAGGTACAGGTGACATCCAGGTCGTAGCAGCAAACGGTGAGTCAGCAGCTCCATCGACTGCAGCAACAGGTGTCGGCATCGATATTAAAGCACTTCTTCCGGGCGCAGTATGGAAAATCGTTGCCAATCCAGGTCAGAGTGTTCAGGAAGGTGATGTTCTCTTGATCCTTGAGTCTATGAAGATGGAGATCGATGTTGTTGCACCTAAAGGCGGCGTGGTCAAGTCTATCAATGTAGCGGTCAATGACAAAGTGGTCGAAGGCCAAGTCGTAGCAGTTATTGGATAGTCTGATGAAGTCTTTTGTACTTAAACTCTTTGCTGTGATACTTTTTAGTCTCTCGCTTCACGCTTCTGATGCCCATGCAACAGGTGCACATGAAGCGACTACAGAGGTTAAAAGCACGCATAAAGAAGAGACATACGAACCTAAAACTATTGGTGAGATGACCGTTGGATTTTTGAAGTCAACAGGTGTCTACGCTATCTTATATCCAGACCCAAATGAAGTCAATGCTCACGGTGCACCAATGAGTGATTTCCACAAGTCATGGGGTCGTGTATTAATGATCCTGATCACTTTTTTACTCTTCTATTTAGCGATTGCTAAAGGGTATGAGCCACTCCTACT
>JALSUN010000215.1 GCA_027061425.1 Helicobacteraceae bacterium
CGTATTACGGGTGGTGAACCACTTCTTCGTGAAGACTTGGACAAGTTCATAAAGATGATCTATGACTATGAACCTACTATTGATCTTGCGATGACAACCAATGCATTTTTGTTAAAAGGTGCTGCTCAAAAACTAAAAGATGCAGGATTAAAGCGTATTAATGTCTCTATAGACTCCCTCATACCTGCTGTCGCTGAAAAAATAGCTCAAAAAGATGTGCTTAAAAATGTACTTGATGGCGTGGATGAAGCACTTAAAGTTGGTCTCAAAGTTAAGGTTAATGTTGTTCCTATGAAAGGTATGAACGAAAACGAGATTCTTGACATTTTAGAGTACTGTAAAGAGCGTAATATGACGGTGCGCTTTATAGAGTACATGGAAAACGTACACGCAGCAGTTGACATAAAGGGAATGAAGAGTGATGAACTCCTCTCTCTTATTAAAAAGCGTTATAGCTACACTGATGAGGGTTTAGAGTCTCAGTCCCCATCGCATTACTATAAAACTGAAGAGGGGTATCGCTTTGGTATTATAGAGCCGTATAAAGATGACTTCTGTTCCACTTGTAATCGTATTCGTATTACAGCAGAAGGTGATTTAATCCCTTGTCTTTACTTTGATGAAGCGATGAGCATCCGAGAAGCGATCCGTAAAGGTGACATTAAAACAGCAGCAGCGGTTTTAAAAGAAGTGGTGCGTACAAAACCAGAGAAAAACCGCTGGTCTGAAGAAGATGGAGAGTCTTCTACTAGAGCATTTTACGAAACGGGTGGATGATTTTAAGTCGTTATAAAATGCTATAATGTCTTATTAGAAAGGAATTATGATGCAAATATCCATTGAAGTGCAAAAAGAGTTATATGACCAAGTTGTCAGTAGTGGTGTGGATATGCAACGTAAATTTAATGAATACCTCCGTAGTCAGTTAGATGAAAACAGTTACATTGATTCTCCTCAGTTTCAAGAAGATAAAGCATACTTTCACAAGATACGCGAAGAGGTAAAAAAAGGTGAAGTTGAATTACTTCCCTTTGATGAAGATATAGATACATTAGACGATTTTATTGACAATGTCTAATACTATTAGCGTTGTAAAAACATCCTATTTTAAAAGCAGACTTCAAGAAATATTGCGTTTTATTGCATTAGATAGTAAAAATAGAGCAAAACAGTTCAAAAATAGTTTATATGTAACAATCAAAACTATTGTGGATATGCCTTACAAACATAGAAAGTCTATCTATTTTGATGATGAAAACATAAGAGACTTAGTTTATAAAGGTTACACCATCATCTATGAACTAGATAAAATTCATAATCGTATTGTTGTTATGGGTATAAAAAAATATAGAGAGAAGATTTGATTTATTTAGTGGAGCATTTTTTTTCTATACAAGGTGAAGGACGCTATGTCGGTGTACCTTCTCTTTTCTTGCGTTTTGGTGGCTGTAATATGCGTTGTGAAGGTTTTGGCTGTTCACAAGAGACTCCCTCTGGTTCAGAGGTTATAGGTTGTGACACAGTGTATGCAGTTAACAGAGAGCACTTTTTACAAAACTGGATAGAGATTGCTGATGCTTCACAGCTGACTGCGGTCTTAGATCTTTATGATCTTCCTCCCAATGTTGACATTGTTTTGACCGGTGGGGAACCTCTGATGTATGCAGATGACCCTGTCTTTGTCTCTTTTTTAGAGGCGATGGTAAAGCGAGGGCTTCGTGTTACTTTTGAGACCAATGGTTCTATGGCAGTAGATTTTGAACAGTTTCCTGTTTATAAGCAGTGTGTCTTTGCACTTTCTGTCAAACTAGAAAATAGTGGAGAGGCTTATAACAAACGCATTAAACCCAACACCATTTTCTCTTTGGCCACCAACTCTAAAGAGGCCTTTTTTAAGTTCTCTATAGATGCTGACTCCATTAACATCGGTCTTGATGAGCAGATAGAAGAGATCATCGCCCATGCCCGGGGTACTCAAGTCTACTGTATGCCTGTGGGTGGTTCTAAAGCTGAGGTGGAGAAAAATGCAGAACCCTTAATTGAGTACTGTAAGGTGAAGGGGTATACCTATAGCGATCGTCTGCATATTCGTATATGGGATGAGGTGCATGGGGTTTAACCCTTACCTCTAAGTTTACTTACTGATTTTAGCGACAAGACTCTCTTCATCTATATCATCACTACGGTACTTTATAACAACCAATGCTTCCGTCTCATTGATGTACCACTCTGCAATGGCCTCATGCTCTAAGGCCTCTAGTTTTGCCATATCAGTGTCTTCTATCTTTCTGAAAAGATGGCTGTGTTTTGCAGGGTTAGAGAGCTTGAGTGCTGTCCAGACCAACCACATAAGACCTACAACTGCTAGAGAAATACCTATCATCTGTGCACTAGAGATGTCTAACATTAAGCCTGCAAAAGTACCTCCCAAGAAGGTCATAAAGTAAGCTACAGAGTTAGAAACACCCAGTGCAGCACCTTTTTGGTGTACTTTAGCGTACTTGGAAATAAGTGACTGTACAAGAGGCTCCATCATGTTGAAGCCGATGAAAAAGCTTACAACACCTACGATAAATACCCATGAAGACGTTGCAAATCCCATGAGTAAAAAGGCGAGGATAAAGAGGACGATGGAGATCATAAAAATCTGTTTTGCTTTGTTGTACTTCTCTCCAAAAACAGCAGCAGGCCCCATAGCTACAAGACCAAAGATCATAGCAGGAAGATAGGCCATCCAGAGGTCGGCTTTTTCCCAGCCAAACCCATGTTCAGCGACAGGGTTGGTAAGGATGATAGGAATGAGTACAAAAGCTACTGTCATCAGGCCTTTTTGCATGCCGTTGATGATGACCATACCTAAGAGGTTAGGGTCTTTCAAGATGTCCATAGTAGACGTGGTGTTATGGTAGATGTGTCTAATGCGTGGGGGTGTTGGTACTTTAGTGAAAAGAAGCAGCATTGCCATAATAGAGAGACCTGCAGTAATCCAAAAGAGAGTGTCAACTCCATAAGCAGCACCTAGAACAGGACCAAGGCCCATAGCCACCGCAAAGGCGATAGCAATTGTACCACCCATCATCGCCATAGCCTTGCCACGCACCTCTTCAGGAACCAAGTCAGAGATCATCGCTGTTACAACTGCACCGATGGCACCAGCACCTTGTAAAAAACGTCCTACCATTAAGGTATAGATATCTGTACTTAAAGCAGCGATGACAGAACCCACTAAAAAGATGAGCAGACCTACAAAAAGTGTGGGTTTACGGCCTATTTTGTCACTGATAGTTCCAAATGGAACTTGAAAGATAGCTTGAGTCAGTGCATAACCACCAACAATAACACCCACTAAAAGAGGTGTGGCGCCTTCCATACCCATAGCATAAACAGAGAGTACAGGAAGAACTAGAAATAGCCCTAAAAAACGGAGCGAAAGAATAGCCGAGAGTGGCAGGATGGTTTTAAACATAGAACACCTTTAAAGTTAGAGTCTTGAGGTTTAATCTTGATGATACAATAGAAGTCGCTTAGAGACAGTTTCATAGTTTTATATTGTATAATCCAGATTAAAAACCGCATTATAGTACATATGTTATTTTCTTTGTGAAATAGAAAAGATATAATGCGTGAGTTTAAATTTATCATAAGGAAATGAGATGCAGATCGTTTTAGCTACCTCAAACAAGGGTAAAGTTCGCGAGATTAAGGCGATGTGTGAACATTTTGATGTGGTTGCTTTTAGTGAACTTATAACACCTTTTGAAATTATAGAAGATGCACCGACTTTTAAGGGTAATGCACTTTTAAAAGCAGAGGCAGTCTATAAGGCCTTAGATGATGAAAATGCTATTGTTCTTTCTGATGATAGTGGTATCTCTGTAGATGCACTTGATGGCGCCCCTGGAATATATAGTGCTCGTTATGGGGGCGAGAACGCTACAGACAAAGAAAACCTACTAAAACTTATGCAGGCGGTTAAAGAGAAGGGTCTTGATGATTCTCTGGCTCACTACACCGCGGCTATTGCAGTAGTAAGTAAAGAAGGCGCACAAGTAGTGCATGGCTGGATGCATGGTAAGGTGATAACAGAGCCTCATGGAGAGAACGGTTTTGGCTATGATCCCTGTTTTATACCAGAAGGATACACTGAGACACTGGGTGAACTTGATGATACTATTAAAAAGGATCTCTCTCATCGTTCAAAAGCCCTTTACTTGGCATCTTTAATTATTAAAACGATAAAAAAAGGTCGTGAGCATTAATTGTTTCTACTTTACGAGGCGTTAAGCTTCTGTGTCTTATAATCCCTTTAAGGCAGTAGCTGTTAGTGATTTCGATCGCTGTTCAGATACGTGTGGTAGAGCGCTTCGCCTACTATGATAATCGTATCCACTGAAATTCGTGCTGCCGGTAACATTTTTTCCAATAATTAAAGATTTTATAATGAAAAAACAGTACAAAATAGCGAAGATTCCTAAAGGTAACGGTACTTTTAGAACCCTATACATCCCCTCTAAAGCTTACAAAGAAAAACTTCAAACATTTTTATTAGACTTGCAACAAAAAGTACATAACGCAGATGAAGAGCAGTATGCACATGGCTTTATACGGGGAAGAAATGTAGTCAGTAATGCTAAAAAGCATGTAGGCTACAGCTATACACTCTCTTTAGACTTAAAAGACTTTTTCGACAGTGTACAAGCTGAGATGGTCTCTGAGTACCTGACAAAAGAGGAACTTTCACTCTGTTTTATAGATGGAATAGCGAGACAGGGCCTGCCTACGAGTCCTATAATCGCCAATCTTGCTTTTTTAAAGGTAGATAAAGAGATTGTTGATGCCATCGCAGAGGTGGGTGCGTATACAGTTTATACCCGTTATGCTGATGATATGATCTTCTCTTTTAAGCAAGAGGGTCTTGAAGTGTTATTGCTTGAAACAGTACGTGGTATTGTTGAGAAGCATGGCTTTAGTATAAATGAATACAAGAGTACATTGCAAAAAGCAAAAAATGGTCGTCGTATGATTACCGGTATATCCGTAGGAGAACGGGATATTCAGGCCTCCAGAAAAGTTAAACGTCGTATTAGAGCTGCATTGCATCAAGAAAAACTACAAAATGTCTATGGTTTGCTCTCCTGGGCTGACTGTAGAGAGCCAGCTGCTTTTTATACAGACAGAGACCTTTTGAATAAAAACATCTTTTATGATGAAGCCTTGGACCTCTCAAACGACTTTTACCTCTCGGACATGCTCTCTTTTGATGCTTATGTAGAGGCGGTTGAGTCAGACTTTGATGCTGATAACTTAGTACATGAACATGATAATGAAAAGTGGACACGTCAAAAAGAGGCCTTTATGGCGCAGAGAGAGGCTTTTTATCTTAAAGAGAGGGAAAAGCGGACGGTTGAATTAAAAAAGCGTCGTGAAGCCATAGAGATTAAGCTCAATCCACCTAAACAAGAAGCTCCAAAAAAAGAGGAAAAACGTTCTACTAAAAATGTTAAAAAGCCCCAAGTAAAGCTTACAGAAGTTGAAGAAGAACGTGTGGATGTCAAAGAGATGATAGTAGACCTCGAAGCTTTGAAAGAGATAGAACAAGAGCAGGTAGAGCATTTTCAAAAAGAGATTAAAGAACGTCACCATGTTAAAGAAGAGAAACGTCATCATGAAGAACAGGAGACAGAGAAAAAGCGTAATCTTAATAAGATATTTACTTACAGCCTCTTACCTATAGTTATTGTTATTGGCTTGATGAGTTATTATTTTGCCAATACAGAAGTGGAGATAAAAACAACCTATCCACTGATTGTCACCCCAACACCTTATGATGCCCGTATCCAGATTTTAAATATAAAACCAAAATACACTATGGGGATAGAGCTTAAACCCGGAAAATATGATATTCGTATTAGTAAACGGGGCTATAAGTCGCAACGTTTTTGGATCACAATGGAGCATCAGCCTGTTATCGTTGAACGAGAACTTAAAAAGATTAAAAAACGTAAGATCTATTAAGGCGTGATCCC
>JALSUN010000216.1 GCA_027061425.1 Helicobacteraceae bacterium
TAGTCCGGCTGAAACCTGTTCTCTGTGATCAGTTTTGCATCAGACTGCGGTGCGTGACACTGCGTACAGTTGAAACGGCCCTGATACAGCTCTTTTTGCTTTTTAATACTGACCTGATTTTTAAGGTTATCGACTTCTTTATGGAAAGTACCGTCGACGACCTTGTTGTCAGGACGCATGTTCAAAAAGTGGGATGGCGGGATCGGTGTCGCACCCATACCTGCTGCAACATCTGGCATATGACACTGAACACATTGGTTATCACCTTTTTTGATCGGTAACATACCTGTCGTGTCATGTGGGATCATCGGCGGTGCATCCTGGAATGCTCTGTCGATTTTTGTCGAGGTTGTTGCCGGTGCCTCACTGTACTTCGACGCCGGTACCATCACCTTGTCTTCACTGTAAAGTGGATCATTTCTATAACTCAGCTGCTCTTCTGTAATGGTTGGTACAGGCTTCGCTTCTTTTGCTTGAGCCTTCTCTGGCGCTGCACTATCACCGCCACAACCAGTCAAAAGCAGTGTTGCCGTTGCCAATCCAAGGGTTATTTTACTTACTAATTTCATCGCTTGCTCCTCTGTTTTTCTTATTTGCAAGGTTTCGGATACTGAACTCCAGAGCATCATCGTCACACACTTCGATACAGCGTGCACAGTTCGTGCACTCACCTGAGAGTACCGGAATACTCTCTTTACCGATCATGTGCAGCACCTGATGCTCAGGGCAGACATCCTTACACTTCATACACAAGGTACACGCTGCTTCGTCGTGGTGTACTCTTATGAGACTAAATTTGCCCAGTAGGCTATACATACCGCCCAACGGGCAGACATGTCCACACCATCCGTTTTTGAGAACGAACAGATCGAAAAGGAAAATAATAACGATCGCAGCCCAACCGAAGCCCATGCCAAAGACAAGACCTCTGTGAACCATCGAGATCGGAGAGATAAACTCAAAGGCAGTCACACCCATCAACGCCGAGACAACAAGACCGAGTCCAAAGACCCAGTAACGCATCTTTCTGTTGACAGGTACCTTACCGTTTTGAACACGATTTATCTCCAGTTTCTCACGCATCCATGCTGCAGCGTCGGTCACCATGTTGATGGGACAGACCCATGAACAAAACGCACGGCCGCCAATCAGCATGTAAAACACAGTGACGATTGCAACACCGATCAGCAGGTCTACCGACAAGGCAGCACCTGCTGCCAGCATCTGCAAAGCTGCATAAGGGTCACTCATAGGAACTGTACCCAGGATCAGAGACGAGCTCAAGTTGCCTTGAAGCAGTGTCCATCCCCAGGCGTTGGCACCAAAATAGAGTACCAGCAGTCCCACCTGCGTCAAACGTCGCAGAACAAGATAGCGATAATGATCCCAAAGATTTTTCATCAGTAAAGATCCTCGCTGTCGTTCAACGAATCCATCGCAGATTTTTCACTGATCCGTGTTTTGTTGATATGTGCTTCTGCATCTTTGACACGTTTGTCATCCGCCTTGTCCCAGCCCTTAATGTAATGGCTTCCCGCTTTACCGGTCGCCACTTCTCTAGGCAGAACGAAGATGGACGCTTTTTCTGTCACACACGCCTGTTCACACATACCGCAACCCGTACAGACATCACCATGAACCACCGGTTTCATAAACGCATGTTTACCGGTACGCTCGTTTTT
>JALSUN010000217.1 GCA_027061425.1 Helicobacteraceae bacterium
TAAACTTGATCAGGTTGATCAGAAGGCTCTGTTTCTGCGCCACCTTTTTCAACATCACCATATTCGGCATGATCAGACGCTGTCGCTTGGCACGACACCACTTCTCACAGACAAAAAAGAGGATCAGCAGCACAAAGGCCAAGGGGTATTCAAAAACGATGTTACCCATGTGTCACCTCCTTGATGAATTTTTGCATTCTCTCTTTGAGCGCCTCATCGAGTTCAGGCACCTCTTTTTTGTACTTGTAAACCTCCAACGCTTTTAAAATGCTCTGAAGTTCGTCTTGAAGTTCTTCAGTGACAGCATACTGCGCCAGGTGCGAGAACGTATAGGCACTCTCTTTGGCATCGGTGATCTCCAGCTCTTTGAGAAGAGACTTTGCCAGCTTTTGGCGGCTCATCGGTGCTTTTTGTGTCATCTTCTTATAGAGCAGATACCCCAGAACACCCACAATGATCAATACCACCGCACTCAAACCCAAAAGGTAATAAAGTGAATAGTCCGTGACCTCTACAAGGCCTTTAATGTCTTTTAACTGTTCCATATCAATGCCTGAAGAGGTTGGAGAGCTTTACAAAAGGCTCTTCATCCGTATAGATCTTAGTGTATCTGATGCGGTGTTGTTCAAAATGGGTCTGCAGCTGCGCATCATGACGCTGCAGCTCTTTTTCGTAGGCTTTGAGCACCGGGGCAGAGAGCATAAGCTCCTGTTGCGCCATCGTGTCAGGGTCCACCAGTTCCATCTCTCCGAGCAGTTTGGGATCTTCTTCAAAACGGTCACGTACCATCACAGCGAAGAGCTCATGCTTGTTCAGCAGAGAGAGGTCGATATCTCCGTAGAAGTCACCCACTACGAAGATAAGTGATCTGCGTTTGACACGTTCGTTGACATAATGCACCAAAGCCTCATAATCACTGACATGCTCCAGCGGGTTCATACCCAGCGCCTTTTCCAGAGTGATATGCAGTGTGCCCATCTTTTTGGTCGGCGGCATAAAGAGCTCCTCTTTGTCTGAAAAGAAGAGTGTACTCAGACGGTCATCGTTCTTGATGCTCGAGTAGGAGAGCAGCGCCAGGATCTCCGCCATCAACTCCTGCTTGAAACGTTTGGTACCAAAATAGATACTTCCGCTCACCATAAAGACGACGAGTATGTTGAGCTCGCGCTCTTCGTTAAAGAGGTTGACAAAAGGGCGCTGCGCCTTGGCTGTCACCTTCCAGTTGATCTTGCGGACATCATCGCCGATGTCGTATTCGCGGAGCTCCTTGAAGTCCAGACCGTTTCCGGAAAAGAGCGAAGGGCTTCCGCCTGCATTTTGACCGAAGATATTGCGTCGTGTCTTGATCAATATCTCTTCGGTTTTATCGAGAAACATAACCGTTTCCTATGGCAGTTTGATGGCTTGAAGTATTTTAGTGACAATATCATCTGCAGTGATATTGGCTGCTTCAGCCTTATAGTTCAAGATGATACGGTGGCGTAGCACACCATGGAGTACATCTGCGATGTCAAGCGGTGTGACAAAGTCGTTGCCGCGGATGTAGGCGATCGCTTTGGCTGCCTTATAGAGGTTGATCGAAGCACGCGGACTTGCACCATACTCCAGATACTCCGCCACACCGCTGACACCATACTTCTCAGGCTCACGCGTCGCATAGATGAGCTTGACGATGTAAGCCGTCACCGCATCATCCACATGCACCGCCTCTACAGCATCACGCATCGCAATGATGTCACTTGCATCGGCCACCTTTTCAATCACACCGAAATTACGGTTGGCGACACGGTTGACGATCTCTATCTCCTCATCAAAACTGTTGTAGTCGACATTGACTTTTAGCATAAAACGGTCAAGCTGTGCTTCAGGAAGCTGATACGCTCCCTCCTGTTCTACCGGGTTTTGCGTGGCAAGTACCAAAAATGGCGCTTCGAGTTTGAAGGTGTCTTCAGCGATGGTGATCTGCTTCTCCTGCATCACTTCCAGCAGTGCGGACTGCACCTTTGCCGGAGCACGGTTGATCTCATCTGCTAAGAGCAGGTTGGTAAAGGCCGGTCCTCTCTTGACCTTGAATGTCCCCTCTTTTTGATCATACATCTCTGTACCGACAATGTCACTCGGCAGCAAGTCAGGAGTGAACTGTACCCGTTTAAAGTCCAGTCCGAGGGCCTTAGCCAAAGCGTTGATCGCCGTTGTCTTGGCCAGTCCGGGGACACCTTCAACTAAGATATGTCCATCACTGATCAGTCCGATAAGCATCGCATCGATCAGGTTCTCCTGACCGACCATCACTTTTTTGACTTCTTCTTTTATAGCATCAATTTTCTGTTTCAAAATTATTTCCTTTTTAACGTCACAACATATTTTATGACTTATTTATCTGTTTAAGTACTTAAAATTATAAAGCTTTTACGTAAACCTTTAGTTAATGTCACTCAAGTCAATAAACATTAGAAGTGTATAATAAACAAAATCTAATATATCCTCTGTTATTTGTTAAACTTCATCTCATACTTATAAAATCTAGTTATACTTTACAAATAACTATTTTAACGCTTATCGATGAGGCATCATTTTGGATTTTAAAATTATTACTTATATTTTAGTAGGAGTTATTGCACTACTTGTAATAACAATTACCATCATCTCTCGTCGTAATAAAAAACTTCTCCTACAACAAGAGACAGACCAAATCACTTTACAAGAGACACAAGCAGCTTTGGAGCAGACCCAACTTGATGCATCTCAAGCCAAAGATGTCTTTTTAGCAAATATTTCTCATGAGACCCTTACCCCAATGAATGCCATCATAGGGCTCAGTCATGTACTGCTTCAAAGTTCCTTAAACGAGACACAAAAACGAGATATAGAAAAGATTAATCACTCAGCAGAAAAGCTGTTAGCAGTCACCAACGATATGCTTGATATTTCACAACTGAAAGCAGACAAACTCACTATAGAGACCGACATTGTGGACATGGCCACTTTTATCGCAGGGATCAAACAGCAGTTAGACGCACAAGCCATACAAAAGGGCTTGGATCTCATTTTCGATACTGCCATTGACCTTCCCTTTAGTTTTCGTGCAGATGCACTACACCTCTCACAAGTGATGGTCAACCTTCTCAACAACGCTATTAAGTTCACAAAAGAGGGTTATGTTGCGCTAGAGATCACCAGTGATGAAACCCACCTGCACTTCAAGGTTTCTGACAGTGGTATTGGTTTAAAAAAAGAGCAATTAAGTACTCTCTTTACTGACTTTAACCAAGCTGACAACAAAGCGAACAGAGCTTATGAGGGGAGCGGGTTAGGTCTTATTATCTCAAAAGAGTTGGTCAGTCGTATGGGTGGAGACCTGACTATAGAGAGTGTATATAGACAGGGAAGTACCTTCTCTTTCTCTCTTCCTTTAGTCGATGCTACTGTTTTTGATCAGCTACAGCTTGAGACCTTTAAAACAGCATTTGAAAAGAAAAAAATACTCATTTTTGAATCAAAACCAAAAAGTTCTGACTTTATTGAACGTACACTCACCTCGTTAGACATCTACGTCAAGGTTGTTAAAACAGAGATGGAACTCCAAGCACTCCTCAATGAACAGCACTATGATGTACTTTTTCTTAACCTACGTATCTTAAGGGTCCTACAGAAACCAGACATTCTAACTACCCGTTGTAACTACATTATCTCTTTAGAAAATGAACCCAGTGAACAGACCAACCAGGTCATCCGTATAGATGCACGACTTATTAAACCCTTTAGCAGCCTTCTGCTCCTTCAAAGTCTCTATGATGTCTTAACCCAGGTTACACAAGAAGAAGATGAAGTAACCACGACGTGCACCATTAATGACATTCGAGCACTCAGTGGTGCCAACATCTTACTGGCAGAGGACAATGAAGGAAATGCCATGGTGGTAGAAGGTCTTCTCAATGGCAGTGGCATCAACCTCACAGTAGTCCCTGATGGACAAAAAGCAGTAGAAGCTGTTATTGCCAATCCTCAGACCTATGACCTTATCTTAATGGACATCAACATGCCTATTATGGATGGATATGCGGCTACATCAATGATACGTGAGTACCCACACCTCGCCCATATCCCTATTGTGGCTATGACCGCAAACATTACCAAGAGCGACGTCTCAAAATCAAAAAAGATAGGCATGCAAGAACACCTCAACAAACCTGTTGATACCCATAAGTTCTATTACACTCTAAAACATTTCATCCATGCTAAAACTGATACGTCTGGCACAACTGCACCTGATGTAAAGGGTGAAGGAAACCTTTATGACTTAAGCAGCTTAGTACGTTTGGGGATAGATATAGAAGATGGTCTCTTACGCCTTAATGGTAATGAAGAGATCTACTTTAGTATCTTGAAAAAATTTGCACATATGTTTATTGATTTTGAAAAAGAGTTTGCACGTGCTTTTGCTACTAAAGATTATGACAAAGGCCGTGAACTTGCACATAATCTAAAAGGTGTTGCCGGTAATATAGGCGCCAAAGAGGTCTTTAGGCTTGCCATGAACCTAGAAGAAAGTTTTAAAGAGCAAGGCAATGATTTTGCCCTTCATTATGAAAACTTGACACCTGTACTACGCCCTATGCTACAAGGTATTGACCTCTTAAAAGAGCTTAAACCTCAACAGGCACCAGTACTTTCTACTCAAGAATTGGTCGCCCTTCTCAGAACAATCTACGTAGCAGCTAAAAGTAGAAAAATCGTTGAAATTAAAAATGCTTACCAATCATTAGAGTATTATGACTGGCCAGAAATTTATCATCCATACAGTAAAATATTACACGATAGTGTCAAAGGCTATAAGTTTGATGAGACACGCAAAGCTATTGAAGAGATTATGAAAACAATCAAAACCAACTATGGAGCCACTACATGATGAACATAGACTATGCCACCTCAAAGGTTTTGATTGTTGATGACAATCCTGCCAACATAGACATACTTTTAGAGTTACTGCAAGACTTTGACGTAAGAGCGGCACTTGACGGGGAAAGCGCGTTGGAGGTTATTGCTGATGAAGCACCTGACCTTATACTCCTTGACATTGTTATGCCCGGTATTGATGGCTTTAGTGTCTGTCAACGACTTAAAGCAAATGAGAAGACCCAAGACATTCCTATCATCTTTTTAAGTTCAAATGCAGATGAGTCAAGTATTGTGCAGGGATTTGAAGTGGGTGGCGTAGATTATATCAAAAAGCCCTACCTTGCACCCGAAGTCTTAATGCGTGTTAAAACCCATCTCAAACTCCAACAAAGTATCAAGTATATGGAACAGTTGGCACATGTAGACGAACTCACTGGTATCTCTAACCGTCGACGGTTTTTTAAACATGCTTCTGCACTCTTGAGTCAAGCTAAGCAGAGAAAACACCCTCTGCATCTCTTTGTTTTTGACATTGACCTTTTTAAACAGATCAATGACACTTATGGACATGCGATAGGAGATGAAGTGTTACGAAACTTTACCAGACTCACTCGAAAAACAGTCTCCCGTATAAGCTGTTTCGCACGTTTTGGCGGGGATGAATTTGTAATGCTGATTTCAAATATGAACAGTCAAGATGCTTATACTGCCATCGATACTTTAAGAGAAGTCGTATTTACTACTGCATTAACACGTAACACTGATGTTAAAGTGTCATTGAGTGTGGGAATGGCATCTTTAGAAAGAGAAGATGAGACTATAAACAGTTTGATTGCAAAAGCAGATGAGAAACTCTATATGGCAAAAGAGACGCGTAACGCCTTAGTGATTTAAGTGTAGCCAAGTGGCTACATCTTTAATGGGGCTACCTAGTGGCAACCACATCCTGTACCACAGCTCTCATCGTTAGATGCAGCAGCTGCTTGTTTTGGTGCTGCAGCTGTTGAACATGCTGATACACCAGGAGGTGTTGTTGGCTGAACGCTGGCATTGTCTACGCCGCCATCAGCATTGATCT
>JALSUN010000218.1:0-18452 GCA_027061425.1 Helicobacteraceae bacterium
GTTTTTGGTTTTTGGTTTTTGGTTTTTGGTTTTTGGTTTTTAAAAACGTGACAAATTACCCTTAAAGAAAATTGAATGAATTTCAAAAGTTTCAACCTCCCTAAAAGTAAGAGATTTGGTGTGAGTTGTGCAGAAGCGATCCCGAAGGCGCACTGGTGTGCGTCAAGTGGTGAGCTGAAGTGCAAATCGCGCCGAAGCTCTTACTTTTAGATAGTTGGCATGGAGACGTTCATCTGCGCCGATGACGTGTCAACGTTTTCATAAGCCACCTCAACAGAGTTATAAGCCGGTTTGTTAACAAAGCGTGTCAACTTCTTCTGAAACAGCAACTTCACATGACCTGTAGGCCCATTACGCTGCTTACCTATAATGATCTCAGCATCTTCTTCCTCTTTCTCAACATAGGTAGAGACAAACTCTTTGCCTTCCGCAATGGCTGCCTTTTCACGCTCTTTTTCCTCTTTATAAAGATAGACATCATCACGATAGACAAACATAATGATGTCTGCATCCTGCTCGATAGAACCAGACTCTCTAATATCGCTCAACATCGGGCGTTTGTCGTTACGAGACTCAAGACCACGGTTAAGCTGTGAAAGAGCCACGATGGGCATCTCAAGCTCACGTGCCAGCATCTTAAGTCCACGAGACATCTCACTCACTTGCAGGTGACGGTCCTGATTACCCACTCCACTCATAATCTGTATATAGTCTACAACACAGAGCTCTATCTCAGGGTGTTTTCCCTTGAGTTTACGCAATTTTGAACGCAGTTGGTTAATGTTTATAGAACCATGGTCATCCACAAAGAGACTTGCGTCATGCATCTGCTCCACCGCGACATTAAGACGTGACCACTCATCATCATTCAAGTCCCCCACACGCAACTTCTGAAGCCCTATAGAGGTCTTAATACTCAACAAACGTAACATCAACTGTTCTGCAGGCATCTCTAAAGAGAAAAAAGCGACACCTTTGCCTTTATCTAACAGATTTTGTACGATATTTAACGCAAAAGAAGTCTTCCCCATCGCTGGCCGCGCGGCTAAGATGACAAGGTCTCCTTTACCAAAACCGGTTGTCATTTTGTTTAACTCTTCAAAACCTGTATCAACCCCGACCAGGACTGTGTTACCACGGGCCTTCATCTCTGCTATGTATTCCATAGTATCTGTGGTCACACGGTCTGCATCTTTAAAGTCACTGGTCTGAGAGTCTTGTGTGATCTCATAGAGTTTTTTCTCGACCATATCAACAACGTCAGCACTGGGAAGTTCTTCTTCTAAGGTCACACGTTTTATCTCTGTGGTCAGTGTCAAAAGATGACGCTTTAAAGCCTTGTCCTTGACCTCTTTAACATAAGCTGTCGTGTTTGATATAGGGTTAGCAGAGAGGATCTCTAACATCACTACTTCGTCAAACTTCTTCTTTTTTGTCAACTCTTTTTTTAAAAACTCTTCATCTATAGGCTCGTCTCGGTGAACCAAGCTCCCTATAGCAGTGTAGATATCTTGGTGCGCGGGCAGATAAAAGTCATCCACTTTTAAGATGCTCTCTAAGTCATCATACTGTGTCGGCTCAAATATTATAGCACTCAGTATAGATCGTTCAAATACCAGGTTATAAAGGGTCTCTTCCATTACGCATCCTTCTCATACTGGTCAGCCATCGTTTCCACTTCATTCACAAAACGCTCTACCAACTCTTTTTCATCCAGATTGGCAACCACCTCACCTTTCACCATCACAAGACCTTTACCTTTGCCGTAAGCTATCGCGACATCCGCATGAGCCGCCTCACCTATGGCATTAACCACACAACCCATCACCGAAACATTGAGTGGTGCTTTGATATGCTTGGTACGTTCTTCTATCTCACCTACAGCAGAAACAAGGTCAGCTTCTATACGACCACAGGTAGGACAAGAGATGATGTTTAGACCCTCAGCTATGGCACCACTGTCTTTTAAGATGGCACGTCCAACATTGATCTCTTCTTCTAACTCACCTGTTATAGAGACGCGCATCGTATCGCCAATACCATCAAGAAGTAGTGCCCCCAGCCCTATCGCACTTTTAACGGTAGCATGAAAAATGGTACCCGCTTCAGTCACACCAAGGTGGAAAGGATAGGCATTTTTAGGACGGAGCATACGGTAGGCATCGACTGTTCTCTGAACATCAGATGCCTTTAGAGAGACCTTTATGTCACTAAAACCCAAATCCTCTAAAAACTTAATGTTATACTCAGCCGAAGCGACCATACCCTCAGCACTCTGGCCATACTTGTTTTCAAACTGCTTCTCTAATGAGCCCGAGTTTACCCCGATACGTATAGGGATATTACGCTCTTGACACGCTTTTACAATATCCTTCACACGAGACTGTTCTCCGATGTTACCTGGGTTGATCCGTATACAGTCCACAACCTCAGCCGCCACTAACGCCAACTTATAATTAAAGTGTATGTCAGCGATAAGCGGTAGAGAGATCTGCTCTTTTATACTCTTCAGTGCCAAGGCATCTTCCATGTCAGGCACAGCCACACGCACGATGTCACAACCTGCAAAATGTAAACGGTTTATCTGCTCAACTGTAGCAGCCACATCTTTAGTCTGAGAGTAGGTCATAGACTGTACAGAGATGGGAGCATCCCCACCTACAGCAACATCACCTACATATATTTTTTTTGTTTTTACACGCTCTATCATCATTAATCCTAGTAAAAGGATTTTAGCGTTTCAAGCGTTAGAGGGAGTTGAGTTTTCGTAGCTCGTTTTAGTTTTCAAATATACTGTTATAATATTGATGTAGATATACAAAACTATTTTAATTCACCCATGATAGAAAGTATCTACACTCCAGTATCCCTAACTTTCAAACTTATTAGAACGTATACGTATCACTTTTACTAGCAACAAACCTAGGTGCTTCTGACTTGTCACCATCTTTACAAAAAAGATTCATTTTCCCAGCAACAGCTTTTGTTATAAAAGGGTCAGCAACGCCAATACCTGTAATACAATTTTTAAAATTTACAGTAGAGGCATCCAAGTACTTAGGAAAGTTATCAGTATAAGCACTCAAATCCCTGCCATTAAAATGGGCAGCATTCGCATCAGTTTTAATACTTCCTTCATTTCCATCACTAATAGATGTTGACCACATCATCGGGCCTACTGTTCTACTCATAGTTCCTGCAAATGCCGTAACAGTTGCATTTTCTGCCTGACCACTAATACCTGCAAATTTTGGTAGTGCCACTGCCGCTAAAATCCCTAAAACCACAATAACAAAAATCAATTCTATCATTGTAAATGCCTCACGCCATTGAAATTTTTTCATCTTTTAACCTTCATACAAACATACTACACACTTATGTAGTTATTTTATTATAGTAGGCAAACGATTAAATGAAGTTGTATTATTATTTATAATATACATAGCATAAAACTATAATAATTTATATTTGTTGTATAAAATTATCACATGAATTCTATGGGGTCCATATCGATCTCGGCTAAAGCTACTTTACTCTTTTCTATAGCACTTATAAGAGCGGTACTTTTATCTGCACGCAACAAAATCTGGTAGCGATACTTGTTTGCTATCTTCTCTATTTGAGAAGCACCATAACCTACCATCTCTATATTAGGTTGCTGTCGTAAGTTCTCCACCATCTCTTGCATGGCATCTTCTGCTTTGTTAGCATATTTATGTGCAAACAAAATTCGTGCCAGTTTTTTATAAGGCGGGTACATTCCTTGTCGAAATGGTTTTTCATCTTCCAAAAACTGCTCATACTTCCCAATATACGTTTCAAAAAAGGCCTTATTATAACTTTGTACCAAAACTTGAGAAGTCTTTTTACGACCACTCCGCCCTGCGATCTGAATCAATAGAGAAAGTGTCTTCTCTCGAGCACGGTAGTCACTCATGTTTAGTTGGTTGTCAAGTCCCAAGATGACTGCCAAGGTCACATCATGATAGTCATGCCCTTTTGAAAGCATCTGTGTTCCGATGAGCAGGTCTATCTCTTTAGCATTAAAGGCTTTGAGAAGTTTTTTTAACTTCATCTGGGTACTTATGGCATCTCTATCAAACTGACCCACACTAATGTCAGGATGTGTCTCTTCAAAAAAAGCCACTGCTTCTGCCGTCCCCAAACGATTAGAACTTAGCATCTCATGACCACAGGCACTACAAGAAGAGGGTATGCGTTCTGAGAAGTTACAATAGTGGCATTTTATAGCGTTACTTTTACGGTGTACACTCATTCCTACACTGCAATAAGGACATGAGTGTGTATGCCCACAAGACGCACATATAAGATACTTAAAGTTCGCACGTGTAGGGATAAAAAGCATCGCCTGTTCTGCTTTCTCTTTTGTAGCGACTATACTTGCTTCTACACGTTCAGTTATAGCTTCGCGACACGCCTCAAACTCAAAATTCCTTTGACTCGCAAAGTGTCCACCCTTCAGTCTATAGTGAGGAAACTTCACATATGAGCTCATAGAAGGGGTTGCACTGCCCAAAACAACAGGTACATCATAAAGCTTGCCCATATATATAGCCATATCTCGTGCATGATAACGTGGACGGGCATTGGCCTTATAACTGTCATCATGTTCTTCATCAACCACGATAAGACCTAAATCCTCAACAGGTAAAAAAAGTGCCGAGCGTGCACCCGCAATAATCTTTGCACTCCCATTATATATACGTTCTAACAGCTTTTTTTTCTGAGGTTTACTCACTTTAGAGTGCCACATCACCACAGCCTCACCAAAATGTTCTTCCAAGCGTATCTGCATCTGAGGCGTTAAAGAGATCTCTGGCATCAAGAATATAACCTTTTTACCTGCAGCAAGGACCTCTTCAAAATACTTCATATAGATTTCAGTCTTACCTGCTCCAGTATCTCCAAAAAGTAGAGAGACCGGATGCTTTTTTAAAAAGTTCAATGATGCATCTTGTACTTCAGAGAGTGAAATAGTGCTGACATAGACTTTCTCTAAGCTGTTATTTTCTGTAGCATTTCTGATTACAGTACTGTCAGGTGTAAAAAGATTCAAAGCTTCACCAACCGAACAGAAGTAGTACGTTGCTATAAATTTTGCCATTTTAATTTGAAGGGAGTTGTAATGAAATGGTAAAACACTTTCTATTTCATATGTTTTAAAGTCAGGAGTTGAACAACATGCCATGACAACAGCACTTATTGTTCGATTTCGTAGTTTAACTTCAACAACACTACCTATATCTAATAAGGTCTCTGTTTTGTATGTCAGATAGTGTAAAGGGGAGTTAAGTAGAGCAAGTTCATAGAAATACAAGTTTATCCTTAAACACTGTAGTTCCTATGCAAGTAAATAGTTGTTTTATAAGCTATTCAACTATTTTTTTACACAAATCGTCATTATGGTTACAATCAAATATCCCAGTATCTTTATCATAAGTAAACGTAGTCTCATCTGTACCATTAGAAAATTTATATTTAAAAGCTCCTGTCTTAATCCATCCACCCGTTTCTTTAGCGTAAATTGGGTATGTCAATACATGTAAATTACCATCGCCATCAAAAAGAGCATCACCTTTATTAGTACCATCTACATTAGTCAACCTGACAGGATATTCATTTTTACCCTTAACCAGCTGACTCTGCTTGGCAGCGGCAATAGCTGCACGTATTGCAGAAACATCACCCTGTGCTGCGGCTGCATAACTAGAAGTCATCACACCACCCATTTTTGGAAGTGCAATTGAAGCTAATATCCCCAAAACTACAATAACAAATATAAGTTCAATCATCGTAAAAGCCGTTCTTTTCATAATTCACCTCTTTTTTCATCTATAATTATTAACTATACCATATTTTTTATAAGTAAACAACTATCAAACAGGGTCAGGTGATGAATCATTCCATTTATGTACTACTTTACTAACCATTGAATCATTTACACCTAAATATTTTGCGATAGTAACTTGTCTATATCCATCTTTATATGCTTTATATATGGCTATATTTCGGCTTTTCTTATCTTCTGCATCTTCAAAGTAACCTTCTAAAGGTGGTAAGCTTACAGCAACATATTCATGTTCAACAGCCACAACTTTACGTTTTTGCATCTTTTTAAGCTCAAGAAGTTCATCTTCGTCTAAAGCGATTTCTAAAAGATCCCTCACACCTTCTTCTGCTATGAGCTTTTTCAACATGGAGTGTTCTGCACAGCTGGGAAGTTTCAGGTATTTGTTTAGCAGTGGTCCCATTAATGTAAATTCGAATTCACCTACATCTTGTGTGATCTTAGCTTTTATAGGATTATGTTCTATATATCTGAACAATTTATAAAGATAGTCTTCATCAAAAACATACCAGGATTTATAACGTCCTTGCCATAGGTGTCCTACCCGTTTGTTCTTTTTATTAAAATAAATAGCATAGTTACTGTTGATCTGTCGCATAAAGAGAGATAAGTTTTCTTGTGTGGTCTCAATGAGAAGGTGATAATGGTTGTCCATAAGGCAGTAGTCATGAACATTGACCTTATAAGCATCGCACGCCTTACAAAGTATGTCTAAAAACACTTCTCTATCTTCTCGACACAGATAGATGTCACTTCTAGCAACACCTCTGTTAACAACATGATGAAAGCCTGCAAAGTTTAGTCTTGGTCGTCTAGCCATCTCTTCTCTTTTATAGTATGGTATTTTGTATTTGAGGTGTCATAACATAAAACAGAAAGTGGAAGGATTCATCACCTGACCCTATTTTCTAGTATAAAAAAGAAGAACCTGAGTTCTTCTTAAATTACTATTGCTTAGACCAAGTCCAACGAGCTGAGTCAGAAACGTTTCCGTCTTTAACAAAAAACTTGTATGTACTTGAACCAAATGCTGGTGTACTAATTGATGTATTAGCATCTTTACTAGCTGGAAGAAGAACTGTAGCAGATTTTGCACCTACAGTAGTACCGGCAGCAAGGCATTCCAATGGAATATCTTCAGTTACAATAAAGTCAGTAGTAGTATATAATGAACTGTTAATAGTACCATTATTACCATCTGTTAAAGATTGTGACCACATTGATGGTCCAACTGTACGGTTAAGTGTACCTGCAAAAGCATTACATTTTTGTGCATTAGCTTGATCAGAAACACCAGCAAATTTAGGAAGCGCAACCGCTGCCAAAATACCTAAAATAACGATAACGAAGATCAATTCGATCATAGTAAAACCAGCTCTTTTCATAAGAGACTCCTTGAGTTTATTTTTCTTGGTTACTCTTGCAACCTGAGAACATTATGAATTAAATTAGCTTATGTTTTGCTTAATAAAAAATGCACCAATTACTTTATTTAGTGCAATCATAGTTATATTCTTCATGTTTTGGAATAAAATGGAACACGACGTCATCATACTCTTTATTAAACTCAAACTTTAGTTTTGATTGAGGGTTCCCAGAAATAAGTAACGTATACAACAATGGGTTTTTTTCATCTTGCTTGTAGTTATCTTTTCCATTCACGACCATAGTGCCATTGTTATACACAACAAATTTATATAAATAATTATTATACAGTGCTTGTTTTCTAGTAAATGACACCGTCTTATTTTCGTCTAAAGCAGTGACGCTTTTTAAAACACACTCCAGTTGGTGTGTTTCTTGAGGCTTTGATGAGCACCCTATATTGATTATTATATAAAGTGCTAGTATTAATTTTAATATATACATTGGACATTTCCCCATTTCTTTTTATTTTAACATGTTATTTATATTTTCTAAAAGTTCTTGCTTTAAACATTTGGATAACGCATAAGAACGTAACTTCGCCCCATTTATATTTGGATGATACGCTGTATTGAAAAAAAACCTTCTTTCTAGATTAGAGATCGAAGGCTCACAATATAATGTGATATTATAGTCTAACAACATATTTTCAAATACTTTGATTTTTTCTCTACTTTTTCTCTTACTGAAGTCAAGTTCATCACCTTTTAATGTCACTGGATGAACTAATAATAACTGCCCATTATGCTTTTTTACTAACTCATATATATTTCTATAATTTTCTAAGAAATATTGCGACAGGTTACCATCATTTGTCAGGTATGCTGTCCTCGTAGGTACATCAGAAATTTCATCTACATTAATGTCACCAAACTTGTTCATACTTTTATAACTATACCCTCTCCACTGTGTTGTACCATTTTTCCACTCATCTTCTAATGAGCTTTGTAACTCTGCTATGGATTTTATGTTTTTATTGCCCTTCTCTTGTAATTTTTTCAATACTCCAGCAACAACTCTTTCAGGGTCTGCTGTTACGATAAAATCTAGCTTTCTCTTTAATGAGAGCTGTTTTATATACTCTGTTCCCCATGCCATCATGTTATTAACAAAAAGTGTTGTCAACTGTTCTGTAGTGTAATAATATTGATATTCTAAAGACAATATAACGATATCACCCTCGCTCATATTCTTTTCTAACTCATAATAGAGGTAGTCAATATCCAAGCCTGCATGCAACCCCAAGTTTAAGACTGGCCTTCGCAGTTCTCTCTCCAAGACTTCAGTACTGATACCAAAAAGGACGTTAGACCCTCCTAATATAATGACTTTAGGTACTGTTATGCTTTTTGATCTTGCTTCTTTAAATGTACATGCATTTTTTACCCAATAATCAGCTCCTACTGGTGCTTGTAACTGAAAGAAAAAAAGTCCAACATATGTAAACAAAAATAATATCAAAAAACTAAAAAACAGTATGACGAAAGTTTTAGCACGCAATTCTAATATCCTTAAAAATTAAAATAGATAAACTCACTCTGAACACCCTTTCCAAAAAAGAGATAAAGAAGGGAATAAAATACAAAAAAAGCACTTATAAGACTTTCAGCAATCCCCTGTTTAAAAGTCTGCATCATTTCTGATGTGTTTTTAAAGACAAGCGTCACAATAAAACCAAACATAATCCAAAGTAGGACAGTAGACATATCCCCTATATGAACCATACTGTCTCCATATGAGACACTATTTTCAAGCAGTGAGCTTAACCAACTGTTTTTATATTCGTAAGGTAGTACGATACCACTAAATCCAAACATGCCACTTAAGACTTTAAAAGCATCTTCCCAATTTTCTGCTCTAAAAAACACCCAAGTAAAATTAACAAAATTAAAAGTCAAAAACCAAGAAAATATCCCAAACAGTTTTATGTTCAACTGTTGTGACACTTTAAACACAACTAGTGCAACACCATGTAAAGTCCCCCACAACACAAAATTCCATCCTGCTCCATGCCAAAGACCTACAATAAAAAATGTAATACCTAAGTTTATATAGGTACGTAATCGAGTCCCCCTGTTACCCCCTAGAGGTATATAAATATACTCTTTTATAAAAAGTGAAAGTGTTATATGCCAACGTCTCCAGAATTCCTGTATGTTTCTAGCTTTATATGGCGAATTAAAGTTTTGTGGTAATCTTATGTTAAACAGCAGACCTAATCCTATAGCCATGTCTATATAACCTGAAAAGTCAAAATAGAGTTGAAAGGTGTAAGAGAGTGATGTTGCCCATGCTTCAAATAAAGTTAAGACAGACGCATGGTCAAACCCTGTAGTCACCCACAGTGCAAAACTGTCTGCTATAATGACCTTTTTAAATAGTCCTATAGAAAATATGAAAATACCTAAAGCGATATTACGATAATCCTTAACCATGTTCCAATGCGAAGCGAACTGAGGCATCATCGAGCTATGATGCACTATTGGCCCTGCTATGAGTTGTGGAAAGAAACTGACAAAAAGAGCATAATTTAAAAAGCTATTCTCTTTTATTAAACCTCTGTACGAGTCTACCAAGTATGCAATCTGTTGAAAAGTAAAAAAAGAGATAGCCAGTGGTAAGGCCAAGTGTAATAATGGAATAGACCCATTGGTAACAATATTAATATTATCTATAAAAAAGTCTGCGTACTTGAAATAACCTAACAAAATAATGTTCGCTGCAAGGCCAAAGACCAATATAGCTTTATCAGAAAAGTATAATCTATTTTTTTCTAATAAAAATGCTAGACTTAAAAAATAGTTGAAAACTATAGATCCAATAAGAATTGGTAAATAAGCCAAATTCCACCAAGAGTAAAAAAAGAGAGAGACCAATACTAAAAATATTTTTGCAAATACTGGTCTTTTTAGGTGCAATAAGAAGAAATATCCAAAAAAGCTAATAGGCAAAAATATGAATAGAAATTCAAAACTATAAAAAAGCATTTATACCTTTCTGGCTTATGTGATTAATATTTTGTTGAATTTAACCAAAAGTATATATTCGAGTATTCAGGGGAAAAGACAGTCTAACCTATCTATAAAAAAAACTTAAAAAGTCAAGCTATCCAGTTATTAATACTTATGGATTTCAGACAATAAAGATCAAGTACATCAAACAACTATTTTTCCAACTTCTCTAACAATACCTTAGCCATAACTTCTTGCTTAAACAAATCGGAATTGCGCCGTACGTAAGCATACAAGATGGTTTTAGCATCGTTGTTGCCTTCAGTGTTGAAGTCTTCTTCCATCTGTTTTACGAGGTAATTGGCAAATGCATCATCTAACTCTATGTCATAACGACTGCCATTTACCGTTAAAGAGACTTTTTTAGGCATCAACTATACCTTTATAGAACAGCATATTTACTGTATTTTGAACTTTACACATACATCATCTCATTATTAATATGCTTAGAAAATGACCAGTTATTTGAGATAAGTGAGATTCGATCTACCTTATCTCGTAGTATTTTTGTCAAGGTTTCTTGAACCTCTTGTATACGTCGAATTTTATTAAATCCATTTTTGTGTTTAAGAGAGAACTTCTTTTTATCTATGTTGTAAGCGCCAGCGACATCACTGTATTGAGATTGGGTGCCTTTTGCATAGGAGCTAAAAAGCTCTACCCGTTCTCGTTCCTCACATGCATATTGTAGTTTATATGACTTTAACAGCTTTAAAATCTCTTTTTGTGTTAATTGTTGCACATAAACTCCTTAAGGGTTTTACCCCAAAATACTTTCGATCTTGTTCACGATCTCTTCGATGTCTCTGTCTTTTTGCTGCAACTCTTCTTGCATTTGAGTGATAGAGGCATCTTTAGCCTCCAAGTCTAGTGTTAAAAGCTCTGAAGTCTCTTTTAGGTCTGCATTTTCCATACGGAGTGCATCATAATCACGGAGCATTTGGCTTACTTTTTGGCCTAATTTTTCTAAAGTGGTTTGTTCTTGCATGATAATTCATCTTTCTTAATATGATACTGGCATTTTATCACAATGATATTAAATAGTTTTAGAAATTATGAAGATTTTAAAAGAGAAAAGAGTACATAGATTTAGAACTCCTGCTTTTGCAGGAATTCCATAGAAGTAAGAACGGTCTAGCCTTTACGTTCTGTAGTCAGCATTAATTTTTATGTACTCATTACCAAGGTCGCATCCATAAGCTCTGAAGGTGCCGCCACCAATGCCTAAGTCTACATTGATGGTAAAAGCATCGCGTTTCATAATAGCTGAGGCTTCTGCTTCTACTGCTTCATCAAAAAGGTTTTCACCTTGCTTGAAGAGGACAACATCATCATAAGCTATGGTGAGTTTTTCTTCTTCACATTTAGCGCCACATGCACCTACAGACATCGCGATACGTCCCCAATTAGGGTCTTCACCGTAGAGGGCTGTTTTTATGAGCAGTGAATTCGCGAGCGTCTTGGCTACTTTTTGCGCTTCAGTGTTACTGTAAGCACCTGTGACATGGTAAGTCACCAGTTTTGTAGCACCTTCACCATCACGCACCAACTCTTTTGCTAAGAAGTCCATCACCATAAAAAGTGCCTCTTCAAAAGCATCATCATCATGACAAACAGCGCGACCATTGGCCATTAAAAAGACAGTGTCGTTGGTAGAAGTGTCTCCATCTACACTTGCTGCATTAAATGTTTTGGCATTAACACGCTCTAAGATCTCTTGCATGGTGATATAGTTGATCTGTGCGTCTGTTGTGATGAAACATAACATCGTCGCCATGGCAGGGTTTATCATTCCTGCCCCTTTTGCCATCGCACCGATACTAAAAGTCTTACCATCTTCCAAGGTAACATCTACAGCGATCTCTTTGGAGAAACGGTCTGTTGTCATGATGGCTTGTGCAGCTGTGTGAGGGTTTTTCGCACTTAGGTCAAACTTCTCTACACCAGCGATAAGCTTCTCTTTAGGAAGACGTACACCGATGACACCTGTTGAACTCATAAGTGGGTTAATAAGTCCCGATTTTTTTTGTTTAGCATGCTCTAAGATCTCTTCCAAATCAGCCATACCCGGTTTTCCTGTCATCGCATTGGCATTTTTGGAGTTTATCATGACAAAGTTGGTCTGTTTGACTCCTTTAGCATGATGGATAGGCGCTGCTGCCATTTTGTTTGTGGTTAAGACTGATGCCAACACACAAGGCGTTTCGCTGTAAACAAAGGCCATGTCTAAGGCACCATCTGCTTTTAGACCTGCTGAAATACCGTCAGCATAAAAGCCTAAGGGGGTGCAGACACCTTCTGTGTTACTTGTGATTTTATACATATTTGAGCTCCTCAGGTTTTTGGCGTTTGTTTACCAGACCTTTTGTGATATTTATCCCTTTTTGTGTTCCAATAACCAGTAGTTTTGACTCACTGCTTACGAGTTTGTTTCCATCAGGCATCGGGGTAAACTTGCCATCTTTTTTCGTCATACCCACCACCGCGACATTTGCTATCTGTCTAAGATGGGTCTCTTTTAATTTATGAAGCACGATCCAGCTGTACTTTGGCACAAATACCTCTTCCATGTCCAGTGGCGTATCTGTCTGATACAAAAACTCCTCTAAAAGGTTTTCCATCTCTGGACGCGCTGCCATAGCGGTGATGCGTTGTGCGGTCAGTTTCGTAGCGGAAACCACTGTGTCAGCACCCAGCTTTTTGAGTTTGCTGACATCACTCTCTGTCTCTGCCGCTGAGATGATGTTGTAAGGTGTAGGGATAAGATGCTCTTTTTCAAACAGACGCACGGAAGCGATGATGGCGATGTTGTCCGCCATAGAGCTTGAGAGTGTGATCATCCCATCAGCTGAGCTTAAATGTGACTTCAACATCGCCTCTTCAGTGTGTGGCTCTTCTTGGATAAAGTACGGATAGTGGTACTTTTCTGCGATCTCATCAAGATCAGCTCTGGGGTCCACAACTACAAAAGGGATGTGATTTGAGCGTAACTGTTGGGTCACCTCGATGGTGTAATCGTTGTGATAACAGATAACAAAATGTTTTTTGAGCCGCGCGACTTTGTACAACATACTGCGCTCCTTTAATGTTCTTAAGAGGTGGCCACGGTTAAGTTCGGTCACCATAATACCCACTGCCATAGAGAAGACAGCGAAACCCGCAATGATCAGGGTAATGGTAAAGATACGTCCCGCATCAGAGATGGGCGCTATCTCTCCAAAACCTACTGTTGTAAACGTAATACCCGTCTGATAGATAGCATCCATCAAGCTAAAATCATCTATAAGGATATAGCCCATTGTACCTATAAGCATAGTCATAATTGTAAAAACTATAGGAAGACGAAATGCGTGTAAATTGGTGTAAAAATCGGGAAGTATAGAGGGGTCTGGTTTGGGAGTTTCCTCCCAGTTGAGAAAGTTTCGAAGCCTGGTATTCAGGTTCAAAATATAACCTTAGAGGTTACGAGTTTTTCTTAAGTGTGCGAAGCTCTTTAGCAGAAATTCTGATCTTCTTAGTTGTACCATCTTCTAGTGTGATACGTACAGTTCTAAGGTTTGGCAAAAAACGACGTTTAGTTCTGTTTTTTGCGTGAGATACATTATTTCCAGCCATTGGGCCTTTACCACTGATTGCACATTTTCTTGCCATTGGGTATCCTTGCGTAATTTTTTAAGTTGCGCATTATAGCCCTGATTAACAAAATTAAAGCTTAACAAAATCTAAAAGCATCTTATTCTCTCTTCATAACTTCTAGCTACAAGATAAATATGCTAAAATACGACCAAATTTAAGGGCTTTAAACTGCCTGTATAAAGAAGTAACCATGTTAGTAGCTCCTAGTGTACTCTCTGCCGACTTTGGCAACCTAGAACGTGATGTAAAAGCCATCTGTAATGCAGGGTGTGACCTTGTTCATGTTGATGTGATGGATGGACATTTTGTTCCTAACCTCACCATTGGGCCTGTTGTGGTCTCGGCTATCGCTAAAGCGGCTACAAAACCTCTTGACATCCACCTTATGGTTGAGAACAACACCTTTTTTGTAGATCTTTTTGCACCCCTCAAACCAGGGTACATCTCTTTTCATATAGAAGAGGAGAAAAACCCACACCGTTTGGTACAGTACATCCGTTCTTTAGGGATTAAGCCTGCTATTGTTTTAAATCCTCACACCCCTGCAGAAGCAGTAGAGTACCTTTTGGCGGATCTAGATATGGTACTCGTCATGAGTGTTAACCCTGGATTTGGTGGGCAAAAGTTTATTCCAACTGTTGTAGAAAAGATCAAACGTTTAGATGCACTCCGTAAAAAGATCAACCCTGATTGTCTTATAGAGATAGACGGCGGTGTCACTGATGAGAACATAGAGTTGCTCAAAGAAGCAGGCGTTGATGTCTGTGTTGCAGGCTCGTACGTCTTTAAGCATGACAGTTTTCAGACTGCCATCGCTAACTTGAAAAAGTAAGAGACCTTATGCGGGTAAAGATATGTGGCATTACCAATTTCGAAGATGCCATGATGGCCATAGATGCGGGTGCTGATGCATTAGGTTTTGTTTTTTATCCGCCTTCGCCACGTTACATCACCCCTAAAGAGGCTAAAAATATCATTGACAGGCTACCCCCTTTTGTAGAAAAGGTAGCCCTCTTTGTTAATGAAGAAGCTTCATTTATCAACGAAACGATACAAAACACAGGAGCTACCTTGGCACAACTGCATTTTCAAGTGGGCCGTGACTTTTTAGAGGCACTAAGCGTTCCTTATGTTCAGGTTACTCGTGCCGCTTCACAAAATGATGTTTCAACTTTAGATGGTACGTACCGTTTGGTCGATGCTTACTGTGAAGCTTATGGCGGAGTAGGAAAACGTCTCAACCTAGAGTGGTTTAAAGAGAGAGACAACTCACAGATCATTTTAGCGGGAGGTTTGAGTCCTGAAAATATCCATGAAGTTCACAGTTATGGTTTTTATGGCGTGGATGTCAGTTCAAGTGTGGAAATCTTAAAAGGTAAAAAAGACCCTGAAAAAGTCCAATCCTTTATAAAACATGCAAAGTATTTTATATAATGCGCACTTTTGATCACAAGACTACACTTAAACTCGCCTCTAAAAAAGGGGCAGACATTACAGACATCCGTCCTTTTTTGGACCAAGATCTTGAGCGTGAATTTTTACTGGCAAAAACACAAGGACTCGAGGTCATCACTAAAGACAACCGCTACTTTTTCAACACCACCACACAAAGTCTTGAAGAGAGTACCTTTTGTATCGTAGACATAGAGTGTAACGGTTCCAAACCAAGTAAACATCAAATCATAGAGATCGGTGCTGTTAAAGTTAAAAATGGGAAGATCATAGAGACTTATGAATCCTTAATACAGTGCAATGAAATTTCCAGACATATCTCTGAGCTCACCGGTATAGAGGTCTCAGACACACTCAACGCGCCCTCCATGCAGAAGGTTTTAAATGCTTTTAGAGCCTTTATAGGTACGGATGTTTTTGTAGCGCACGCTGTCAAGTTTGACTACAACTTTATCTGCGCAATGTATGAAAACTTGGGCATGCCCCCTATGCTTAACCGTTCTATGTGCAGTATAGACCTTGCAGAGCGTACCTTTTCCTCTTTTCGTTATGGCCTCACCTATCTTAATGAGACCCTAGGCCTCCACCAAGAGGCAGACCATCATCGTGCACTTTCTGACGCTATTACCACTACAGCATTGTTTATGAAGTCCCTGAATTTAGTGGATGACTCTGTACAGACAGCAGAAGCACTCATACAGTTTTCCAAACAAGCTAAAAGATTTAAACGACCTAAGTTTGATCCGATGTTAAAAAATGGGGAAGTATAAAGAGGCGTAGAAGTAAAGACTTCTACATTTTGAATCTTGGTTTATCACCACTCCTATCTAGGAGTGAAAGATATTAGTGTATGCTTGCCTGCTGTTTAGCACTCTTGGTGTCAACCCAGATGTTTGGTGTAGAACCACCAGGTGTCAAGAAGATCTTAGTATCTTTATTTTCACGAAGTGCTTCGTTGAACTTACCTTGTACATGGATCTGCTCAAGTTGAAGCAGTTTTGTCGTGAGTGAGTTCGAGATAAGCTTGTTTGCCTTGGCTTTAGCATCTGCCTCTATCGTTATCGCTTGAGCCTTACCTTTTGCTGCGATTTCTACTGCATTAGCTTGACCTTGTGCCTCAGCTGCACGTTTAAGCGCCTCTTGCTTGGCTTTTTGTACCTCTTGTTCTGCTTGCTGTACCTGCTGTTTAGCCAGTTGTACACGCTCTATCTGGTCTTTTACCTTTTTAGGTAGTACAATCTCACGAAGCTGTACAGACTGCAGTTCAGCAGGTGTGTTTTTCAAGCTAGCAATACTGTCTATCATACCTTGTTCAATAGCCGTAGCAATGGCATTACGCTCTGTTGGAAGTGCTTCTGCTTCGTATTTACCCACAACATTACGCACAACATCACGTACAACAGGATTAATGATCTTCTCTTCCCAGCTAAAGCCCCAGTTAGAGATGGTCGCAGCAGCATGTTCTGCATCTAAGCGATACTGTACAGTCAGTTCTATGCTTACAGGAAGACCACGCTTGTCAAGTACTGTAATAGCAGGTTTGACTTCGATACCTTCTCCAACACCTGCGTTACGCTCTATACGGTTGGCATAGTTAATAATACGGATCTTAGTGTCAACAATATGTACTTTTTGTATCACTGGAATAATGAAATGAAGTCCTGGCATAAGTGGTAGAGGATCAAAACTACCATTAGTCACTTTAATACCTCGCTCACCTGCTGTAATGACAACAAAAGGTTTTGCCAACACTAAAAGAAGTAACAGTCCTGCTATAAAATAGATAATCCCAGCTTTACCGCCAAGGTTGAAGTCCATTTTTGGTGGTTTAGGTACGTTAAACCCCCCGTTATTGTTGTTTGAGCCTGAGCCACCGTTCTTTTTTTTGTTAAAGTAATCGTTCATATCAGATGCCATTAAAACTCCGTTTATCTGTTTAGTTTTTTTCATTATGAGATATATGTCAGGTAATGGTCATACTTTTCAATACGTCCAAACACCATGTCAAAATAGGTACTCTGAATTTTCTCAGTCAGTGGTCCGCGAGAACCACCACCAATAACACGACCATCGATTTCACGTACTGGTGTCACTTCAGCAGCAGTCCCTGTTAAAAAGGCTTCATCAGCAATGTAGATCTCTTCACGAGTAATACGGCGACGTACTACTTCGATGCCCATATCTGTAGCAAGTTCTATGACCATCTTCTGAGTAATAGATTCTAAAGAATTGTCACATGGTGGTGAGATGAGAACACCATGACGTATCATAAAAAATGCCGCGCCCGTTGCCTCAGCCACATAGCCCTGATCATCAAGGAGAAGAGCTTCGTCATAACCACATTCAACTGCTTCATACTTCGCCATCTGAGAGTTAAGATAGTTAGCTGTAGCTTTAGCTTTACCCATATTGGAGGTATTTGAAGGGCGGTTAACAGAAGAGATCTTTAGACGGATACCGCGTTTAAGACCCTCTTCACCAAGATAAGCACCCCACTCCCAAGCTGCTAAAACAGTCTCAACAGGTGCCTCTTTATGGTAAACACCCATAACACCATAACCTAAAAATGCAAAAGGACGCAGGTAAACATTGTCACCGGTAAAGTCATTTTGTCTGACAAGTTCAATCTGTGCTTTGTTCAGTTCTTCCACACTGTAAGGTATGTCTATAAGGGTCATCTTTGCCGACTCTAAAAGACGCTCAGTATGGTCATTGAGACGAAAAATCGCATAACCCTTCTCAGTTTTATACGCCTTAGTCCCCTCTATAACACCATTACCATAGTGAAGTGTATGTGAAAGTACATGAGTCTTAGCGTCATCCCAAGGTATAAACTTACCATTCATCCAGATTGTTTTTGCTGCGTCCATAATAGTGTCCTACTGTTTATATAATTTACCCTCTGAAAATTCTAATTTTTTCAGAGGATTCAACTGCTCGCGATTTTAACTAAATAGTGATTAGCTTCTTGTTAATGAAGAAAGAGGGATGAAGATTAGAAGGGATGGATGGGTTATAAAGTATGTCAACGAGTAGTGATAACTCAAACTCGTGGATTC
>JALSUN010000218.1:18552-20701 GCA_027061425.1 Helicobacteraceae bacterium
TCCTGCCTACGCAGGAATGACAAGCGAAGCAAAGTCATCAGCCCATAATTGCCAATATATTTGTACGCTAAAAAGTTTCAGATGTGGTGTGAGTTGTGCCGGACGTGAACCCGGTAGCGTACTTATGTACGTGGAGAGGTGAACTCCGGTGCAAATCGCACCGCAGCTGCAACTTTTTATTTGGCTAAGAGAATTTCTCCGAAGTGATTGTAGATGGGATGACCTTCTTCTAGCCACTCATCAAGCCCACCCTTAAGATACTTCACATTAGTATAGCCAAGCTGTTGTTGCATCGTCACTGCAGCGAGCGCTGCACTCTTACCTGCACGACAATAGACGATCACTAAAGCTTTTTTGTTAGGTATCGCCGCACCCACATCAAACTCTAAAACACCCCGCGCTATTTTCACATCTTCTTCCGAGTCAAAGGTACCCTCTTCTCGCATATGCTCTTCACGCACATCTAAAGAGATAAACTCTTCACCGTCTTCAATCATCTGCGCCAACTCTTTAGACTCTATAGCCGTTGCTTTTGACTCAGCTTTTTTAACCAATGCCTCACTAATAGCATCTCCTGCCATTACAGGTGTACTCAAACCAAAACTTAAAACCAATGCTGCTGCTAATGTACGAAAATTCATGAAAGACCTCTTAATATTGTTTGTGACATTATAATTATTTATGGTTTAAGGTTTTTAAAAAAGTTTATTTAAAAAAAAAGATGGAAAGTAAATGTGTAAATTAGAAGCGAAGAAGTTGTTACACTACCAACAAGTGTTAATGCACTTGTTGGTAAAAAGAGCGGTTTATGCTTCCTCGTCCTCGTTAAAGACAACTGTTTGATCTTTATAAATACCCGTTCCAACTGGAATAGTACGACCGATAATAACATTCTCTTTAAGGTCTGTAAGATCATCGATCTTCGCAGACACCGCAGCTTCTGTCAATACTTTAGTAGTATCTTGGAAAGAAGCTGCAGAGATGATCGAGTCAGCACTTACAGAGGCTCGTGTAATACCTACAAGGAATGGCTCAGCGATTGCTGGCTCACCACCAAGACGTAAGATCTTGGCGTTTTCCTCTTGGAATTTTTTACGTGAAACAAGATCATCACGAATGAATTTTGTATCACCTGATGCAACAATCTTGATCTGACGGAGCATTTGAGTAAAGATAACCTCAATATGCTTATCAGCGATGCTAACACCCTGTGAACGATACACTGACTGAACCTCAGTAACAAGATAGTTGTACAGTGCTTTAGTTCCCATAATACGAAGGATCTCATGTGAAGACATCTGACCTGTAGTCAACTGCTCACCTGCATGAACAAAGTCACCAACATTTACAAGAGCTTCAAGGTTTTTATCAACAAAGTACTCTTTGATGATGCCGTTTTCAGAAGCGATGATTATACGTTGCTTACCACGTAGTGGCTTACCAAAACTAACAACACCATCCACTTCAGCGATCAATGCGATCGCCTTAGGACGACGTGCTTCAAAAAGCTCAGATACACGAGGAAGACCCCCAGTAATGTCTGATGACTTTTGGAGTGCTTTAGGTGTCTTCGCTAAGATATCCGCAACTGTAACATCTGCACCATCTTGTACATAAATAGCCGTCTTGGAAGTCACTGCATAACGGATGATCTCACCTTCAGAAGTAGCAAGTACGATAGTAGGCTTGTACTCAACTGGGTAGTGGTCATTAACCATCAAACGTGTCTGACCTGTTAATTCGTCAAACTGCTCAGAAACTGTTGTTCCTGGAATGATGTCTTCAAAACTTACCGTACCTTTAGATTCAGAGATAATCGGGTTAGAGTATGGATCCCACTCAGCGATCACTACAGACTCATCAGACTCTGGATGTGCAAGAAGTGCATCACCTTCAACCGCTGCATTATCATCAACATCAACAATAGAACCACGCGCTACATAGTGACGAATAGCCTCACGGTCATCTGCATCAACGATAACAGCAAAAAGTCCCTTCTCTTGTACGGTATAACCCGACTTCACACTCTCATAACGCTCAAGATAATCACCTTTAAGCAAGAAGAACTTCACAGTTCCTGCTTCTTTAGCTTTAATCTTCTGCGTAATCGGTGCACCATCTTCAACTGTGATCTCAGAAGCATAAGGGA
>JALSUN010000219.1:0-1876 GCA_027061425.1 Helicobacteraceae bacterium
TGTTAGGTAATGTAGAGACCCGTTTTAACATCTATGAAGCCCACACTTACGGACAAACGTTTGAGTTTATGGTGGTTCCATTTGTTGATGCGGGTAAGGTTTTTGATGATGTGAAAGAGACAGATCTTACAAATTACAAATACACAGTGGGTGCTGGTATGAGAATAGCATGGAACCAAGCGACCATTATTATGATCGATTATGGGCAGAGTGTTGAAGACAGTGGTCTATATATTAACTTTGGACATATTTTTTAATTATCACCTTTAACAGTCTACTGTGGTTGAAGGATGTCATAGCCTCCAAAAACATCTGCATAATCTGGCATATCTCCACTAACTGCCGTAGCTGAAGCATTATTACCATATAAATCTATTGTATAAAGCTCTGCTACACCCGCAGTGTCCTTGTCCATCCTATAAAGTATTGTCTTAGCATCCTGCGCTAAAATAAATTCTTCAACATCTGTATCTGGACTTATAGCAGAAGAGTTGCTAAGGTTTATAAAGCCTGTACCATCTAAATTAGCTGAATAAACATCAAAAATTCCATTTACCTCCATATCTCCGCTAAAGACTAATCGCTGATCTGGAAGGCTACCTCCTATTGGCACAGGTCCTTCTGGGACATAACCCCAAGCATACACTTCAACATCACCATTAGCTACTAAGGGTGGATTGATTTTATCACTTGTAGTTGCTCCTGAAGCCACAACGTATAAGTTGTTTCTTGAACTCTCTTGTTTCAAATATGCCAAATGTACTCCATCTTGTGACCACTTAAAACTTTGAACATTCTCACCCGCTGCTACAGCAGTGTTTTGTACTGTACCTGAGGGGTTAGGAAATAAAGCAAATGTATATGTATAAAGGTCTGTTTTAGTGGTGTCATTCTCTTTATAAGCTATCTGACTGGTAGAGAACAGTTGATCAAAAGGTGGCTTCTTCCAAGCAAAACCAAATATACTACTACCTGCTGGTGTGGTTTTAATGGTTGTGACTACTGTATTCACAATATTATAACTGTATAGATCATACTGCCCATTCGTCACTGAGTCATCTCGATACGCGATTGAAGTATCATTTGGCGACCAATGCATCTCTTTAACCTCTCTACCACCTGCCATAGTTTTAACTGTAGTGTGAACCTTTGTTGCGATATCTACTATATGCAAATCCATCGCTTGATCGATCAGTTCATCTGTCACATATGCAAGTTTTTGACTGTTGTGCGACCATTCATAGTAAGGTTCTGCATCCTGATCTCCTAACAATGTAGGGTGTGCCTTCATGTTAAGAGAACCATCGGCTAATACAACATACAGTTCAAACACATCATTAGTATCAACATCTCCTCTATATGCAAGTTTAGATCCATCGGGAGACCACTCATAACTCACAACATCTCCGTTTGCCACTAAATCTACATTCATTTGTACAGGCACACTCGGTTTGAGAAGATCCACTGTATAAAGATTACCGTCTATTATATAGGCTACTTTGCTTCTGTCAGGGGAGATTTTAAATGCTGTTATGTCTTGATTACTTTGTGATGGTGCCGCCAACAATGTATCTACCCCATTAACCGTTGTATAAATAGACTTAGTATTATTTATTGTTTTATCCGCTATATAAACAACACCATCAAAATTTTCTGCTAGTACTTCGTTCGAACAAATATATTCGGTAGCTGTCACTTCACCCACATCAAGAGCATCATCACCATCAAGGTCTAAACCACTCTCTACTTTGACACCACCATTTTGACAATTAGCACCGACAGGCTCTTTACTCATGTTTATAAGAGATATAAAGCCATCTGAACCATTTGCACCATCTGCACCTGTTGCACCATCTGCCCCTGTTTCACCATCTGC
>JALSUN010000219.1:1976-3987 GCA_027061425.1 Helicobacteraceae bacterium
CACCATCTGCCCCTGTTTCACCATCTGCACCTGTTGCCCCTGTTGCCCCAATTTCACCTGTTGCACCAGTTGCCCCATTATCACCACTGTCTCCACTACAACCTGCTAAAAGCGCTACGAAGGCAACTAAGGAAAGGGTTTTTACTACTTTTGATACATTTTTCATTTTTTATCCTTGTAAGTATGTTAAGAGATAAATTCTCTTCTACACACATTGTAAACCCTTAACGTTTCAAAAGCATTCCAAAATGACAATATTTAACAATATTCTATTGTTTTATAGAGATTTTAATATATTTCAACAGTAAGGAAAAGATATTTAGCAGCGTAGGAAAAGGAAAAATGGAAGAAAAAGGGTAAAACCCTAAATGCTTACTTCGGTGCAGATTGTTCAATCCCTTCTGAACTGATACGCAAAAATGTATATTGTGGTAGTGTTAATGGAAGTTTAATTGGATTGACATTACCACTATGAACACTCTCCCATTCTTTTCCATTCTCGGCTACAAGCTTTTTAAATGTCATAAAGTAAGTATCACCTTCTTTCACAACACTCCCTATCTCATTATCAACCGTTTCTATCACAGTGCCTACTGGCGCCATGATCTCAACTTTATCACCGGGTAAAGTTTTATACTTACATAAAAAGTGTTGACCATCTGGTGTCACCATTCCTGTCACCTGATGGCTTCCCATCTGCATGGTAAAGTCCAAACTTTGGGTGTCATGTTTTTCAAAAGGACGGTTTATAAGATAAGCATCCGTGAAGCCACGGTTTTGCATAGAGTGGATCTCATTTTGATAACGCTCAGGCTGATAGTCATCTTCATAATAGTCATCGATCGCCATGCGATAAGCCTTGGCTGTAGTCGCAGCATAATATGAAGTCTTGGTACGTCCCTCGATTTTCACAGAGTCCACTGCACCCGAGTCTAAGATCTCTTTCATGTGAGAGGCAAGGTTCAAGTCCTTAGAGTTCATAATGTACGTACCAATGCCTGGGTCCTCTTCGAGTCTAAAAAGTGTACCTGTCTCAGGATTGGCAGCATACATTTCATAAGGAAAACGACAATCATTGGCACATGAGCCACGGTTAGGAACACGACCACTTTGAAGTGTAGAGATCAGACAACGGCCTGAGTAAGCAAAACACATAGAGCCATGTACAAAGACTTCAAGTTCAAGTTCTGGTAACTCTTTTTTAATCTCAGTCAGGTCACGTAGAGAGATCTCACGTGCGGTAATAATACGCTGTGCGCCCATATCATGATAGATCTGAGCATCAAGTACGTTCATAACATTGGCTTGAGTAGAGAGGTGTTTTGGGATGTGTGGTGCAATCTCTTGAGAGAGTTTTAAAACCCCTGGTGTTGCTACGATCATGGCATCTGGATTCAGGTCTGCCATCTTTTCGATGTGTTTTTTAAGAAGATTCAACTGTGAGTTAAAAGGAAAGCCATTAATAGTGGTATAGACTTTTTTGCCTCTTTCATGAGCATACTTAATCCCCTCAGCATAATCCTCCATTGAGAACTCTTTACCCGAACGTATGCGCAGTGAGAAGTGACTCACCCCACCATAAACCGCGTCAGCACCATAATCCAGTGCAATTTTTAATTTTTCCAAGTTACCCGCAGGTGACAACAACTCTACTTTTTTGTTCTGATTCATGGCAGACTCTTTCGCTTAGTGTTTGGTATTTTTAGTTGCTACTGCGTCATTCCTGCGTAGGCAGGAATCCACAAGTTTGAGCGTCTATAAATTATAGAAGTAATCACCGTTTGATTCCTGCCTTCGCAGGAATGACGACCTCAACTACTATTTGCTTACCTAAATATTTATGACATTTTACCCTATCAACAGATGGAGCGCAATTTTAAGAGTATAATTACAGCATATATTTATATGGAGTCTTTATGAAAGTTGACCTGCACAACCATACAACGCTTTGTAACCACGCTGAAGGCACTGTAGATGCCTATGTTCAAGAGGCCATAAAACAGAACATTGA
>JALSUN010000219.1:4087-20632 GCA_027061425.1 Helicobacteraceae bacterium
GCCTTTGAACTCGGGATCCCCATCACATTTAGTTCTGATGCCCACAAACCAGAACAGGTTGGACTCTTTAGAAAAGAGGCTGAAGCTTTAGCCAAATCTGTCGGTTATAGTGAGTGTGTTTATTTTAAAAACCGTAAAAGTATCGTTGTAAAGTTTTAGAAGAGAGGGATAGATCTTAATACAAGGAAGCGCAATATACTTCCTTGTCTCAAACATATTGTTTACTACAGACCTAAATATATAGTATTAGTGTATTCTGGTAGAAGATTTATATAAACTTGAGTTTATTCCATCATCTGGTCCATCAATACTTTGATTGATATCTTCATATAAAGGATAAGTCCCTTTACCCTTGGTGATTTCAATATTATCTATCATCCATCCTCTAAATCCATTAAATTTGCCATCCACTGTCTTAAATGTAAATTTCAATTTAACAGTTTGACCACTAAGGGATACTTTTTTAATATCAACCAATGGAATAGCTTCTTGTGTCAACCAAGTTGGTGCTGAGTTATACCCTGTATTAGAAAAAGGTATAGCACTGCGATCAATAGATGTTTTGGGATCACTAAGAGGGTTTAACCTTGCCAAATCTCTCCACGTTACACCATCATCAGTAGATACAGAAACAGTCATTATATCATAGCCGTTTAAGTTCGGATTGACTGATTCAATTTCCCAAAATGTGTCAAATGAGAGTTTAATATCTCCAGATACTGTTGTTAGATCGATAGCAGGAGAGATAAGTTCACCACTATTATCAGTGACACTCATCCCACCATTGTATTTTGACACTTGACCTATGGCACCAAGGAAGTTACCAAATGTATCATCTCCTGTGACACCATTACCATACCAGAAACATTGAGAATCGAGTGGAGAAGGAATAGCTCCTGCAGATGTATCATCTGGTGCTAGTTTTACAGCATTATCTGTAAATGCTTTATTAATACCAGTAACCTTATTTGTATGTATATGCCAGTTGTTGTTACCATTACTTCCGGTGAGCTTGTTCGTCGTCCAACCACTGTTATCTGCCTCAAAATCCTCCGAATATATTGCTGTTTGTTTTCCAGCAGATTGAAGTTTAAAGTTTATACCACTTGTATTTGTATTTGTATGGATCTTATAATCTGAAACGACTTGTGTTATATAACCAGCAGCTGAAGCACTTAGAGTAGCACTAAGTAAAGCGTTTTTTAAAGAGTCATTTGCATTGATGAGAAGTGTATAGGCACCATTTTCATCAGTCACTGCAGTTACAAATGCACCATTGGTGGCTGCACCACCAGAGACACTTACTTGTGCATTAGAAATCGCAACATCATGACTGTCTAATACAGTTCCTGAGATGGATGCGATGATAGCATTTTTTATTAAAGTACCCTTTCCTTTGTCATCAACAGAAATAGGCGTCATAAGGCTTGCAAATTTCTGATAATTTTCAGCAGTGATTTCAAGTGTTGTAGTAATAGTGATACCATCATACACTACGGTAAAGCTATAAAGACCTTCACCTAAATCGTCTACAGTGACTAAACCATCTTTGCCTACTGTAAAAGTTCCACTTTTTGAGGGTTCACCTCCAAGTGATGGTGCTTTAGAAGCTACCTTCACTTCCCCTGTTGCTCCAGAAAGTGAAGCCCCATTCACATCAGTCAACTTTAACTGATTTACTTTTGAGATTTCCAGTGGGGTACCACCATCGTCAGATGAACCACCAGATGATCCATCACCACTTGTGCTACAACCTGTTGCGACTAAAAGACCTACCGTTAAAATACTCATTGCTAATGTTTTTTTCATTTTATCTCCCTAATACAGGTTGATTTCCCTGTTTCTAAAAGAAAGTATAATAGGTAAGCGTTTCAAAAACGTTCCATTTTACAGGTTTCTCTTTACCTGCTTGTTTTAATTTTAGTTCTATAACATTTAAAAAATGTCATTACGAAACTTACCGCTGACTGTTTATGCCAATTGGCTCAGATCTATAAATAAGAGATCTTATCATCAATAAAGATCATTATCTTTTATGAGAACACTTTATTGCTGTAATAAGTGTTTACATCAAAAAAAAGGGCTTGGCGTAATATGTGAAAATTATACTTTTAAAACCAAGGCAACAACAGATGTAAGTTCAGAAGGTTCTAGAATTGGCTTAGAACATTGTTTAGAAAAAAGTACACCTTTTCAGAGAGCAGTCTCTTTTGCAGATTGTTCCGACTCAAAAGTCCAAAATGGTCAACAACAACCATTGCTTTATCATTTTCCACCGTCTCAACTGTTCCGATCTCTGTAATAAATCGGCACTCATACCTATCTTCTAATCTTCGATTAGAATCGACACAGGCATTGAAAAAAGCATTATCAACACCCGTAGTCATCCCTTCCAAATAAGCGATATGCATTTTTGCTGTACGTCTGTATTTGTAAGCAAATGTAATCTCGGTATACTCTTTCAGCACCCGTTCTTTTCTCTCAGAGATCTGCCAGTTATCATACCTGTAGAGTTCAGGATATTCACTTAACACAGCGATAAGTTCATCATCTGTCACCTCTTTTGAGGTATATGTAGCAAGCACTAGAAAAGTCAGCATAACAAAAAGAGGGAGTATCAAAAATTTCATCGGGTTTACTTCTGCTTATATATTAGATTATGAGTACTGCAGTGAGCATTGTATATAGAATATTCTTTTCCTAAAAGCCCTCTAGACATACAACCAAAATTAATCTCTTAAAATTACCATATGAAACATCCGACACACTGTCTATTATTTAAGCATGCCTTATAGAAAACTGTTACTTCTTCTTCGTTATACTTCATGCAATCAAAACTAATCAGGAGATTACACATGGGAAAATTTGTTACTACTACAGAAGATTTCTTCAAGTACTGTGAAGAGAACGATGTTCAATTCGTAGACTTTAGATTTACAGACATTAAAGGTGCATGGCACCATATCAGTTACAGAATGAGCGCTGTAACTGCTGCTCAACTAGAGAACGGTCTTCCGTTTGATGGTTCTTCTATCGAAGCTTGGCAGCCGATTAACGAGTCAGACATGCTTTTGACTCCAGATGTAGGTAGTGCTTTCTTAGACCCATTTACTGCTGATCCTACCATTATCGTTTTCTGTGATGTTTATGACATCTACAAAAAACAAGGTTACGAGCGTTGTCCACGTTCTATCGCTAAAGCAGCACTAAAGCACGCTGAGTCTATCGGTATTGCTGACGCTGCTTACTTTGGTCCTGAAAACGAATTTTTCATGTTCGACTCTGTAACTTTTGTTGACAACATCAACGAAGTTGGTTTCAAAGTAGACACTGAAGAGGGTGAGTGGAACTCAAACAACCCATACCCAGACATGTACAACACAGGTCACCGTCCAGGAACTAAGGGTGGTTACTTCCCAGTAGCACCTACTGACTCTGCTGTTGACATCCGTGCTGAGATGATGCTAGTTCTTGAGCAAGTTGGTCTTGAAGTTGTTCTTGGTCACCACGAAGTAGCACAAGGTCAACATGAGATCGGTATTGTTTACTCTGACATCATCGGTGCTGCTGACAACGTTCAGAAGTACAAGTATGTTATCAAGATGATCGCACACCTTAACGGTAAGACAGCGACATTTATGCCAAAACCAATGTTTGGTGATAACGGTAACGGTATGCACGTACACCAGTCACTTTGGAAAGATGGTAAAAACCTTTTCTACAAAGAAGGAAACTACGGTAACCTTTCTGACATGGCTATTAACTACGCTGGTGGTATCTTTAAGCACGCTGCTGCAGTGTCTGCATTTACTAACCCGTCAACAAACTCATACAAGAGACTACTCCCAGGTTTTGAAGCGCCAAGTATCTTGACGTACTCTGCTAAAAACCGTTCTGCTGCATGTCGTATCCCTTACGGTGCTGGCGAAGGTGCTACACGTCTTGAGATGCGTTTCCCTGACTCTTCTTCTTGTCCTTACCTTGCATTTGCTGTTATGATGATGGCAGGTCTTGATGGTATTAAAGATAAGCAAGTTCCAGTGGGTCCAATGGACGAAGACCTTTTCGAGCTTTCTCTTGATGAGATTCGTGAAAAGAAGATTCCTCAAATGCCTCACACATTACGTGAAGCTCTTGAAGGTCTTCTCGGTGATAATGACTTCCTTAAGCCGGTATTTACTGATGAGTTCATCCATGCTTATAAAGCATATAGATTTGAACGTGATGTATGGCCAGACGAAGGTCGTCCAACGGGTTACGAGTTTAAAACTACGTACCAGTGCTAATCACTTTAGATTAACTTTCTTGATGCCCTCGGGCATCACCTTCTCAACTTTTACTTTTTTCCACCATTTTCTTTCAAAACGCCTAAAATAAGGGCTACTTTATACAAACCGTGTTATAACATTGTATAATATTTTAAGCTAGCTAAGGACTTCACCCTGTGACTAAAGAGAAAACACGAGAACTTCTTAACACTGTTATAGATCTCAGTCATAGAGCACATCCTGACGTGCACCAAAAAGTACTGCTTCTTTCCAAACAGTATATGCAAGATGTCCGTTTTCGCGCGATGCTAGTTGAACAAAACTCTCGCTACAATGAAAAACTGCAACGGCAAGAAAAAGAGTTGGCACGCTACAAATATGAACTTACCAAACTGGTAAAGCAAGAGACAGAAGAACATCTTAAACATGAAAAAATGCTCCAGCAACAGGCTAAAATGGCGGCCATGGGTGAGATGATGGACGCTGTTGCCCACCAGTGGAAACAGCCACTTAATGCACTCAGTATGTTTGGACAGATGTTGCAGATGGATTATGAAGATGGCATCGTTGACAAGGCCTACATCGACACATTGCTTAAAGACACTGATGAGCAGATAGATCATATGATCTCTACTTTAACAGAGTTTAGGACCTTCTTTAGACCCGACAAAGAGCCAGAGCCATTTGGTCTGAAACGTTGTATTCAAACCGTCACACTCTTGATGAAAGATGAACTCCTTCGCAACCAGATAGAAGTCAAGATAGAGAGTGAAAAAGAGATCATAATTAATGGTATAGAAAATGAGTTCAAACACCTCATTTTAAACATCCTAAACAATGCTAAAGATGCTTTTAATGAGCGTGAACGCAAGCAGCGTGCCATCTTTATACGTTTTTTCGAAGAATCAGGAAATATTATCTTAGAGATAGAGGACAATGCAGGGGGTATCCCTGATGATATCATCCAAGATATTTTCAAACCTAATGTAACCTCAAAAGAGGAAGGAACAGGCATCGGTCTCTACATGAGTGCACAGATCGCCCAGAAGATGAATGGTCAGCTCTTTGTCTCTAACAGTGATCAAGGTGCCAAGTTTACCTTGGAAGTACAACCTTGTTGTAACTAAAGGTTTGAACTACCTCCTCCATCTCTACTTTTTAGACCTACACCTGATACTTTTCAAATTATAAGACACCATCTTTATGAAGGTTGACACAAAGATTATAACCATAATCTATAATCTCATCGGCACGGTTAAACTCTAGTGTACCACATAAGTTTCTCGGTACTTTAATCTCTATGTCTGGTGGATAAGTCGCCAACTTCATCCGTGCTATGGTGCCCTGCATAGAGTCAAAAGAGTTGTCTGCCACTTGATAGACCCCATTTTTTAAGGAGAGAGAGTCTGGCAGTGCTACTTTTGAAAAATACTCCGTGATCTTAGAGGTCATACTATCATTTTTTTGAGGCAGAGGTAAGACGATGTCTAAGTCTACTGCACCGCCTAAGTTGACTGCAATACTTAGGTCTGTGTCATCATGAAAGGTCGGTGCGATGGGCACAGGATTTAAGACACCACCATCAACCAGTAATTTTCCTTTAAAAGGGTGTGGTGTAAAAAAGAGTGGTAGAGAGATAGAAGCACGAATGGCACTTAGCAAAGAGCCCTCATTAATCCAAATCTCTTTCTCTTCATCTATATCAGAAGCAACAGCTGTAAATTTTATAGGCAGGTCTTCTATGTTAGGATTACCCACCAAGGTCTCTAACTTCTCCATTAACACCTTACCCGAAACAAGTCCCCCCGTCCCTTTAAAGTCTAACAGTTTTAAGATACCAATGGTGTCAAGTTCCTGTAAAAAAGCAGTGTAATTGTCAAGTTTACCTGTTGCATAAAAACCACCTATGAGTGCCCCCATAGAACAGCCTGATATAGATTCTATCTTATAATCATGTTCTTCTAACCACTTAATCACACCTATATGGGCCATACCACGCGCACCACCACTCCCCAATATCAACGATATACGCTTCATTTTATCTCCCTATTTTCAACGACACTTACAGATTTAAATTAATCTCTCTTATCTTACCTAATTTCTTCTCGCAGTTTGTTATAATTGCGCCAATGATAAGTCTTGCAGGAGTTATCAGAAATTCAAGTTTAAAGGATTGACCATGAGCACAATGCACAATGGAAAATACCGTCCCTACCCTCAAGTTGATTTGCCAGACAGACAATGGCCATCTAAAGTTATAGAAAAAGCACCAATCTGGTGTAGTGTTGACCTTCGTGATGGTAACCAGGCACTTATAACACCGATGAACCTTGAGCAAAAACTTGAACTTTTTAACCTCCTGCTGCGCCTCGGTTTCAAGAACATAGAAGTAGGTTTTCCCTCAGCTTCTCAAGTAGAATTTGACTTCTTGCGTAAGTTAGTAGATGACAACCTCATCCCTGATGACGTTACAGTTCAAGTACTTGTTCAAGCGCGTGAGCACCTTATAAAGCGTTCATTTGAAGCCTTGGAAGGCGTTAAGTCAGCGATTGTACACCTCTATAACTCTACCTCAGTCGCCCAGCGTAAAATCGTCTTTAAAAAAGAGCGTCAAGAGATTATTGAGTTGGCGCTAGAAGGTGTTGACCTTGTCAAAAAGTATGAAGAAGGTCATAACGGAAACATTGCACTTGAGTACTCTCCAGAGTCATTTACAGGTACTGAACTTGAGTTCGCAGCAGAGATCTGTAATGCGGTCACTGCACGTTGGGGTATCTCAGCAGAACGTCCAGTTGTCATTAACTTACCAGCTACGGTAGAGATGGCTACACCTAATGTTTATGCAGACCAGATAGAGTGGATGGGCAGACACTTAGACAACCGTGAGCATGTCTTGATCTCAACACACACCCACAACGACCGTGGAACCTCTGTCGCCGCTACTGAACTTGCGCTTTTGGCAGGAGCCGACCGCGTTGAAGGTACCCTACTTTCTAACGGAGAGCGTACAGGTAATGTTGACATCATCACACTTGCCTTAAACATGTACACACAAGGTTTAGACACGGGTCTTGACTTCAGTGACATTAGTACCGTTTTAGAGGTAGTAGAGCGCTGTACAGACATGAAGACCCATGAACGTCACCCTTATGTTGGTGAGTTGGTCTACACCGCATTTTCAGGTTCACACCAAGATGCCATTAACAAAGGTCTTGCCTACCAACGTGCTAAAGCAGAGCCATTCTGGGAGGTTCCTTATCTTCCGATCGATCCTGAGGATGTAGGGCGTTCATACGAAAGTATTATTCGTATTAACTCTCAGTCAGGCAAAGGCGGGGTTGCGTATATCTTAGAAGACAGTTTTGGCTACCAACTGCCTAAAAAAATGCATCCTGAAATTGGTAAGATCGTACAAAATGTTACCGAAAAAGAGGCGAGAGAGTTAAGTAACAAAGAGATTTTGAAGATCTTTGAAAAGAGTTACTTTGAGCCAGAGAGCCACATAGAGTTTATCTCTCGTGATGCAGAGACACGTAACAATGCCGTATGGTGTCAGTTAAAGTATCGTTATAATGGTCAGGAGATCGTTGCTGAGAGTGAAGGCAATGGTCCTATAGATGCTTGTAGAAAAGCCCTTTTAAAAGACTATCCTAACCAGTTTACACTCAACTCTTACTCTGAGCACTCTTGTGGTGAGAAGTCATCAGCAACAGCAGTTGCATATATAGAGATCGAGACATCTGAGGGGGAACGTGTCTTTGGTGTTGGTAAAGACAATGACATCACACTCGCCTCTATCAAAGCACTTTTCAGTGCTATTAACCGCGCTTTTAAAAGCTAAAGCCTATGGTCACTTCAGGGTATCCTGAAGTGTCATCTGAGAGGTTGTTAGCATCTAAACGGTACTCTTGTACCCATCCAAATCCCATGTAACCTTGATCGAACAAAATGGCCAACCCTAAACGTCCACCAGCACTGTTGTAGTCATCTACATTTCCATCAAAATAGGTATAACGGTAAAATGCGCCTAAATAAGGTCTAAACTTAGAACCTGTAGGCACATAATATGTTACGGGCACCGTGGCTTGATGAATGGTAGGTGAGCCATTAAACCATAAGCGATAGCCAAAACCTACCGAGAGGTTATCAACTATAAAGTAATCTGCATTAACCCCGAGTATATAATAGTTCTCTATATAACCAAAGTTTGTTCCCGAGTAACTCACACTGCCAGAGCCACCTGTAATACCAAGACTCGCTGTACCTGACTCAAACGTATCTGCTTGTAAAAGTGACGCCATTAATAACAAGGCGATCGCTATCTTTTTCATATAAACTCCTAGAAAAGTAACTCTTCTTCCGCTTCAGCTTTAACCTCAGCCTTTGGCGGTTTAGAGATATCTGTAAAATACTCTGTGTGTTTCGCATCCAAATGTACCTCTATGACATCTTCGGGCACTTCAAACTTTCGTGGCATCTGAGGATACAGCTTGATCAGCTTTTTATAATAATAGCCAAAAGATGGCGCTGCTGTCCATCCCCCCTGTTCTCTGTTCCACAGAGGGCTGTTGTTATCATTTCCAAACCAGACCACTGTCTCAATAGAAGGAGAGTAGCCCACAAACCAAGTATCTATAGAGTCATTAGTAGTTCCCGTTTTTCCAGCGAGTTCTATCCCCCAAACCTTGGCACGCACACCGGTACCGCGTTTAACGATGTCACGCAAAATCGTGGTCATCAAAAACGCTTGTCGCTCTTCTGTCACTTTGGAAGTGACCTGTTCTGGATGTTCATAAACGGTTTCGTTGGCTTGGTCTACATAGTTAATGAGCCTTAAGTCACTCAAGGTACCCTTGTTTGCAAAAGAGGTAAAGTACTCTGCAAAACGTTCAGGAGAGAGGGTAATACTGCCTAGTGACAGTGAAAGGTCTGAAGGGAGATCCTTTATACCATACTGCTTTTTCAACTTACTTGTAATGGTGTTGATCCCTATGTCCGTTACCAAGTTGATCGTTGCCAGGTTGCGTGAATGCACTAAGGCCTCTCTCAAGGTAATGAGCCCTTTAAAATTGTTTTCATAATTTTTTGGCTTCCACCGTCTGGTATCATTTTTATCATTGTTAGCATCACTCTCAAAATCATAGGTTCTAGAGATATCAATAAGTTTTGTAGCCGGTGAAAAACCAAAATCCAAAGCTACCTGATAGATAAACGGCTTAAAAGCAGACCCAGGTTGACGTTGTGCCTGAGTGGCGCGATTAAAGACACTTTTTTTATAATCAATACCTCCAACCATAGCCTTGATCTCACCACTTTTTGGATCAACAGAGACCAAAGCACCATTAAACTGTGTGAGGTTGACATCAGCATAATCAACATAATTTTTAGGTCGCTTCTTTTTAACGCGTTCTTGCTCTTTCGCCAGACGTTTTTTAGCCTGCTCGTACCCATAAGTCATCGCTTCACGCGCAGCAACTTGCATCTTCAGATCAATGGTAGTATAGACCTTATACCCCCCTGTCTTAAAATCTGGAAACTGATCTTTCAAGCGTCTTACCACTTCATCTACGATGTAAGGGGCTTTGTTTTGAGTGAGTGTCTCATTATAAACTTTTGGCTTCTCTTTAAGTGCCTTCTCATATGCTTCATCATCAATCCAAGCCAAAGCATGAAGACGTTCCACAACACGATTTGCACGTCCCAAAGAAATGTCATAGTTTTTAGTCGGTGCATAGTAACTTGGTGCCTTAGGAAGACCGACCAAAATAGCCATCTCTTTTAGTGTCAGTTCGTTAAGTTCTTTATGAAAGTAACCATCTGCTGCCGTCTTCACACCATAGTAGTTATGACCAAGATAGATCTCATTAAAATAGCGTTCCAAGATCTCAACCTTACTTAACTCCGCTTCGATCTTATAAGAGAGGATCAGCTCTTTTATCTTTCTAGATATTTTTTTTTCACGGGTAAGCAACGTATTTTTCACTAACTGTTGGGTCAGGGTACTTGCACCCTCGACCATCGCCATGGCCTTAATGTCTTTAGCAATAGCACGCATAATAGCATCATAATTGATTCCACCATGTTCAAAAAACGAGGTATCTTCTATGGCTAAAAGCGCCTCGACCATCTTGGGAGGGATCTCATCAAAAGGGGCATAGAAACGGTGTCTTCCTTCAAAAACATTAGCGATTTTATTGCCATTGGCATCATAGATACGTGAAGAGATCTTGGGGTCATAATCTGTTGTTAATTTACTGGTGTCATAGGTTAGGTTCATTGCTATGTTGCCCACGTAGATAACTGGACCAAAAACGATAAGAAGTAACACAACCATCAGCAGAGGTTTCTTCCATCCCGATTTTTTAGGTGGTGTAGATTCAGGAATTTTTAGTCCCTCATCTTGATTGTTTTTTTTATCTAAAATTTCTTCTATGTTCATTCTCTAAATTTCCTGTTTGCAAAACTTGCTTCTATTAATGTTTTTGTATAAGGGCTTTGAGGCGCACGTAACACCCCTTGCATCTGACCTGATTCTTGCACTTGTCCTGTTTTTATGACACAGATATCATCACACAGGGCCGCTGCTGAGTGCATATCGTGGGTCACAAAAAGTATTTTAAAGCCTTGCTCTTTTTGGAGACGTTTTAAAAGATTTATGATCACAACACGCGTCTTTGGATCTAATGCTGTTGTTGGTTCATCTAGCATTAAAAGCTTTGGCCTGACACTTAGTGCTATTGCGATCACCACGCGTTGCAGTTGCCCTCCTGAAAGTTCAGGAGCAAAACGCTCTAACAGTGCCTCATCGAGTTCTACCATTTCACATAAGGCCTTTACCCGCTCCTTAGATACAAAGAACTGATCTTTAATCTTAGTGAGTGGAGAAAGTGCCGTGAATGGGTTTTGAGGCACAAAAGAGATACTCCTACCCCGCTTGAACTCAAAGTCAGCATCGACTTCTAAAGCAGAATCCATCTGCTCAGGTAACATACCCAATAGTGCTTTGAGTGTCAAACTTTTACCACTGCCACTCTGTCCTACTAAGGCCAAGGAGTGATGCACGCTAAAACCAATGTCAACCAACACCGTATCCGCCAAAGTCACTTTGAGTTTTTTAATCTGCATAAGACTCCCGCATAAATAGTAGATATTTTATCTAAAGTCGGGTTAATCGCTTATCGCTCTTGTTTTATAATCTTATGAATGAGCACACAAGCTGATTTAAAGTCCACCTCATCCAAACCTACTCTCGCAATAAAACGGATAATAGCTGAAGGAACCGTTGGCTGTCTAATGGCACCGACAAGACACCCCTTCTCTAAAAGTTGACGCTGTATCTCCATTACTTTACGGTTGTCAGCTATCTCAACAGGAACAATAAGACCCTCAACGCTCACACCTAAGACCTCTTCAACAATCTCTTGACGTCTTTTTATCATACGGCCTAATGACTCTTGATGTTCTTGTATATAACGTAGTGCATTATGCCCTAAAAGGGTGTCGAAAAGTGACGGTGCTGTAGCGTAGATAATGGGTTTAGCACGATTAATGAGAAACTCTATGATGTGTTCAGAAGCTAAGATATAAGCACCAAAACTACCATAAGCCTTACCCAATGTTCCCATCTTAATGTGGTTGGCTTTTGGCTCTATATTATAATAGTCCAATACCCCCATAAGATGTTTTCCAATAACCCCAGAGCTATGGGCCTCATCCAAGATTAAAACAGCGTTATATTGATCTGCAAGTGCAATGATCTCTCGTGGTACCAAGTCGCCATCCATGGAGTAAATGCCTTCAACCGCCACAATGTTACGTTTGGCTTTAGAATTTTTCAACAGAGTCTCTAATTCAGAACTGCAGTTGTGTGAAAAATAGTACACATCACCATCTATAAGTTTGGAAGCCAACACTCCCGAAGCATGATACTTCTCATCCATAAATAACGCATCCCCTTTACGGACCAGGGTCTCTATCATGGCGATGTTAGCATTAAACCCAGAGCCTAAGATCACCCCTGCTTCAAAACCATTGGCCTCACAAAGTGCCTGCTCAAAATCTTGATGCACCTTGGTATAACCATTAACCAACATAGAGGCTTTAGCTGCATGAGACTCTAAAGTCTCTAACGCTTTAATGCTCTTTTCTAAAATCTCTTTGTTATGTGCCAAACCCAAATAGTCGTTGGAAGCAAGATCTACAACCTCATCATCATAAATACGGCGTTCTCTATAGCGACCAGAGCGTTTGAGTGCAGCTAACTCTTTTTCATAGTAGTTCATAATAACCTCTCTTTCCAATCTTCAGGAAAACCCATATGCCCTATATCTATACTAGGGTATTTATCTAAAAGAATTTCTATTTTATCTGTAAATCCATCTCCATTTCCTAGCTTGTAAAAGAGATAGTTCAAAATCAGAATAATTACAAAGGTCTTATCATTTTTTATATCCTGAAAAGCTCCTATTTTTCTCGGAAGCTTGGCTTTAATAACAAATTGTCTATTCCAAAGGCGACTATGGTGTGCACAGATATTTCGGATATGATTAATTGTATGCAACCAGTTTTTAAACACTTCTGCTGGCAAATCTAACTTATTGGTCATGGTCTCATGTTCTGGTTTCAATGCTGTAAATAAACGAGACAGCGTTCCAAATGAGATTAATTCTATCACCATCCAAATTGGTAAAACATCAGACTTGTACTTCTTCTTAAAATGTTTCACAAAAAGTTCTTTAGAGCGATGCGTCTCTCGCTGAATACTCTGCATCAAATATACATAATCATCATGTTTAACATTTAGATTTTTTTCATCCATATAACCAAACGCTTCCGTCTCTTTAGAAAGCTTATAGACCACATTAGCTCGAACATTGACTTCTATCGTCTCGATCGCGTTAAAGATGAGCTTTCTTAGCTCTTTATCAAAATAGTAAAGTTGTAAGACATCTTCAAAAGTAGTACCTTCTATAAACTTATCTTTCTCGCTCTGATAAGGCAAAAAATACGCACTTAGTCGATAATAACTTATATGTTCAAGCTTAGTTTTTGCGTAAATTTTATCAGTAAAGAGTAGTCCACGAGACTCTAATAATTCGATCTGCTGTTCGTATGTTAGATGAGTTTTAGTAAATGTTGAGGATATCAAAAGAAGAACCCCTTCGTTGGCACATCTAAGAGAGGTGGAGGGGGTGTGTTAAAAGAAGTATATACTAAATTCTCTAAAGCCTTCCTTTGTTTTATGTTTTGCATTAACCACATTTTAAGATGTCTTCCATTCTTTACCTACTTGATCAACAGCATAAGCATAGGACAATTCAAACATCTCCTCATCCTTTTTCAAGTACACACCAAAAGTCATAGATGACTTTTGCTTAAGAGGAGCAATTTGTACATTTGTTATTTCAGACATTCCATTAAAATTATCATTCTTAACTAGAGAAACATGTTTCTTCCCCGCTTTAGACAGTACCCCAATAGTTGTAAGATATGCTTCAATATTTCCTATGTTTAGAACTTCCACTTCATACACTTTTGCAATATTACCTCCACCTGTTCCCTCATAGGTTTTATATCCTTGTTCTTTAAGCTTTAATGACATTTCACCCATTTTTTGTAATTGGACATACGGAGGGTTCCCAATAACAACATCAAAGCCACCCTTAGCGAAAACCTCAGGAAATTCTTCTTCCCAAACAAAGGCATTAGCAACTACGGTCTTATCATCTATAAGAGAGTTTCCTACCTTAATGTTATTGGCTATCTTGTTAAGTTTTCTTCCTCTCTCAACCGTTCTAAGCCACAAACTTAGTTTTGCAATTTCTACAGACTCTTCATTGATGTCTACACCAAAAAGATTATTTTCTAAAATCTCTTTTTTTACATCATATAGCCCTAAGACATTTCCACCCATAAGGATCTTTTCGTTTTCGTCTATACCTTCATGCTCATAAATTAAGAAGTTCAAGGCTTGGTTTAAAAAGGCTCCTGAACCACAGGCAGGGTCAACTATCTTTAAGCCTAAAATGTACTCTCTGTACGCTTCTAAGGCATCTTTTATCTTCTGTTCACTCTTATTAAGTTTCTTTGGATTTTTAGGTGTTTGAATATCAATGTTCTCTAACCCTAACTCTTTTTTCTTATCACGACAAAGGTTGCCTAGCGTGTTATCAACAATATAACGGGTGATGTATTCAGGCGTGTAAAAGACCCCATCTTTTTTTCGTTTGGTTTTTGTCTTGTCGAAGTCATTGTCTTCAATATTTGCTTTAATCTCTTCTAGGTCAGAAAGCGAGTTTTCAAAAATATGCCCCAAGATATCTACATCAATGTCCGAGTTAAAGTCATAAGCAGAGAGTTGCAAGGGAAGTTCATTTAAAACTTCATCATCTATAACAAGTGCATCTAAAACCTCATCACAAGCAAAAAGGCCACCGTTGTACTCAGGAATGTCTAATTGAGGATTACCCTCGTTAATACCCTTAAAGTAAATTTTATAGAAGTGATATAAGCTACTACCTTCTATAGATTTTTGGTGATGATTTATAATAGCTTGAATGGTGTTTGGCTTTAAAATCCCTCGGTCTTCTCCAAAGAAGATAAATATCATTCTGTCTAAGATTTTTTGTGTAAAGTTTAACAGTTCTAAAGGGTCGTTCTCGTTGTTTTTCTTTAGGTTGTTAAAAAGGTTTAAGCGTAGTAGAGAGTACTTTTTATAAAGCTCATTAGAGATTTGCTCATCTTTTAACTTAGAAGCCTTTTTAAGTTCAAGTGCTTTAAATGAGAACATATCTTTAGGATTTAAAAGCAGATAGAGAAGCTTGAACTGTTCACTTTTTAAAGTAAAAAGGTTAAACTCCTCAAACTCATTTGAATGTTCCACATAAAAACGAAGCTTCTCAAAGTTAGAGGTTATCACATATTTACAAGTTGGGTGATTGTTTTTGTAGGCAAAAGCTTGGTTGACAATACTCTCCATCGACTTCGTCTTTGTCGACTTTAGCTCGATCACCGCTATGGCATTACCATCTTGTAAAATAGCGCCATCAGCCTTTTTACTGTCGCTAAGGTTTTTGAACTTTGTTGTAAGGTTAAAGTTAGGAGAAGGGTTTAAAACGTATCCAAAGACTTTAACAAAGAGATCATCAAAAAAACCATATTGATATTGTTCTTCTTTTAATATTTTCATATTTGCTATTTTAGGTAGAAAGTGTTCTTTGTATTTTTGAAAAGCGCTCGCAACTGTCTCATCATCCAGTTTTTGTAAAGCCTCCCGCAAAACAGAATTTTGGAATAGGCCCATATTACAACTTCTTTTTTATCAAAATGTATTTTATTTGTCTAGTCAGCAAGCTTTGCCTTGTTATTTATAATATCTACCACTTCCACTCTATCACCATCACTAAAGCCGCTCAAGTCATCATCACTTTGCCAGTAGGTTCCATTCATCTTGATCATACCACCCTCAACAATACCTACACCACTTGCATGAATCTTCTCTTCTGTATCATCTGCTGACTTATTGATAAGGGTCATACTCCACTTTCTAAGAGCAAGTACAAGAACCAGACCTATGGAAACAGCAACCGCTATCTGGACATAACCACTAGCGAAAAGAGTAAAATAGCTTAGGATTGCTACCGCTATAAAACCGATACCTATCCATAACAATACAAAAGAAAACAGTAGTGCTTCTATCCCTATTAAAACAATACCCAGGGCTAAAAGATATCCCCACTCGATGGCTTCCATTATGATTCAACCACTTTTTTACTACCAAGCATGTCTTTAAGGATCGAAAGAGAACCGATGAATTCTGTCGCCTCATACGGAACGATCACCTTATCGTTTGATTCATTTTTTGCCATCTCATTAAAAGCAGCCACACGATCTTTCGCTAACAAAAACTCTGCCGCTTGAGGATTAGCCCCCATTGCCATGTTGATCATCTCCATACCCTTAGCTTGACCTTCTGCCGTCTTCTCTTGTTCATACTTACTCGCATCTGCCATACGCTCGATCGCTTCTGCCTCCAAAAAGGCCTTTTGACGCTGTCCCTCTGCCTCTCTAATGGTCGCTTCTTTGTTCGCTGTAGCTGTAAGTTCAATCGCACGCTTTTCACGCTCTGCCTTCATCTGAAGGTTCATTGCTTCTTCGATCTCTACCGGTACAGAGATGTCACGAAGTTCCACACGCATGGTCTTGATACCCCATTTTTGTGAAGCATCATCCAGTGCCATCAAAATACTACGGTTTAAAGTGTCGCGAGAGGAGAGCG
>JALSUN010000220.1 GCA_027061425.1 Helicobacteraceae bacterium
AGAGTTGTTTTACCTTGAAACCTTTAGCCTGTAGCAGTTTTACAATACCTTCATCGCCAACCACATGCCCTGCCCCGACCACGACCAAATAACGTTTTTTAGTTTTAAGATAACCCAGTATCTTCTCTGTCATCTTGTAGTTACGCTTGGTGATGAGCTCTTCGTAAATACCCGTCAGTCTTGGGTCAACCACCAACGAAGAGTCAACTACTGTTGATAGGGTCTTGGCATCACCTTCTTGCCAGCTTTTGAACATCTTGTTAAGCATTGGTTCCATCTCATGCATCTCTTCTAAAGTGTAACGTAGTAAAAGGTCTTGAAACTGTTTGTCATTTTTACTTAAAAGTGCCATCTGAGACTCTGCAGATTCCAACTCTAAAACAGCTTTTGAATCTCTTTTGGCCTTTTGCAAAAAGTGCTGATCGATCCCGAGGTTCGGGTCATACCCCAGACGTACCATCTCCATAACGCTCAACTGTAACATAACAGTCCAGGGACGCATGGGTTGCATGATCTCTAAAGAAAGTCCTAACACTTTAAGATACTTCTGCAAGCTTTTATAGGTCTGTGTAGAAAGCTCCGTTTTGAGACTTTTACCTGGAGGGTACATTCCAAGTGTCATCATAGAGTTTTGGATGACCTGCATGGAGTGTGGACTTGAAGGATCAAGCTCCACTACCAGAACATCACTCTCTTTATAAGCTTCTTCTATGGGCTTTTTAAGAGGATAGAGTTCTGGTTTGGCCAAGTGTATAGAGCCCAGGAGGTAGACGGTAGCGGTTCTTGACTCTGCTTTGTAAAGGATGCTTTTGGCATCAAGAGAGAGTGTAATCAGGAGTAAAAAAAGCAGTTTGAGAATAAATGTAAGACGCATATAAGACCTTTTTGAGTTGATCTGTATAGTTTAGCAGAGAGTTTGTAAATCCACCATGTCGTCACTCCTGCGAAGGCAGGAGTCCACAAGTTTAATGGTTTTATTTTATGTTAGAGTGAAGCAAATATTTTGAGTGCTTAAGTTCGTTGATTCACCCGAGAGCATTTTCTTTGGTCTCCTGCCTTCGCAGGAATGACGGACATCATGAGCAGTGAGATGAAAACTCTGTGTTTAAGATCTCACACTGAATGTCAAACTATTTTCTAACTCGCAAAATCCCGTCTAAAGACCTGCTTTTTCACCACGATCTCTTTTTGTTTCTCTTTGCGACGGGTGTCTTTTTCGACAAAGATCTTTTTACGACTGACAGGGTCAAGTTCTGTGTAGTACATCACGGCTGAGTAGGTTCCCGGTGTTGGAATGAAGACCTGAGCCTGTTCAGGATTCATCTTTAACTCTTCTGTGGTGAAACGCTTTAACTCATGCATATCTTTCTCTTCACAGCCAGGGTGCGCAGCGATAAGGTAGTAGGTCAAAAACTGATTTTTACCCTCTTCTCTGTTAAGTCTGTCATAGAGCTTTTTAAAGTCGACCAGGGTCTGCTTGCCCGGCTTGCCCATAAGGTCGAGAACATGCTGTTCTGTATGTTCAGGAGCGACTTTCATCTGTCCGGAGATGTGGTGCTGTACCATCTCTTTTAGGTAAGAGTAGCCGTTTCTCTTGTCTTCGGTAATAAGGTCATAACGTACACCCGAGGCGACAAAGGCCTTGCGGAT
>JALSUN010000221.1 GCA_027061425.1 Helicobacteraceae bacterium
AAAAAATTAATCAAATGACATAGGAGTCAATTATGAAAACAGTACAAAAAATAGGATTTATCTCAACAGTTGCAGCAGCCTTACTTTTTAGTGGATGTGATAGCAGTAGTGTTCAAGACACATCAGGCGATACAACAACAGGTACAACGTCAACTACAACAGGTACAACAACTACTAATACCACTAAAATTATCACTGTTGAACGTGGTCCTCTTTTAGATGCTAATGTAACGGATGCTGAAGGTCATGTGGCAGTAGAAGTAGGAGAAGGTCAATACGCATTTGATCACGAACCAGAGTATCCAGTAACAGCAAATGGTGGTTATATTGATGTTAACTACAATGGTCAAGTTGATGCAGGTGAAGTTAAAAATGCTATCGAACTTCAAACTGCTGAGGGTAATGTAGTGACAATGGCAAGTACCATTGCTTCTGATGATAACTTATCAGTTGTTTTTGAAAATGACTTTAATATTACTAAAGAAGAGGTTCAAACTAAAACACCAAAAGATTCAAAAGCTATTGAAGCCTTCTCAAATGTACTTTACAAGTTTGTTATTGATAATGACTTAAAAAACCCAGCCGATATTGATAGAGAAGACTTTAAAGCCTTACTTGCAGAGTTTAAAGACACCTTAGAGCGTTATAAAAATGATGGTAGAGAAGCAGCTGAACACGAACAAGAAGTAATAGACGGCTTAGCAGTTGATAGAGTTCAAGATGATGAAGAAAAAGATGTTAGAGAAAGACTTGATAAAAAACTAAAAGACAATAGAGAAAAAAATAAAGATTTCTTTGAAAAAATTAAAGAGAAGTTTCAAGAAAATAAAGAAAAAATTAAAGAGAAGTTTGAAGAAATAAAAGGTAATCGTCCTCCATTTGGTGAAGATGACAACTCAACTCACGAACGCCCACCTTTTCATGGTGATGATAATGCAACTGAGGGGCGTCCTGACTTTGAAGATGTAAAAGAGAAAATTGAGGACTTTAAAGACAAAGTAAAAGAAGAGTTTACTAAACTTAAAGATAAAAGACCAAAAAGACCTGGAATGAATGAGAATGAAGAGATGGGTGAAGATATGGACGATAATCAAGATGGAGCTCAAGAAAATGAAGTAATGATGCAAGAAGCTAATGAAACAACTATGCAAGTAAATAGCTAAGCACTTTTAAAGTATAATAACTCATTATACTTTGTGAGGTGCATCATTAACATACTACTTTTAGAAGATGATACCCTCTTAGCTGAGAGTGTCATTGATGAACTTGAAGATGAGGGTTACAGTGTTACTTGGGCGCAAGAGTCTCAAGCCGTTATTGACATCACCTTCACTTCTCGCTTTGACCTTTACCTTTTTGATGTTAATGTCCCCGGAATGAGTGGCTTTGATTTACTGAACTCACTTCGTGAAAGTGGAGACACAACCCCCGCAATTTTCATGACCTCACTTAATCAACTTAAAGATTTACGAGAAGGCTTTCGTTCGGGTGCAGATGACTACATTAAAAAACCTTTTGACTTAGATGAGCTACTTATTCGAGTAGCCTCTAAGCTTCCTAAAACCAGCATCATGCAACTCTCTAAAAATTTCTCTATTAACCCTGAAAGTTATCAAGTTACATGTAAAGACATTACGCATAACCTCC
>JALSUN010000222.1 GCA_027061425.1 Helicobacteraceae bacterium
TTCCTGAGACGGTAGACATGGTGAACATCTTTCGTAAACCTGCGGCGCTTGATCCTATCGCTGATGCCTGCATCGCGCGTGGTGATGTTAAAGTGTTCTGGTCTCAAAAGGGCATCGTCAACAATGCTGCTGCTGAAAAAGCTGAAAAAGCGGGTATGGAAGTGGTTCAAAACCACTGTAGTATGGTCGAACATCGTAAATTATTAGGATAAAAATTGTTAAATGTACAACAGATAAAACAGGCCCATGAACGCATTAAAGATGTTGTGGTCAACACCCCTTACTCTTACGCACCCTTTTTAAGTCATGAAAGTGATGTTGAGGTCTTTTTGAAAAAAGAGAACTTACAGATGACCGGTGCTTTTAAACTGCGTGGTGCTTTTAACAAGGTAGCCTCTTTAAGTGATGTAGAGCGTGCACAAGGTGTTGTGGCGGCAAGTGCTGGAAACCATGCCCAAGGTGTGGCGTACTCTGCACAACATTTTGGCATTAAAGCAGTCATTGTGATGCCTGACTCTACTCCTTTGACTAAGGTCAATGGTGTGCGCCATTTTGGTGCAGAGGTCATTTTGGCAGGTAGTAATTATGATGAAGCCTATGCTTATGCAACCAAGTATGGCGCTGAAAACGACCTGGTCTTTGTCCACCCTTTTGAAGATGATGAGGTCATCGCAGGGCAGGGTACAGTTGCTTTAGAGATCTTGGAGCAGGCCCAGGAACTTGATGCTATTATTGTTCCAGTGGGTGGTGGTGGACTCATCTCTGGTGTGGCTGCAGCAGTGAAAGCCTTGCGTCCTGAGATCGAGGTCATTGGTGTGAGTGCAGCGGGTGCGCCGGCGCTTAAGAACTCTTTTGATGCCAAGACACCTATAGACTCACTCTCTGTAAGAACCATTGCTGATGGTATTGCGGTGCGTGACTGCTCTGCTGTGACACTGAACTATATGTTAGAGAGTGTGGACACTTTTATCACTGTGGATGAGAGAGAGATCGCGAGTGCCATCCTCTTTTTACTTGAGAAGCAGAAGTTGGTAGTGGAGGGTGCGGGTGCTGTCGGCGTGGCAGCACTTCTGCATAAAAAACTTCCCCATCTTACAGGCAAAAAGGTGGCTGTGGTCTTGAGTGGTGGAAATGTTGATGTGACACTGCTCTCTGTCATCATCGAAAAAGGTCTCATCAAGTCACATCGTAAACTCAAACTGACCGTGACACTCGTGGACAAGCCGGGCTCTTTGATGTTCTTGACAGAGCTTCTAAAAGGTTTGACTGCGAACATCGTGCATATCGCTTATGACAGAACCTCTACAGACTTGGATTATGGTGACGCCAATGTGACCATTCACTTGGAGACCAAGGGTGAAGCCCACCAGAAAGAGATCGTGAAATGTCTCTCTGACAATGGCTACTTAAGTAGTGAGTTTCACTAAAGTATGATCGCTATAGATCTTGGTTCCAACTCTTTGAGAGCCATCGTTTATGACACTGAGACAAACCGCTTCGGCGAGGCTTATGAAGCCATCGTCAAGACGGCAGATGGACTTCATAGAACCTCTCTTATCTCCGAAGATGCTGTACAACGCATCTTAACTGCCCTCAAAGAAGCTGACAAAAAACTCCATTTCTCTGAGCATCGTGT
>JALSUN010000223.1 GCA_027061425.1 Helicobacteraceae bacterium
AAATCTCAAGCTGAGGCTTGGCTGCCATATAGGCATCTTCATGAAGCAAAATAGCTTTAGAGTTTTGCTCAGCCTTTGTGTACTTGGCGGAGTGTTCAACACGTATGAGCGCATCAAATATCCCTCTGCTTTTACCATCTAAGATGTTTTTAGCCTCTTGCTTTGAGGTAGAGTGCTCTCCAACGTGGACTATCTGTGAGACGGTACCACGTTTGGAGTCTTCATTAAGGTAGAGGAGGTGTCCAGCATCTACATGGGCACGCTCTGCAAGTTCTACTTTAAGTAGTTGCAACGCTTGATCTCCACCGAGGTCAAAACTTTTGAGTATGGCATTGGCATTTTTGGCTACATTTACTTTGTGTGAAGCGATCATGCCATAACCTGCATCTTGCATACTCTGCATTTTTACGACTCTAAGTGTAGAGTCTTGTGCCAAGTGCATGTCATATCCATACAATACGAGTGTATTTTCTATCTCTTCAGAGATGAAATTTTCATACACAGTGGCATGTCTATTGGCTTGGTTATAGAGTACGATACGGTAATTTATCAGTGCATCACTCTTAGTAAACCTGTGTTCTATCTCAACTTCCACATCTCCATCAAGTTCTATTTTGATAGTTTGAGGAGAGAGCAGGTGTCCAAGGTAGTAGAGTGGATCAAAATGATCCATATCTATCATTTGACAAGCTTCATAGTAGACACGCATACCCTTAGGTGCCGCGACAACCACACCATCTACTATCTCGACTTTATCAGATATCTCGGGCGTTTTAGGTACATAATTTAGTGTTTTATACTCAGGTTCGAGTAGTTTTTCCACATCAAAGTAACGGTACTCTTCACTCTTTTTACTAGGTAACCCAAGCGCACAAAAACGCTCAACCAAGATATCTCTATCTTTAATGCCAAGAAGTGCATTAACCTCTTGTAGATTTTTATTTTTTAATTCTAAGAGATTCATTACTCCTCCTCTATGGCATCATACCCATGCTCTTCGAGTTGTGCTACAAGCTCAGGTCCTGCTGTTTTGATGATCTTACCATCTTTGAGTACATGGATATAGTCTGGCTCTATGTAGTCAAGTATGCGAGAGTAGTGGGTAATGACAAGGAAAGAACGTTTGCCATCTTTCATCTTGTTAATCCCCTCAGACACGGCTCTAAGTGCATCGATGTCCAGCCCAGAGTCTATCTCGTCTAGTATGATAACTTCTGGCTCTAAGATGAGCATCTGAAGTATCTCATTACGTTTCTTCTCTCCACCAGAGAAACCTTCGTTAAGTGAACGGCTTATCATGTCCGACTTCATACCGAGCATTTCTAGGTGGTCTCTCATAAGTCGTAAAAACTCTGCAGCATTGAGTTCTTCTTTACCTTCATGTTTACGTTTTGCATTGAGTGCTGTTCTTAGGAAATAGGCATTGTTTACACCAGGTATCTCTACAGGGTGTTGGAATGAAAGGAAGATGCCCTCTAAGGCTCTCTCTTCTGCTTCCATCTCATTAATATTTTTTCCTTTATAGATGATGTCTCCACCCGTTAGCTCTACATCGTAGTGTCCCACAAGTGCTTTTGAAAGGGTAGATTTACCTGCACCGTTTGGTCCCATGATGGCATGTACTTTTCC
>JALSUN010000224.1 GCA_027061425.1 Helicobacteraceae bacterium
TGTCATGATGAAAAAGAGGTGTTGGGGTTTCATAAAATGATTGTATCATAGAGAAACCGATATTTAAAGGCAGACGATGGAAACAGTGTATGTTTGTTTAGCTGTGGTTGGTGCATACCTTTTGGGCTCAGTTTCCGCAGCGATTGTTACCTGTAAGGTGATGCACCTTCCTGACCCAAGAAGCGTAGGCTCTCTCAACCCTGGTGCCACCAATGTCTATCAGGTTGCAGGTAAAAAGCCCGCTGTAATTACCTTAGTAGGCGACCTGCTTAAAGGCTTTATCCCCGTGCTCATAGTGAAATTACTGGGTGGAGATGTGGAACTGATGGCTTTGGTGGGCATGGGCAGCTTTTTAGGGCACCTCTACCCGGTTTTCTTCTCTTTTGAAGGAGGTAAAGGGGTAGCGACAGCATTTGGTGTGGTGATAGCACTTAATGTCTATGTTGCTACAGCACTGCTTCTCACTTGGTTGGGTGTTTTTTACCTCTCTAAACTCTCTTCACTCTCTGCCCTTGTCAGTGCACTGTTCCTGCCCCTCTACTTTTATCTTATAACGCAGGATATGAACTTAGTCCTGATGTCAGGTCTTATGTCCATGTTGTTAACATGGCGACACCGTAGTAATATCGTAAAAATTATAGATGGAACAGAAGATTAATGTATAAAATAGGGAGATGGTGTCGGAGATGAAGGTTGAGAGTCAAGAGACTCTCAAAAGGGTTAAATACTGTCTACTCTTAGGTTTTTAGTTCTTCCAACCATAAGGTCAGCAGTCATCTTGACACGTTTAAAGACATTTTCTTGGCGGTATTCAATGTTGTACTTTTTACAAAGATCTTTAACGATAGGTTGCATTTTTTGGTACTGACTGAGTGGCAGGTTAGGAAATAAGTGGTGCTCTACCTGGTAGTTCAAAAAGCCTTGAGACGCATCGATGAGGTCTGAACCTGTACAGTAGTTGACACTTCCCATGATCTGGCGCAGATAAAACTCACCTTGAGACTTATGAGGCTCATTAAAACGGTAGATGTCATCAGCAGAGTGGTTCGGTACGATCACTAAAAACGAGTGAAGGTTCGCGATCACTTCAGCGATCAGTAAAATAATGACAGCCGTAGTATATGCTTCTACACCTAGAGGTAAAAAGAGTAGTGGGATAAGGCCAAATTTCACCACTGCATAAGGTAATAAAAAGTCTTTCCATAAGATGAAGCCATTATCACTGTAGATGTCCCACTGATAATCATCAAGTTCAGGCTGTTTCTTTTTACGACGCTCTTTGTTCTCCATAATGAGAAGGGTGTTGGGTGCGTAGTAAGAGAACTTCCACATACCTGCTAAAACAAAAACTATAATATATTTTACAAACATCGGGACTTTCATACCATGCAGCCATTGTGTGTTGAGCTCAACATTGTCAGGGTCTTCATCTTCTCCGAGGTGGTAGTGGTGCATGATGTTGTGCTCATATTCCCACGCTTCTGGTTTGATCCAGTCTAACCAGTCTACATAACGGCGTGCACCCCGTGCGAAACCTGCTTTGGTGTAACGAAAAGGGACATCAGGGACTTTGTCATAAGCACCATGCAAGATGGGGTGGGTGACGTTAGCCCAACGAGAGGT
>JALSUN010000225.1 GCA_027061425.1 Helicobacteraceae bacterium
CATTGATACAGCTTATGCTGAGCAAGTCACTGTTAAAAATGTTTTCTCTGTTCCTTATAACACACCACTTCCTATGAAAGATGGATCTAAAGAGACAGTTGTTCTTGCAGATTCATTGGCAGGGGCTCAGGCTTCTGCTCTAGAAGAGGCTAAGTTAGTAGCTGCAGACATGAAAGACAAAAGTGTTCAAGATGCAGTTGCTGCAGGTAAGATCCCAGAGATCGTTGCGCTTATCGCATACCTAAACAGCTTAAAGTAAAAGGAGCGTCTTAAGTGGATATTACAACATTTCAAGGTTACGGCTACTTTGGTATTACGGTATTTATGGTGGCGGCCCTTTACGGGTACATCTATCATCTCTACAGTAAGAAAAAAGATGTAGCCGGTATAGACTATGAATCGTACAGCAATATGGCACTTAATGATGACATTACCGATGAACCGGTAAAAAAAGTCTCAAAAGATGAGACTAAAAAGGTAGGAGAATAATATGAATAAGTTAACCTTAGCGGGTATTATTACTGCCGTCGTTATGTTGGGTGCTACATGGTTATCTGTAGGTGGCTCTAAGGGCGGTTTAAATGGTGATATCGTTAACATGCTTGCAGTTGCTGGTGCGGTTGCGCTAGTAATTATTACAGTCTTTGTAGTAATCAAGTATGTTCGTCAAATGCAGACAGACACAGCGTCTGGTAAGCTTGCTGACGAGAACTGGGACGGTATTGGTGAGTACAAAAATGAACTTCCTGCAGGTTGGGCATTTATCATGCTTGGAACAATGATCTGGGGTATGTGGTATTTTCTTGTAGGATACCCAGTAAATGCATACTCACAAATCGGTGAGTATAATGAAGATTCAGCAGCACACGCAGCGAAGTTTGAAGCCAAATATGCAAATATTCAGGGCGAAGAGCTTGTAGCGATGGGTGAGTCTGTATTCTTGGCAGAGTGTAAAGTATGTCACGGTCTAACGGCTGACGGTATCGGTGGTAAGGCAGCAGATCTTAATCAACGTATTGCTAAAGCAAGTGTTATGCACGTTGTTATGAACGGCGCAAACAACATGAAAACAGACTTCCCTGGCGGTATGCCAATGGGTCTTAACTACTCATTTGCTGACGAAGCAGAGCTTAATAAGCTTGTTGACTATGTTGTTGCCGGACTTCCGGAAAATGACACTGAGGGTGCAGCACTTTTTGAAAAAGGTACATGTAACTCTTGTCACGGAGCTCATGGTGAGGGTATGGCATTTGCTGGACCTAAGATCAATGGCTTTGATATAGCAACAGTCTCATCTGTACTTAAAGACGGTAAAAAAGGTGCTATTGGTACAATGCCAGCATTTAGCCGTCTTAACCCTAAGCAGATCGAAGCAGTTAGTGCTTACGTATCTAGCTTAAGTAAATAAGGAGTCCATTATGAATGAAAACAGAGGTCTGTTTGTTTTAGATGGTGTTACTGGAATGTTGATAGCAACGACGTTGCTACTCAGTATCCTTGCTGGTTTAACGTATTTTGGTATTGCAGCACAGCAACGAAATGCTAACAACTATTATGAGATCAAAGATGCTCAGTCAATTAAAATGATTGACACTGCAAACATGACTCATAGAGTTAATGTAA
>JALSUN010000226.1 GCA_027061425.1 Helicobacteraceae bacterium
GTACAAAGAAGATCATAAAGATCATCACATTTTTACCTACTTCATTACGCATCTCAGCCTTAGGATCACCTGCATGTTCTAGGTACTCCATCACTTTTTCAGCACTCTCGGCAGTAACACCTGTACGAGGCATTGCCGTACCATGAAGTTGACTTTGTGGGTTCTCTATAAATGTTCTCAAGAAGTGCTCACTACGTGAACGTATATACATAGAGAGATCTGGAGGAAGTTTACCCATGTAAGCTTTTACACCATCTTGATAATCAAGTACGTCCGCTTCAAAACGTAACTGATCTTTTTTGTGTTTAAAGTTTGGCATTTCACCCAACTGTGTCCACTTGGTATAACGTGTAGCATGACAACGACCACAAGCATTTTCAAATGCCATTTTAGGTGTCACATCTTCTTTTTTAACAGCGATAGACTCCATATAAGCTACAACACCAGCGATATCTTCATCAGAAGAAACTGTGTACTTTATGCTTGACATCGGGTGTTCGCGACCATCTACAAACTTATGATCAACATTCGATGCCATGGCAGGATCTTTGATCAATGCTATAAGATAGTTTTTGTCATAAATAGCGGCTGCATTGTCAAGCATAGGAAGACGAACATCCATCACCATGCCTTCCATATGACAACCGGTACAGTTAGCAAAAGCTGCTTCACCGCGAGAGACATTACCCTCAACGGAAGCGATACGTTTCACATCACTCCAAAAAACTTTTTTCGCTTCTAGTCTTACCTTCGCTTTTGCGATATCAGCAACAATACCAGGAATGCTTTTTTTCATTTTTTCATCAGCAGACGCTTCTGCATCCGCCTTAGATTTTTCTAATGAAGCGATATGCGCTTCCACCTCTTCTATATCTGCTGCGCCATTATAAACGTAGTCTTTACTCTCAACATGTGCATGCATCTGACCATGAGCAAAAGGCTCGACCAACCAGTATGTCAACAGTGAGAAGAAAACGACTACTGCTAAAATTATAAACTCTTTCATCATCTTCTCCCTATAACTTTTTTTCAAATTTTGTAATAAATGGTAAAACGATCCACAGACCGATAAATACCAATGCGGCTACGTAACCAATCGTACTAAACACACCCTGTGGAGGGAGTTTACCCATAGAAGTCAGAACAATCATGTCCACTAACATCGCCCAGAACCAGAACTTAAAGAGACCACGACGGTTTGCTGGAACCGTGTTAGGACTTCTATCTAAAAATGGAAGTAACACAAAGATTACCTGAGCAAATGCAAACGCAACAAGACCGATATCTTTAGAGAACGGACGTAAGATCTCGTAAGACCACAAGAAGTACCACTCAGGGTAGATGTGTGCTGGTGTAACAAGACCATCAGCCGGATCAAAGTTCACTGGATCCATCGCAAAACCAAAGTTCCAGAAAACAAGATAGAAAAAGAAAACAAGATAAACAGAGACAACAAACATATCTTTAGACATAAAATCATTTGCAAATGCAATGACCTTAGACGCCGCTTTGTTACCAGACTTGTACTTCGCAGCTTCTTCTTCGAAGTCGATCTCTTCACCATTTTGGTTGTTGACGTGTGGAAGACGAAGTGCACCGAAGTGAAGACCGATCAGCG
>JALSUN010000227.1 GCA_027061425.1 Helicobacteraceae bacterium
CCTACTGCTCCAACACCTGCAACAGCGCCGAAAGCTTTACCCATAAAGCCACGTCTTGTCTGGTTCATTTTATACCCACTTGTATGTGAAATTTTTCAAATGGTATAATAGATTAAACTACGTTAAATGCTTATAAAGATAAGGTGTCTTTAAGGAAATCGCTAATTTTTTGTGTACTTTGGGGTGCGGGGTGATAAGTATGTGATAAAGCACCACCAATTTCTAGTAATAATTTCTCTTGATCAAACCCATCCACTATTGGAATGTTTAAGGATTCAAATAGAGGGAGAAAATCACGTACATAATCGGGGCGCTGTATGTAGACAGGACGTCCACCCGAAGCAAGGTTTTCTAAAACAGCTTGAGGAGAGGCCGTGACAAAGACCTTAGACGCCATTAAGACCTCATCATAATCTTCAAATTCATGACAGGTCGTAAAAGATGATGCTAGCTTATCTTCATAATCTAAAAAGAAGTAGAAACCAACGATCAGTTCTGCCTCTAGTTTAGCAAACATCTCAACATTTTTAAGAAGGTCTTCTTCATAGTCGTCATCGCCAAAGAAAAATGTTTTCTCTATACTTTTTTCTTGTTTTTCAAAGTAACGCGTATCTATAGCTACTGCCTTACAGATGCCCTCACCTTCAAGATAAGGCGATATCAGGAGTTCACCCTCCAACTGGGTTGCATTGGGATCGTCGGTCACTCTGATAAAAGTAGAAAAAAAGTTCACCATATCTTGGTGCATCACTGGGTTTAACTCATCAGAATCGAAAATGATCTTGTCTCCATGATGGGCGATCTGAGGAATGTTGCGTACCACATCAATACCTACTGATCGTTTCACTCCAAAATGACGGGCCTCCTGAGCGATGCGAAAGTCAGAGGTTAAAAGGGTAATGTCTACATCACCTAAAGCACGGATAATCGTTGCTGCACGTCTAAATCGGTCAAGCCCGATACGGTGCCCGGTATGTACATAGTAAAAAAGTCTCATAAGTCTGTCTTTTTATAAATTTTATACAGGAATTATAGAGTAAAGAAGCTAGAGAAGACTGAAGAAGTCTTCCTACTGTAAAAATGCATAATGACATTTATCTTTCTCTCGTTCACTGACCTTCTGGCAGATCAATATACAAACACAATCTGTAACCTCATACCTGATATTTCAAATATAAAAGTCATCTAAATACAGTTAAAGAGAATAGTAAAATAATTATACTTCAAACATTACGTTATAAAATCAATGCTATACGAAAGAGGTCTCTTAAAGGATGAGATAATAAAGAAGGTTGGATAGTACTATAGATTTAGGATCAAGTACTAAAAAGTACTTGATTCCAGAGAGAAATTTATGGTTTAAGTAACGAAGCTCCCTGACTGACTGTCAAACCTGTATGCGTCAGTGTTAGATTAATATCAACCGTTTCACCAGATGCTGTTGATGTATTATATACACCTTTATATGCATAATCAATAGCCGCTTTAGCCGCACTGAAAGCATCTGCAATATCCAGACCAGTTGCTTTATAGAATGTACCACCTGTCTGATTTGCGATCTCTTCCAGGATAGTGTTATTTCCACCAATGAAGCCAATCGTATTGACAATAACATTACTAGCTTTAGCATGATCAATCGCTTCTTGATATGTATGAGAGCTACTGTTATCACCACCATCTGTCATAAGAACGACATATTGCCCATTTGAAGAGTTAAGGTCATCCAACTTATCAACCGACTTATAAAGTGCCTCATAAACAGCTGTTGATCCACCGTAGCTAGGGAAAGTTCCACTATAATTAAATGCAGCTTGCTTGGTTCCACCCCATAAACTACTTTTATGATTGAAAACATCGATTACAAATTCACTTTTCTGTCTATCTTTTTCAAAGCCATCTGCTGCATATTTTAGATCAACAGCATCACCTTTGTCATCAGTGAGAGAAAAACCATCAATGTATGTATCATCATAAAAATAAACACTACCGTCAAAAATGGTAATTGCCAATTTTGCATCTGTGGATAAACTTGAGATATAGTCATATGATGCCAAAGAAGTCAGATCTCTTCTACTGACATTACTACCATTTTTATCCTTGATATAAGTACCATTTTCATCTTGAATATATCCACCCATAGATCCACTGGCATCTAACGTCAACACAGTCTCAGAACTTAAAGTTGCAGCAGCACGGTATGTAATGCTTGAAAAAGTCTTGTCTACACCATTTTCAGTAATACTAAATGCATCTTCTGGAATTCCTATTACAGCGTGCTTCGTAACATTGTCTTCAACAACAAACGTAAGACTTCCATCTGCATTAAGTGTCAAACCTGAAATGACATAAGAAGATGTTGTTGGGATTGTTGAAACAATTTGATATTTACTATCTTTTGCCTTAAACACATCCACACTTGTGACAACTTCTCGATATCCAGGTGCTTCAAAACTAAGTTCTTCTATGTTACTGCTTGGTTTGGCTTCAAAAGCCCCACAGGTATCTGTTGTAATAGCTGTTTTTGTCTCAACACCTGCAGCATCAATATAAGTTACTGAAGCATTCTTTAAAGGAGCATAACCATTAGGAACATCTTCACAAGTGTCACCAGCTGCACGTGCTTGAGCACGTCTTGGGCTTAAACTACTTGTTGAAAATGGAATAACAACAACACCAGAAATTGTACTGTCATCTCCATTACTACTACCATCACCACCACTTCCACTTTTACTACATCCAACTGCACCCATAATCACGACAGATGCGGCTGCAACCGATAGAACGTTACGTGCCATTCTCGACACATTTACTTTAAAATACATCATTTAGTCCTTTAAATTGAATTAACTAATTATACCCTATTTTTCCAAAATGACTTTTGACAGCTCAAAATACTCTTTTAAAATCTGCAGGATTATCCTTCCTTTAATACTTTTAAAAAGTCAAAGATCGCTATCTTTTGGAGGATATTCAATATGAAGGGATTTAAGGAAAAGTGTCCAGTCAAATAGGCACTGATAAGCTAAGTATAATAAAGATATAACAGTATGGTTTTATGGCTTAACTGTAGAGATTATGACTGTTTTTTTATTAAGATTAGGGGTAAAAGTCAAGTTAATCTTTTTATAAATATATATGTACTATAATTCACAAAGGTTCACTTTTATAGTGGACCAAAAATTGTTAAGGAAGTTAAATGAAAAAAATTATCAGTTCAGTACTACTTGTAAGTACTTTAGTTAGCTCTGCTTCTGCAGAGCTCTTGACGTTTGAATTTGATACTATGCCATACATGGGTGGTAACAATACAGAAACAACAGCAAATGCATTCACACTTGGTTTCAAGGTTAATGATACACTTCGCGCAGGAATTATGCAAGAAAGTGGTAACACTCAACTTAAACAAGGTGCTGCAACAGCAAACGCTGCATATACTGCAACTGCCTTAAACCTTGAGTACGCTGCATATCAAGATGTTGTAGATGCAATTATCGGTTTAAATGTTGGTAGTTTAACATCACAGGGTGCTGCTGCCGGTACATCTACTATCGCTGCGGGTACTTATCTTTTAAGTGATATCTACGCAAAGATGGCTTACAATGCATCTAAGAACGCTTCTTTGAATCTTAAACTTGGATACCGTATGCTACCGATCACTGATACAGGTGTAACTTCAGCATTTAATAACCAAAATGCACCTTACCTTAAAGTAGGTGTTGGGGTAAAATTCTAAACGAATTCCTCACTTGGCGTGCCTTCGGGTACGCCCCTTCTCTTTATTACAACTTCTCACCTTTATAATCTTCTATCTATTTACTGAAAACAATACATAAAATATCTCTCAAACAACATTATCGTTAAAAAGTACAGGGACAATGTTATTAGAAAGCCTCTAGATTATTGATAAGCACTTTTAAGAAACGACAAATACTAACAAAATCAAAGGTATTAATGAAAAAGTCACAAACATCACTGCCTCGCAATATAAAAGACAACAGCACAGTAGCTAATCACTAAATCAATATAGCTCGAACTCATTATATTGTCATAGAGGGATAGAAGAGTCTGTTGGTATTAAGCTAATACTGACTATAAAATATATTTTGATATTATCTGTACTAGCCTGTGCACTATGGCTACAAAAGACTGGCTACTTGTAAGAACTCTTTAGTACTGAAGGAAATCAGGGTATAGAGACAACCCAGATCTTTAAGAAGAACCCTCTCCCCACTCTAATCTATGGGGAAGAAGTAATGTATTATGGTTTAAAAGTCGCCAGCCGCGCCTTTATCTACGATCATATACATCGTGTCACGAACTTTTTCTGCCATCTTAAGCATTTCCGGTGTCAGTGGGTATCCACCTGCGATCATCAGGTCAAGCTTCATAGTAGAGAGCCAAAGATCACCATTTTTGTCACGTGTTAAAATAACACGACATGGCATAAATGCGCCAAAAGCAACAGAGTAGTCTATAAAGTTACGCGCGATTTGCTTGTTACAAAAAGAGACGATCTCAACGTGGCGCGTAGTGTTACCAAAAACATCCTTTTGTCCATCACGGAACATTACTGTGTCACCAACAACCAACATGTTGTTGTCCATAGCAACACTTTTCATCGCTTCTATAACATCTTCTATAGAAACATCTTCTTCAACTTTAACAGTCTTTACCATTGTTGCAGCAGCATCACCCGTATTGAGTACACCATCTGCCATATCCATATAGAGTCCTATAGCTTTAGGATCAAGCTTTTGTGCCTTATTCATAGTGTTGCCCATAGCGATAAATCCAACAATTACACCAATGATCACAAGACCACCAACAAGACTCAATAAGTTTTTCAAAATGTTCATATTATTCCTTTAATGACCCATATATTTGGGTACTGTCATTTTGCAAGCAGTATTATACTCCTCACTATATTAATGATATTTTTCACTAAAAAAAAGTGAATTTTATGTTCAAAATTTTTGATTAAGTTCTAAAAAACAACAATATAATGTTCTTATATTTAAAGATATTAGCTGATAGCTATCAGTATACTTTGATACCTGCTTAAAGGATGAGTCACCTCGTACTTTATTTCATATAGAGGAGAAAGTTAGTTATAGTGATTATGTCATATTGAAAAATCTGTACTGTACTTAGAATTTTCGTATCATTTTTTGATACGATAATATGATTTAATCACATCATTTGAAACCTCAGATCCTTACTTCTGCTTTTTTTCTGCCATCTTCATATAGATATGCAGAATTTCAATCGCGGCAGGAGTGATGCCTGAGATCTGTGAAGCGGCCTGCAGGGTTGGTGGCTGGAAGGTCTCGAGTTTGTCTATGACCTCTTTGGAGAAACCGCGCACAGCTGCAAAGTCAAAACCTTCAGGGATCTTGATGTTGATGTTTTTCTTCATCTTCTCTATGTCCTCTTGCTGCTTCTCGACATATCGGGCATATTTCGCCTCGACTAAGATCTGCTCTTGTATATAGCTTGAGTACTTGCCCAATTCAGGGATAAGTATGGAAAGCTTCTCCAAAGTAAAACTTTTACGAGAGATGATCTGTTGCGCATTGATCTTGTCACTAATACGCTCTTCACCTATACTTTCCAAAAATGCTATAAACTCTTTGTTTGGTGTGTAGTCAGTGGCAGCGATAGTGGCGATACCCTCTTGGATCTGGGCGATCTTTTCATTGACATTAGCCATGGTTTCATCATCCAACAGACCCAGAGCATGACCATACTTGCTCAGACGCATGTCGGCAGACTCTTCACGAAGCAGTAGTCTGTACTCCGCGCGCGAAGTAAACATACGGTACGGCTCTTTCGTTCCCTTAGTGACCAGATCATCGATGAGCACACCTATATATGCCTCATCACGACCTAAGATAAGCGGTGCTTTCTCTTCAAGGCTCAAAGCGGCGTTGATCCCGGCCATCAGACCTTGCGCTGCCGCCTCTTCATAACCTGTTGTACCATTGATCTGGCCTGCAAGATAGAGGTTTTTGACTTTTTTGGTCTCTAGTGAGTGGGTTAACTCTGTCGGATCGACATAGTCATACTCTATGGCGTAGCCGTAACGTACGATCTTCGCATTTTCCATCCCCACAATAGAGTGGATCATATCTTGCTGGACATCCGGAGGCAAAGAGGTACTCATACCGTTGATGTAGCACTCCGTGTTGTCTTTGGTCTGCGGCTCTATAAAAAGATGGTGACGGTCTTTGTCTCTAAAACGGTTGATCTTGTCTTCAATACTTGGACAGTAACGCGGTCCAACACCTTCGATCTGTCCGGTAAAAAGTGGTGCTCTGTAGAAGTTTTGCTCAATGATCTCATGCGTCAAAGTGTTAGTATAAGTGATGTAACAAGGAAGTTGTTCTTTGTTCTGCTTAAACTTCTCTCTGTCTGTACGAAAACTAAAAGGCATCGGCAGTTCATCGCCAGGTTGTGCTTCCATAACGCTAAAGTCTATAGTAGAACTGTCTATACGGGGACAGGTCCCTGTTTTCAGACGACCAACATTAAGACCCGCTTTCAAAAGAGAGTCTGTTAGGTTGTTAGCAGCAAATTCACCAAAACGTCCGGCCTCTTTTTTGATCTCGCCAATATGAACAACCCCACGCAAGAAGGTACCCGTTGTCAAGATAACCCGTTTAGCCTTATACTCATTTAAGAGGTCTGTACGGACACCAACAACAGTGTCACCCTCCATAATAAGGTCATCCACTGTCTCTTGTACCAGTTCAAGGTTAGGTGTGTTTAAGACAATGTTCCGCGCGATCACACGGTACTGATCCATATCGATCTGCGCACGACTACCCCGTACAGCAGGACCTTTTGTAATGTTCAAAATACGAAACTGTATACCCGCAGCATCTGTGATGAGACCCATCTCTCCACCCAGTGCATCTAGTTCTCGTACTAAGTGCCCCTTAGCAAGACCACCCACTGCAGGGTTACAGCTTGTTGCCCCTACATTTTCTGCTAACATAGAGACAAGAAGTGTCTTGTGCCCCATACGCGCAGTAGCCAGACATGCTTCTATACCTGCGTGTCCACCACCTACTACAATTACATCATAATTCATATTTATCCGTTATCTCGATAGTTATCTATCATTTAGTAGTGTAATTATAGCAAAAGGTGTGAAAAGAGGAGAAGTTAAATAAGGTGACTCAAATCTTGTTAAGTTAAGCCTACAGATTTTTGGAGAAGCAGAAGACAAAAGGCGCTCCTACAAGTATTTTTATGCTTTGTAGTAACCTTTAACACCGTCCATCGTTCGTCCCATGTTCAGAAGTACCATGTCTCCAACAACAAGTGCTGCCATCGCTTCTGCGACAACAGAACCACGGATCGCGACACATGGATCATGACGTCCTTTAAGCGCAAAGTCTACCTCTTCATCATGTGTTGTTGTAGTGTGTTGTTCCATAAAGATAGAAGGGGTAGGTTTAAAGTACACATTGACACGTACCTCTTCACCATTACTTATGCCCCCTAAGATACCGCCAGAGTGGTTAGACTCAAAGCCACTGTTTCTTATGGGGTCGTTGTTCGTCGAGCCAAATGCTTTAGCACTCGCAGCACCATCACCTATCTCCACCGCCTTAACCGCATTAATCCCCATCATCGCTTCGGCAAGCACACCATCGAGTTTATAGTAAAGAGGCTCGCCCAAACCGATAGGTAGGTTTCTCATACGAATCTGTGCAACACCACCTACTGAGTCATGACGGTTTTTTGCTTCTAAGATGGCATCTTTTTGTGCCTGTTCTACATTTTTATCTAAGGCGTAGATCTCACTGCCCGCCACATAGTCAAAGTCAAGCTCTGAGGCTTGAATGCCTGCTATCTCTGTAATACCACTGTCTATTGTAATACCCAGTTCATTTAACATCATCTTCGCCACCGCACCTGCTGCAACTCGTGCTGCAGTTTCACGCGCAGAGGAACGACCACCTCCACGATAGTCACGGATCCCATACTTGTGCCAGTAAGTAAAGTCTGCATGACCAGGTCTAAAAGTATCTTTAATGTTGGTGTAATCTTTTGACTTTTGGTTGGTATTATAAATGACCATCGCTATAGGCGTACCTGTACTCATACCCTCAAACACACCACTGAGTATCTCTACTTTGTCTGCCTCTTTACGTGCAGTAGCATAAACATTTTGTCCTGGTTTTCTACGGTCTAATTGTGCTTGGATGTAATCTTCATCAATCTTAAGTCCAGCAGGGACACCATCTACTAAGGCGCCTATGGCTTTACCATGAGACTCACCAAAGGTAGAGAAACTGAGGCGGATGCCAAAACGGTTCATGACTCACCCCTGTTTAACTTATCTATAGCAATGGCTGCAGCCTCTTGCTGGGCCACTTTTTTACTTTTACCACTGGCTCTGGCATACTCTTTAGCATCCACGACCACGGCAATCTCAAACTCTTTTTTGTGGTCAGGGCCTTGAGAACCTACCAGCTTATACTCAGGAGTTGTTCCAAAAAGTGCTTGCGTCATCTCTTGCAAGGTTGTTTTATAGTCTTTAAACAGACTGTCAAGAGAGATGTCCGGATGCACCTCTTCTAAGAGTTTTATACTCACATACTTTGCTGCATCTAGACCCGCTTCCAAATAGAGCGCACCGATGATAGCCTCAAAGGCATTAGAGAGTAGAGAAGGTTTGGTACGCCCTCCGTTGTTCTCCTCTGCATTGGACAAAAAGAGTTGGTCTCCCAAACCTATATGTATAGCAAGACGGGTAAAGCCATCTTCATTAACCAGGGATGCCCGCATCTTTGAAAGCTTGCCCTCGTCATGTTTTGGAAAACGCTCATATAGATACTGTCCTACTATAAGGTCCAGTACTGCGTCTCCCAAGAACTCTAAACGTTCATTATTGTAGGGCTGTTTATAACTTTTATGCGTCAGCGCTTCAATAATGAGCTTTTTGTCTTTAAAACTGTAGTTAATTCGATCTTCTAACTTTTTTATCTCTTCCATTTCATACCTTTCAAAAATTAAAACCTAAGTGTATTTACTTTGTAATCGCGCATATACAGCCTGATCTTTTAAGGGGTCAAGCCACCTTATTTCCATGTCATGTGGTGCAGAACGTTCAAGATATATCTGCCAAAGTTCAACATGCAACACCTGATCAAAGTCTCTAGAACGCCATCGTTCTAACCACTGTTGGATAGACTTAACAAGGTACTTGGAGTCCGTTATCACCTCTATACTACAAGGCACTTGAACCTGAGTTAGCGCGTCATTAAGTGCCAACAGTGCCAACGATGCAGCACTTTCGTCACTTTTATCTACCACCCATACCTTCTCTTTGCTCTGATAGGCCAAGATGTTGACATATCTACCTTCAGAAGCAACACCAAGTTTTGAACTACTGAAGAGAGTTATTTTCTTCAACATGCGCCTTTGTTAACAACATCTCAGTCACCACAGTGTCTATATGATGACAGTTAGGACAACGGTGAAAAGCAAATGGGTAGATCTGCTTACAACTGTTACAGAGATAATCAAACTGCAAGGTTGCACCTACCTGATCTGCCATGTTAAGTTTAATAAGCACATCAAATTCAAACATACTGCTCTCTTGTGCTAACATCACACTGCCCTTAGCACTGTAAAGTTCTCGTAAAAACCTACTCGATGAGATTATATCTAAATTCGCCTCAGCCTCACGTGCATTCCACAGTATATCTCCAATGCGTTCAGCTTCACTCAGATCAAGTGATTTCCACGCCAAAGAAGGTTGTGTGCGAAACAGATACTCAAAAATAAGATAGCTAAGTAGATGGTGCTTCTCATACAGAGCTACCAGTGCTGCTCCCTTCTCTTGAACGTTATATTCTGCACTTCTGATAATAGAGACTGTTTGAAGATAAACATGCTCTTTAGTAACATTTACTCCTAATTCTTCTAATGGTTCTAAGACTTCTAACGCCTTCTCAAACTGGTGCATCTTCTCATATATAATAAGAAGATAATGCAACGCTTTAGGCGTTCTTGGAAACTGTTTTAATATTTGTAAAAATATCTCTTGCGCACGTTCCAAAAAGCCTGCTTTGAAATAAGTTTTACCCAGTAGATAAAGTGTCTCTTTTTTCTCTACTACATCACTCTGCATCTCTATCATAATCAAATAGATCTCTATACATTTTTCATAATCACCATGACTGTCATATGTCTGTGCCATAATAAGTGCAGACTGCATCGAAATAGAGTTGGTCTGCAGTAGCGTTTTAAGCTCGTCTTGCGTGGGCATGGTTTTAAACATGTTCATAAAATGAGAAAGGTAACGAGAGTCCTCTTTACGTTTATAACGTCCCCACCAATAAGAGACAAGTGTAATAACAAAAACTAAAACAAAAAAAACGATTATGCCCAGTAAAGGGTCACGAAATTCTATAAACAGTCTGTTCACGTACTTGCTCCTATTATTTTCACAAAATTATACCTTATTACGCTATCAATTAAATACCAAAATCTCAATAAGGGTAATATTATTCTCCTCTTTCTTTTGGTTGACATATCACAAATTCATCACGCCTCGCCAGCTTATAGCCAAGGTTGACGTATTTATTAGCTGTATAGTTGACTTTATACGTCACTTTAGCCTATAATCATGGTGAAAGTACAAATTATGGAGGTTTATACGTCAATGGCTATTAGTTATATAAGAGCAGACAAATATTTTGATGGTGCTTTTGAGCAACTCAAAAATATCAATACCTATGCAACTGCAAGTGACATTAACATCTCTGATGAATTTGTTGACCATACCTCACAAAACAACTCCTTGGATACAAGAGAAGAGGTCGTGAGTTATTTTAAAAATCATCAAAATCGTGATCTGCTTATATCTGATGTTTGGGTATTAAGTAGTAACATACCAGACCTTTTACAGATGTTCGCCTGCCTGCTTAAAAACAGGATGCGTATACATATAGTAAATGCAGGTGTTGTGATAGACCAAGAGAGTGATGTTATGCTGGTTTTAGGTCTTATTGATCAGTTACGGCAGGTGTTACAAGGACGAGAGAAGAAGTTAATCGGACGTCCGAAAGGAAGCCGTTCATCCTCTAAATTCGATCCTTATCTTGATCAGATCATCTCCTTAATACGTCAAGAGGTAAGCGTGAGCGCTATGGCACGCGAGATGCGTGTAAGTCGTAGTTCTTTAAAGGACTACATAGAATCTAGAGAGCTTAAAGAAGTGGCCAAAGGTCTTGTCACTTTAGATGTGCCTGTAGATGCTGAAGAGAAAGTTATCGGTACGATTAAGTGCCCCCATTCTGAAACAAAAAAGGAGAACACACATGAGTGAAACAATATCACAAGAAAAAAGTAAAAAAGATTATTTGACAGGGTGGATACCTCTGCGTATCAAACGCTACTGGTTTTATGCATTTATAACCATTTCTTCATTAATAGCCCCATGGATAGAGATAAATGGTAACCACCTCTTTTTACTCTCTTTTGACAAACTCAAACTTCACTTAGCATTTGTACAGTTTGATATGCAAGAGATGTACCTTATGCCTTTCATCTTAATGATTCTTTTTATCGGTATTTTTGGACTCACCGTGGTTGGTGGTCGTGTCTTTTGTGGATGGATGTGTCCTCAGACCATCTTCCGCGTTATCTACCGTGATCTTATTGAGACTAAAATCTTAAAATTACGTAAACGCATAAAAAATAAACAACAAGACCCAGACCTGTCTAAGGTTGAAAATCAGATTAAAAAGGTGGTAGCGGTACTCTTATGGACGCTGCTAGCCTTTGTTGCAGCTTCAGACTTACTCTGGTATTTTGTGCCTCCTGAAGACTTCTTTAAGTACATGATGCACCCTATGGATCACCTTGTGCTGGTAGGGACATTGTTAATTACAGTAGCCTTTTTAGTCGTTGATATCGTAATGATAAAAGAGAACTTCTGTATCTATGTCTGCCCTTACTCTCGTGTGCAGTCTGTACTTTATGATGATGACACTGTTATGGCTATTTATGATCCACATCGTGGTGGTAAGATTTATGAAGGCCACGACAAACTTTATAGTAAACAGAAGCAGATTCGGGAAGCAGAACCTGCATCTGAATGTACTGCTTGTGAGTCATGTGTTACGGTTTGTCCAACCCATATAGATATTCGTCAAGGACTACAACTAGAGTGTATAAACTGTTTAGAATGTGTAGACGCTTGTACAACGGTCATGGGTAAACTTGGTAAAGAGTCTCTTGTTCGTTGGTCAAGTGACAAAGAGGTCATACACCAGCAAGGTAAAACAAACTTTACCCGTCCAAAAGTGATAGGTTATGCGGTTATCTTGTTAGTGATTGTTGGTATCTTAGCTTACATGAGTACTACAAAAGAGCATATGCTCCTTAACATCAACAAAGAGAGTCGCCTCTATAGCATAAAACATGTTGACGATGTTAAGCGTGTCACAAATGCTTATGTGTTTTTACTGCAAAATACAGAGAACAAAGACCATAAATTCTATTTTGATGTAATTGCCCCTGCTGGTTATGAAGGAAAGATTAAAATTCTTAAACCATCAAAGCCATTTATGTCACACCCTGGTGCTAAAAAGAAAAAAGTAGTCATTTTATATACGGATGAAGTACTTGTTAATGATGCTTCAAAAGACACTATTATCCCGATCACGATTAGAGCATATGCCATAGATGATAAAGAGAAGATAGTAGTCGACAGACACTCTACGTTTGTCTTCCCAAGAAAAGATATCTACGATAAAAAGTAATCACGTATTTGTGTAAAGAGAATCTCTCTTTACACCTCTCTGCAACAAGACTCTTAACTGTCTAATTGATAGTAAGAAACTGTCCATAACGTTTTTTAGAAATTTTATAATAATGTCGTTTGTCTAAACGCAGTACCACACGATACGAATCTCCATGGGCACCAATCTCAACTTTTTTAACGGCACCAACACTCAAAGTCTCTCGCTTAGATGAAAAATCAGCTTTTGATCTAAAATCAATCACAATACTTGGTGGATTTTTAATACTAAAGTGTTTTAACATTTTGTCATTCGTTTGTATGTAAACACTATGTTCTGTCAAAACCAAACGTACTTTTTCATAATTTAATATACGTCTTTTCTGTGCTCTCTTTACAGGAGTTTCCATTTGAACAGGAGCTTTTTTTACTTTTACAACTTCAGTCCCTACCGGTTCTTGCACTGTTTTTGTATGTTTTATGAGAGGAAGTGGAGTTCTATTTTCTGTGAGAGCAGGTAAAAAAGGGTTGTCTCTTGCTGCTAATAGAAGGGGTAACGTCAAAAAGAGTATGGCTTTTGTATACATGCTTATCCTTATGGTACTTCTGCACCAAAAATTGTAAGCCTATTATACCTATTTCTCTGGCTCAAGCTCTTTGAGTTCAAAATACTCTTTTTGCAATGCAGAGTTCTCTTCTTTATAATGGCTAATCTCACTACTTAAGTAGGATTCATACTCTTCAAGTTGTAAGAGGACTTCAAGAGAATTGGTACCGAAAAGAAGTATATTAAGATACCATCCAAGTATCAAGACAATAGTAAAGATAGAGAGAAATTGTTTAATGGAGAGACCGAGGTACTCCTCGGTTAGACTCTGTTTAGGAGGCGCATAAAGAGCCTCTTTAGTGTCTGATTCTTGAGCAGGGCTTATAAGGTCAGACATGGCAAGTTACTACTTAAAAAGTACGTTACCTAAAAACTCACCATACACTACTTCTTGTTCTATCTCTAAAACACGGTTATATTTGGCAGTACGTTCACCACGAGCGGTTGAACCTGTCTTAATTTGACCACAGTTAAGCGCCACAGCGAAGTCAGCGATGAATGCATCTTCACTCTCGCCAGAACGGTGACTCATCACACAAGTATAACCATTGCGCTGTGCAAGACGCACGGTAAGCATCGTCTCAGAAACCGAACCAATCTGGTTTGGCTTGATCAAGATAGAGTTAGCAATCTTTTTTTGGATACCTTCGTTAAGTATGTTAACGTTCGTAACAAAAAGGTCGTCACCAACAATCTGCACAGTGTCGCCCAGTTTGTCTGTCATAAGCTTGAAACCATCCCAATCATCTTCACTCAAACCATCTTCAATAGAAACAATAGGATACTTTGCACAAAGATCAGCATAATATGCTACTAACTCTTCAGAAGTTACCGTACGATTTTCAGAGTCTAGTCTGTAACCACCTTCAGTTACAAGCTCAGAAGCCGCAACGTCAAGAGCGATGGCGATCTGCTCACCAGGCTTGTAACCTGCTTTTTCGATCGCTTGAATAATCACTTGAATAGGCTCTTCATTTGAGCTAAGGTCTGGTGCAAAACCACCCTCGTCACCAAGAGCAGTGTTGTGCTTGCCCTCTTTAAGAATTGCTTTGAGGTTATGGTAAACCTCTGAAGATGCTTGAAGTGCTGTTGCAAAGTCTTCAAAACCAACCGGTACAATCATATACTCTTGAAAGTCTACAGAGTTGTCTGCGTGTGATCCACCATTAATGATGTTTAACATAGGTGTTGGCATCACCATAGCGTTTGCCCCACCAAGATAACGATAAAGTGGCATTTTAAGTGACGTTGCTGCTGCACGTGCCACTGCCATAGAAGCACCAAGAACTGCATTGGCACCTAAGTTACCATAGTTCTCCGTTCCATCAACCTCTTTCATTGTTGCATCAACAATAGCTTGATTGAATGGGCTAAGACCGATCAGTGCATCAGAGATATCGCCATTGACGTTCTCTACTGCTTTAAGCACACCCTTACCCATGTAGCGAGAACCGCCATCACGTAGCTCTAGTGCCTCACGTTTACCAGTACTTGCACCACTTGGTACGATAGCACTTTCACATGTACCATCACTAAGTGTTACTGTTGTCTTAACTGTTGGATTACCACGTGAATCCATTACTTCCATTGCACTAACGTTATCTATAAAAATCATATATCTGCATCCTCTAATTCTTGTTTATCCATGTCCATCACGGAACTTATTCCCATTGCTTGCTTGATCTTGTTTTCGATCTCGGCAGCAAGTGCTGGGTCCTCTTTAAACTTCTCTTTTACTTTTTCACGACCTTGACCAAGTTTCATGTCGCCGTAAGAGAACCATGCACCACTTTTGTCGATGATGTCTAATTTTACACCATAATCGCAAAGTTCTCCCTCTTTAGAGATACCTTCACCAAACATTATGTCAAATTCTGCCTGTTTAAACGGTGGTGCAACCTTGTTTTTAACAACTTTTGCCTTGGTACGGTTACCAATAGGTGCTTCTGCCTGTTTCAATGTTGCAATACGGCGAATATCAATACGCACAGAAGAGTAAAACTTCAATGCATTTCCACCAGTAGTGGTTTCAGGTGAACCATACCCCATCATTCCGATCTTCATACGAATCTGGTTAATGAAAATAACCGTACAGTTCATTTTGTGCAGAACTGCCGTAAGTTTACGAAGCGCTTTAGACATCAGACGTGCCTGAACACCCACTTGTTGGTCTGACATCTCACCTTCAAGTTCTACTTTTGGCGTCAAGGCAGCAACAGAATCAATGACAATCAGATCAACAGCGCCAGAACGGGCGATCGTCTCAACAATGTCAAGTGCTTGCTCACCATAATCAGGCTGTGACACCAAAAGGTTGTCTACATCAACACCAAGGTTTTTGGCATAAGCGACATCAAGCGCATGCTCTGCATCAATAAAAGCACAAACACCGCCATTTTTTTGACATTCGGCAGTAATCTGAAGAGTCAGCGTTGTTTTTCCTGAACTTTCTGGACCATAAATCTCAATAACACGACCTTTTGGTACACCACCTATGCCTAAAGCCAGATCCAAACCAAGTGAACCGGTACTAATCGCTTCTATAGGTTCAAAGTCTTTGTCTCCAAGACGCATCAACGCCCCTTTACCAAAGGCTTTATCGATCTGCTTCATTGCTAAGTCTAGTGATTTTTGTTTATTTGCGTCCATTTTATAATCCTCTTACATGGCAGTTATTACTGTCTTATATTTATTTATTAACATTATATGTCTATATGCAAGTTATTTTACATAAACATTGCATTTTGTCATATTTTCTGAACCAAACAGTTAAAATCACAATAGTCTGTAATTTTAGCGTTCTTAGGTTAAAATCAGCATAATTTATGAGGCCTCACTTCAGACACCTCAAAAACCTTTTTTAGGACTAAACTTGAACAAAATGCTTATAGCACACTCACCTGACGCAGACGATATTTTTATGTATTACGCCATTAAATTTGGCTGGGTTTCCCAAGATGGTGTTGATTTTGACAACATTCCTCTTGATATAGAGACACTTAATGTTGAAGCGCTGAAAGGGACCTATGATATCTCAGCGATAAGCTTTGCCCTTTATCCACATATACGTGAGGATTACGCCCTCCTTCGTACCGCTGTCAGTTTTGGAGAGGGGTATGGACCTAAACTCATCCGTCGTAAAGAGACCAAACTCAAGCGCAATTTTAAGGTAGCACTGAGTGGCAAGTACACCACCAATGCTATGCTCTTTCGCATGGCTTACCCTGATGCGCGTCCTGTTTATATGGACTTTTTAGAGATAGAAGAGGCGGTTCGCAGTGGTCAGGTTCATGCAGGTGTGCTCATCCACGAAAGTATCTTAACCTTTGGTGATGAACTTGAAGTAGAACGTGAGATGTGGGACATATGGCAAGAGTTGGCAGGCACTGAACTTCCACTTCCTCTAGGTGGTATGGCCATTCGTCGTTCACTGCCATTAACTAAGGCTATAGCTTATGAAGAGACACTTACAGAGGCTGTAAAAGTAGCTCGTGACAGAAAAGATGAGCTATGTGAACGTCTAGTTAAAGAGAAACTTGTACGTATTGAAGGTAAAACACTAGACAAGTACCTTGAGCTTTATGCCAATGATGACTCCGTAGAACTAAGCCCTCTACAACTCAAAGCCATAGACAAACTTTATGAATTAGGTTTCAAACACGGTTTCTACGACACCCAAATAAAAGCGGAAGACTTTTTAATCCCAAGGGAATATACAGAGTTGCGCAACAGCTAAGCGCCCTCCAGCAGGGGGATATGACATGCCTTTTAGCAAAGCGTTAAAAAAGGTCAACCATAGGAACTTTCCAGCAGGGGGACAGCAACTTTCACTCTTCGAGCATTGCGAGAAAGGAAAGCTGTGTCCCTCTCCACCAAGAGAAAAAGGTGCAATCATCAGCCCATTTAAAACTATAAACTTCGCAAAATTCAGTTCGATCCACATCGGCCCCATTGCTGACGTATACATGATAGACAGCCACGAATACCCAGATAATGCGTACTTAATAGGTTCGGCTAACAACTTACTCATCGGCCCAGAGCATCCCCCACTTATGAAACTCTCAAAAGCATTTGACTACATCAAAATCATAGACAACAAGTTGCATATAGGTGCAGCAACACCCGGGGGAAAGGTTGTCTCTTTTTGTAAAAAAAACAACATTGCCAATTTTGAGTTTGTTGCACACCTTCCGGGTACTATAGGGGGTATGTTGCAGATGAATGCAGGCTTGAAAGAGTATGAGATCTTCAACCACCTACACAAGGTCCATTTCAAAGATGGGTACCGTCTTCTTGGTGAGATTGAATACGGTTACCGTAGCACTAATATAGACAAAGTCGCTTTTGAAGGTATTTTTGAACTTGAACAAGGGTTTGATCATAGCAAGATAGAGATGTTTAAACAGATGCGGGCCAACCAACCCCACGATCCAAGTGCTGGTAGTTTTTTCAAAAACCCAGAAGGTGACCATGCCGGACGACTCATTGAAGCGGTTGGTCTAAAAGGTCACCGTGTTGGTAATATGGCCTATAGTCAAAAACATGCCAATTTTATGGTTAATCTTGGAAAAGGAAGTTTTGATGATGCGATCGCTTTAATGCAGTTAGCAAAAGAGCGTGTTCATGAGACATATGGAATAACACTCGAAAATGAAGTCGCCATAATTGACAAACGTTTTATGAACAAAACAGACAATTCTGGTTTCTAAAACTTCAGAGTAACCCCACCATACAGACCACTAAAGGTAACGTCAACATCACTTTTTTCAGAAAAAATATCTCCTAAAAGCTGACTGCTTTCACCCTCAACTTGAAAACGCTGCGATCTATATCCAAGTTCTACTCCTGGTTTCAGTGCACTTTGTATAGGTAAGACATAGGCTACTTTAGCACGGAAGTCATACAGTGTTGAACTGCCATCCGTGATATACTTTATGTCTGAGTCCACACTAAGACCACGCTTTATAATCGCATACGCACCGTGAAGATAAAGCATAGGAACAACGCTGTCACCCACAGTATTGACACTTAAGTCAGGCACTTGATATTGTGTATTCATATACTTTACATCTGCTCCCAGATCCAAGACCAACCCAAAATCTGTCTTGACTACATTATAAAAAAGTAACGTGTCATACTGTGTGATGTTGAGTTGTGTGTTGGAATGAAGTGAAATATTAACAGGAAGCCAAGAGGCACTACTTCCAAGATAAGAAATAGCCCCATCTCCTTCACTCTCAACGTATTCAAATGCAATGTTTGGTATTACTGGTATAGGGTGGAGTAAGCGAACATATAGATAACCCTGCATAACACTACTACTGCTCATACTGTCCGTCAAGGTAACATCTTTTGCTACCATACCTAGTAGATTAACATTGCCATTGTGAACAATATTCCCTTGAGATGTGTTGGACCATGCACCTACTCCAGCATTTACTTGCCACTTGCCCGCCTCTAGAGTAGAAGTTAGCAGTATTAAAAATAGAATAGTTTGAAGTGGTTTTTGCATAAGAAATTATAACATTTATTGACGCAATAACTATATATTTATAGTGTTTTATACGTCATAACTTGATTATAGAAAAAATGGTGATAAGTTTGTGAGAAATGCAGGAGAGAGGGTTCCCTCTCTTTTAGAAACGCACCATAATACCGCCATAGACACCTGAGAATGTTGTGTCAAGGTTTGCATCAAGTCCAATACTACTAGCATTTAATTTAACTTGCTGATAACGGTAACCTAGCTCAAGTCCTGGCTGTACAATAGGTACAAAGTCTAGAGTATAGTCTAGTTTTATCTCTGCATCTACTACAGTGTTATCACTATATGTAATTCCTCTAACAATAGCTTCAACACCAATATCAGTCACAGGAATTTGAACACGCCCACGAACATAAGCAAGTGGCATTATGATAGAAAAATCTTGATCAACTTTAGCAAGCGTACCCGTGCTCTCACTAAGTTGATAATTTCCATCGATGTATTTAACATCAAGACCGAGATCAATAGTGCTCCAAAGAGTGTTATCTAGGATGTTATAGTAAAGTACCGTATCATACTGAGTCAAAGAGAGACTATTAGTACCGCTTGCATAAACATTGCCGTCCCATTCGATTTTTTGTTTAATATCACCACTAAATTGCGGATCAGCAAACTCTATACGTACATTAGGAACAACTGGGATTGGATGTTTAAGGTAGACCCATGCATACATGTTTGTTGTGGACTCAAATCCAGACTGATCTACCAAGTCAAAAGAGTTGGTATCAGCATAGCTAATAGTACCGGTTGGTGTTGTTTGCCAAGCACCTACTGCACCTTCTATGCGTAAAAGATCAGCGCTGGCTGGTGTTATTGCAAATGTAGTTATTGCTACGATAGAGAGTAGTTTTTTATATTGATTTTTCATTTTCATCCTTATGACTAACAGATCATGTTATTACTTTATGGACACATTCCTAGTACTAACAATATGTAGCATTTTTAGAGGTGTTCATATAGACAGTATGAGTGTATCAGAGAAAATTTAAAATGAAATGAAATATTTTAGGGGATTTATAATAGAAGTTTTCCTCATATGAGGAGAGGTGAAGAAGAGCAAGCTCCTCTTCTAAGCAAAATTACTTAACAGCAGCTAGTGCTTTATCGTATTCTGGCTCTTCAGTGATCTCTGGAACGATCTCTTTGTAAGTTATAACACCTTCTTCGTTTACTGCGAAGATTGCACGACAAGTTACACCAGCAAGAACTGATCCACCAAGAAGTACACCATAAGCGTTAGCGAAGTCTTTGTTACGGAAGTCAGAAGCAACAGTTAAATCG
>JALSUN010000228.1 GCA_027061425.1 Helicobacteraceae bacterium
CGTCTGCAGTCTATCCCAAACCCTGTGTTGTCCGCATGAGTGACTTCAAGTCCAACGAATATGCGACACTCTTAGGCGGAAGTACTTTCGAACTACAAGAAGACAATCCGATGATCGGTTTCAGAGGTGCCTCACGCTATGCCCACCCCAACTATGAAGAGGGTTTTGCTCTCGAGTGTGCAGCGATGAAACGGGTACGTGAGGAGATGGGTTTTGACAACGTCACTTTGATGATCCCGTTTTGTCGCAGGGTCACTGAAGGTCAGAAGGTCATCGACACCATGGCCAAGTACGGTCTTAAACAGGGAGAGAACAGCCTAGAGATCTATGTCATGTGCGAGATCCCCAACAATGTCATCCAGATCGATGCCTTCAGCGAGATCTTTGACGGCTTCAGCATCGGAAGCAATGACCTGACCCAGCTTACACTCGGCGTGGACCGTGACAGCGAAGTGGTCGCTTTCGACTATGATGAACGCGATGAAGGGGTCAAGACCATGATCAAGATGGCAGTAGAAGGGTGCAAGCGAAACAACCGCCACAGCGGCCTCTGCGGTCAGGCACCTTCGGACTATCCGGAGATGGCAGAGTTCCTTGTAGAACTGGGCATCGACTCCATCAGCCTCAACCCCGACAGTGTCTTAAAGACCATTCAACAGATCGGCGAACTCGAACAAAAGATGGGGAGGTAGATCATGTGGAGATGGCATAAAAATCTCAACCTCGAGATGAATGTAAACAAAAACCTTATTGATCATTTCAAAAAGCATGCGCAGATCAGCGGTGTGATCTTTATACTCTTAGGCATGGCAGGCATCATCTTTCCTGTATTTTTGACACTGACCACCGTCATGGCTGTCGCCTATGTCATGCTCTTTGCCGGAACAACGTCTGCTATTTTGACATGGAAAAGCAACCGTGAAGACTGGGTGGGCTGGCTAAAAAGCTTCATTCTTTTTCTCTCTTCCGGTATTATTTTGCTCTATCCCCTGCAGGGTGCTGCAGCGATGGGTATCATTTTTTCGATCTACTTCTTCACTGATGCATTTGCAGGGTTTGGTCTCGCCTTTTCACTCAGACCGCACAAGATGTGGCTGGCCTGGCTGTTCAACGCTCTCACCTCTCTGGTTCTGGGTGTCTTGTTCCTCATAGGCTGGCCGATGAGTTCCATATACCTCATCGGTATACTCGTCGGCATCAGCCTTCTACTCGATGGTATGGCGCTACTAATGGGAAGTGCCTTTTTGGATCAGATCGATGATGATAATAAAGGAGACAAGTCATGAAGTTTCACATACCCGCAGACGTACCTGAAAAAAAGGTCGCAAAATATAAAAAGAACCTCAAAACAGCTACCAATAACAGTGGACACCTCATGCTTTTTGCAGGTGACCAGAAGGTCGAACATCTCAACAACGACTTTTACGGCAAAGAGATCCCGCTCGAAGACAACGACCCCGAACATCTCTTCAAGATCGCTTCCAAAGCGAAGATCGGTGTTTTCGCCACGCAGTTCGGTCTTATCAGCAGTTATGGTCGTGACTATAAAAACATCCCCTACCTGGTGAAGCTCAATGCCAAAACCAACATCATCCCTTACGCAAAAAAAGATCCTTTTTCTCAAGCCTGGCTGAGTGTCTCCGATGTCGTTGCCTTTCAAAAGAGCAGCGCTCTGGACATCAAAGGAGTTGGCTACACCCTCTACCTTGGAAGCGAACATGAACATGAGATGCTTAAAGAGGCAGCAAAGATCGTACACGAAGCCCATCTTAACGGATTGTTGGCGGTGTTGTGGATATACCCTAAAGGCAACTTTGTAAAAGATGAGCATGATCCCCATCTCATCGCCGGGGCCGCAGGTGTCGGTGCCGCTCTCGGAGCGGACTTCATCAAGCTTAAAGTCCCCTACACCAAGGATGGTACATTCGATCCCAAACTGCTGCAGGAAGTGACTACGGCAGCAGGCAGAAGCGGCGTGCTCTGTGAAGGTGGCGCAAAAACGGATGAGAAAGCATTTTTAACCGAGTTATATGAACAAAAGAGCATAGGTAAAAGCCGCGGCAACGGGACCGGACGCAACATTCACCAGCGTCCGCTCAAAGAGGCGATCAAGATGGCTAAGGCCATCTATGCCATCACTTCAGAAGATGCCACTGTCAATGAAGCATTGAAGCTGTTAAAATAACCCTATAATAATCAAAAGGAAAAAGATGTCCAATAGTATGATTAAAAGTGTCAAAGCATTAGAGATACTCGACTCACGAGGGAATCCTACCGTACGTGTCTTCATGGAACTCGAAGATGAAACAAAAGTCTCAGCTTCCGTTCCCTCGGGAGCAAGTACGGGTGAGTATGAAGCCGTTGAACTCAGAGACGGCAATGCCGAGCGTTATGACGGCAAGGGTGTCTTAAACGCGGTCGCCAATGTCAACGACAGGATCGCCCCGCTTGTCATCGGTATGGATGCCAGAGAACAGGCAAAGATCGATCATGCCATGATCACACTTGACGGTACGGAAAACAAATCGAACCTCGGTGCCAACGCCATTCTCGGTGTCTCCATGGCTGCGGCAAAAGCCGCGGCAGCCTCAAGCGGAGAGGAGCTGTTCAGCTACCTTGGCGGGACTGATGCCAGACGTATCCCCGTGCCCTGCATGAACATTCTCAACGGCGGCGAACATGCCGACAACAGTGTAGACTTTCAGGAGTTCATGGCAGTGCCCGTAGGTGCGCCAAGTTTTGGTGAGGGCCTGCGCTATGTAGCACAGACTTTTCATGCACTCAAGAAGATCCTGGCCTCCCGCGGTCTCACAACCTCTGTCGGAGATGAAGGCGGTTTCGCCCCAGACCTCGGCAGCAACGAAGAGGCCATGGAGCTTATCATCGAAGCCATTAAAGCAGCAGGGTTTGAACCAGGCAAAGATATCATGATAGGCATTGACAGTGCAGCCACCTCTTTTTGCTCGGACAAACAGGGTAATTATGATCTTAAATGGTCAGGTGCCGGTCATAAGAGCAGTGACGACCTCATCACCCTGGCAAAAGAGTGGATAGAGAAATACCCGATCATCTTTTGGGAGGACCCTTTGGCAGAAGAAGACTGGGAAGGTTTTGCCAAATTTACAGCAGAACTCGGCGACAAAATAGAGGTTATTGGAGATGACATCTTCGTCACCAACACCAAGTTCATCTCGCGTGGCATCAAAGAACAGACTGCCAACTCTTCACTTATAAAACTCAACCAGATCGGTACCGTGACCGAGACCATAGATGCCGTAAGGATGTGCCGTGACAATGGCTGGAGGTACCTGCTCTCACACCGCTCAGGTGAGACAGAAGACACTTTCCTGGCCGACTTCGCCGTCGCCATGGATGGCGGTCACCTAAAGACCGGTTCCGCTTCACGCAGTGAAAGACTGGCAAAATACAACCGACTCCTTGAGATCGAGATGTTGTTAGAAGATGAAGTGTTGTACAGTTGGAAATGAGAAGGATAAATGATGAAAAATGATGTAGAAATGGATCACTTAAACGGGCTTAGCGAAGAAGAAGTTAAAGAACGTCTTGAAAAGTATGGCTACAATGAGTTGAATGAAAAAGAGGAAAGTTGGATACACCGCCTTTTTAGGAGATTTTGGGGGCCTATTCCCTGGATGATAGAAGTCGCAGCAATTCTCTCTGCTGTTGCAAGACGCTGGGAAGATTTTTCTGTCATCATGTTTATGTTACTGGTCAATGCTTTTGTAGACTTCTACCAAGAGTCCAAAGCGCTCAGTGCCATCTCTGTACTCAAGAAGAAACTGGCGCGCAAAGCGCTTGTCATGCGCGACGGTGAATGGAAAAACATCGATGCAAAAGAGGTTGTACCCGATGATATCATCAAAATAAAGATCGGTGATGTTGTTGCTGCAGACTGTACGCTGCTTGGCGGTGGTGACTTTTTACAAGTGGATCAGTCTGCTTTAACAGGGGAGTCGCTTCCAGTTAACAAACAAAAAGGTGAAACACTCTATGCCAATGCCATCATCAAACAAGGCGAGATGGTTGCGAAGGTCACTGCAACTGCGCTTAACACCTATTTTGGAAAAACCGTAGGACTTGTCGCAAAAGCAGAAAAAGAGGAAAGTGGACACTTTCAGGCCATGGTCATCAAGGTCGGTGACTTCCTTATTATTATGACGATAGTGCTGATCGGCATCATCGTCTGGCATGGTATTCAAAATGATGAACCCCTGCTAGACCTTTTGATCTTTGCACTCATTTTAACTATTTCAGCGATTCCGGTAGCCATGCCAGCTGTTCTTACTGTGACCATGGCGCTCGGTGCACGGGTACTGGCAAAGAAAGAGGCCATCGTTACCAAACTCTCCGCTATTGAAGAGGCTGCTGGTATGGACATCCTCTGCTCCGACAAAACAGGTACACTGACACAGAACAAGATGAGCCTAGCCGAACCTTATCTTGTAGGTACCTACGATCGGGACAAGTTAATGCTGTTTGCAGCCTATTCCAGTAAAAAAGAGAACGAAGACCCTATAGAAAAACCGATCTTTGAGTATCTTGAAACACATCACCTTTCGCAAGAGTTGAGTAAGTCAACTATGAAGAAGTTCATCCCTTTTGATCCTGTACATAAAAAGACGGAAGGAGTGTATGAAGATTATATCTATACCAAAGGAGCACCACAGGTCATCATTGAACTCTGTGACAGCCATGAGTTTGATAAAGACGAAGCCTATCACCAAGTAGAAGCTTTTGCAGAAAAAGGTTTTAGAACACTGGGTGTTGCTTATAAAAAATGTGAAGAGGATCAGTTCCATTTTGTAGGCTTAATGCCACTCTTCGATCCGCCTCGAGAAGATTCCAAAGAGGCTATTGCTGAGGCCAATGCAAAAGGTGTCTCTGTCAAGATGGTCACAGGCGACAATACTGCTGTGGCAAAATATATTGCCGGTGTACTCGATATAGGAGAGGATATTGAAGATATCAAAGAGCTCAAAGGAGAGGGAACCAAAGAGTATGTTTATCTATCAGAGATATTGTCTCGTTCTATCTTAAGATCAGTCAAAACTGACCTGAGTGAAGAAGCCCTTAACAAGACGGTCAAAAAGATCGTTACAGAAGTCCAAAAAGAGCTCGAAAAACAACCACTCGAAGAAGGCAGGGTCAAAAAACACGAATCTGAGATCGTTAAGATCATAGAGAGGACCAACGGTTTTGCACAGGTCTTTCCTGAAGACAAATACTACATCGTAGAAAAGCTCCAAAAAGCTGATCACATCATCGGAATGACAGGTGATGGTGTCAATGATGCTCCCGCACTTAAAAAGGCAGACTGTGGTATTGCAGTCAGTGGTGCGACCGATGCAGCCCGTGCAGCTGCAGACATCGTACTTATGGCCCCAGGTCTTCGTGTTATTGTCGATGCCATAGAACAGGCGAGGATCGTCTTTGAACGGATGAAGAGCTATGTCGTCTACAGAATCGCCGAGACCATCCGTATCCTGATATTCATGACACTGGCTATCGTGGTCTTCGACTTCTATCCTATTACTGCCATCATGATCATCCTGCTGGCACTGCTCAACGATATTCCTATCATGACCATTGCCTATGACAACACCAAAGTAGAAGCAAAACCAGTACGCTGGGATATGAAAAGTGTCTTTGTTTTGTCAACCTGGTTGGGAGTCGCCGGAGT
>JALSUN010000229.1 GCA_027061425.1 Helicobacteraceae bacterium
ACATAAGCACCAACACAGACCGAGCAAATATAACTTCCTTGTGAATACATATGGTGCAACCATATATTTAATGCTTTAGACACCTTAATATCACTTACATCTCCAATAATTGGAGGCACAATGATGACATCAAAGTTTTGTTTTAAATCTAAAGTTTTTGTGTTTAAATGAACATTAGATTGAAAATTTACAATTGATTTTTCTTCTTGAACAATGTGCACACTAAACAAACGAGATTTGTCTTTTACACAAAAAGTGTTAGCAATATGAAAGATATCTTCAATACCAAGAATAGAAGATATGAGAGAATTTGGTAGATTAATTATAGCTACACTTATAGGTGCTGATATTTGAAAACTTTGATCCATATCATCCTCATTGTCAGTTTTAGCATCTAAAATGTCATAAACGACACTAGCATAGTATACCGTTTTATGGAATACTTGACTCAAATTATTAAGACGAGGAAAAGTAATGGGATATTTAGATACACCATATATAAAAGATGAGTTGATTATGAATAAAATAATTTATTTGTTAACTACTTTATTACCGATAGCCTTATCTGCTAATACGATTTTTATAAATGGTGCAATTTATACTGTTGATAAAAACAAGCTTTGGGTAGAGGCGGTAGTAGTTGATAATAAGAAAATAAGCTATGTTGGTACAACGAAAAAGGCATTGACCTATACATTAAAAAATACTAGGATTATTGACTTAAAGGGTCAATTTATGATGCCTGGAATAATTGATGCTCATACTCATATAGCTATAGCAGCTTTACTTCTGAATCTAGGTGTTGGCATTAAAAACAAGGGCAAGCGTAACATCTTAAAACAGATATCACAGTATGCTCAAGAACATCCACAAGAAGAGATTATTAGCGGATTTGGATTTTACCCTTTTTCTCTAGGTGAAAATGGACCGACTGCAGAACAATTGGACAGTGTTATTCCAAATAAAAAAGTTTTCTTAATCTCAAACAATGGGCACAGTGCATGGGTAAACAGTAAAACACTTCACTACCTTGGAATTTCATCAAATACTAAAGATCCATTACCTGGAATGCAATATTATATGAGAGACAGTAATGGCGCGCCAACAGGATTTCTAGTTGAGGGTGAAGCATTTTGGCCACATTTTAAAAAGATGAACATTGCTACACCTGGACGCTTTTATAAAAGTTTAAAATCTTTTCTGCCTACGCTTTCTAAATACGGGGTAACCTCTATTTTTGACGCTGGAATTCCAGCGGTTGAAGAGAACGCTTTTCTTGCATTACAAAAGCTCGAAAAGGAGAACCTTTTACCTGTTAGATATTTTGCTTCGCATTACATTGTGAGTGACAAGGATGCTCAACATAGTGTTAAAGAATATAAAAGATTAAAGCATTTATATGATACTAAATTGTTAAATATAAATGCCGTAAAATTTTCTAATGACAATTCAAGTAATGACAATTTCGCTATACAGTTTGACACTGAAAAGTTAAGAAACTACATAGGTCCTCTACTTGCTAACAATATAAATATTATGATACACACGACACAAGATGCAAGTGTTAATCAGGCACTTAATGCTCTTGAAAAACTAAAGAAAAAATATCCAAAATCTAAAAGTAGAATTAGTTTGGCCCACGTAAATATGGTGAGGCAAACAGATTTTTATCGTATGAACAATCTCAATATTATTGCGAACATTCAACCTTTTAATGCAGCGGGAAATGGATATTATGAGTACAAATATATGTTATTTGAAGCATGGGAAAAGAAACTTGTTCGGTTTAAAACTTTTTTTGATAATAACATTACGGTATCAGCATCAAGTGATTTTCCTGCGTGTGATATATCATATGAAAAATGTACACCTTTTTTAAATATGGAAATTGCAGTGACACGCCAGAAGGTTGGGACTTCTTCTGATGCAGCTGTTCTTTCAAGTTCACAAGAAAAACTCAGCATAGAACAGATCATACAGGCATATACACTCAATGCAGCATATCAATTGGGTGCCGAAAAAAGTCTTGGCTCTATAGAAGCTGGAAAAAATGCAGATTTAATAGTTTTAAATCAAAATTTATTAGATGTGAATGAAAAAAAAATACATAAAACCATTGTAAATATGACAATAATGAACGGAGAAATAGTTTATGAAAAACAGTAAAAAGACATTCAACAGAGGATTCCACACCATATATCAAGAAGAAAAATTAACCTTTGGTTTATTTATGCCTATCGAAGCCTTTTCAAAAGACATCCCGACCATGGATAATCAGGTGGAATTGGCCGTAAGGGCAGAAGCGTTAGGATTTAAAGGCTTATGGTTTAGAGATATACCTTTGCGTGATCCAAACTTTGGTGATGTAGGTCAAATATTTGATCCTTTTGTATATATGGCGTATATCGCTTCAAAAACATCAACTATAACCTTGGCAACAGGTAGTGTTGTTCTACCACTGCATCATCCTATCGATATTGCAAAAGCAGCCGCATCGGTTGATGTATTGTCGAAAGGAAGAGTTGTTTTAGGTACAGCCGCAGGAGATAGACCTTTAGAATTTCCAGCTTATGGTATTGCCTATGAGAGTCGAGAAAGTAGATATAGAGAGACTATTGAATATATAAAATTATTATTCTCAAATTATTTTCCATTAATAAGAAGTAATTTAGGTGAAATGATTAATAGCGATATGCTACCAAAGCCCTATGAATCAAACATAGCTATGATGACAACTGCTTATGCTTTACAATCACAAGAATGGATAGCTAAAAATAGTGATGGATGGATAAATTTTCCTCAACCTGTAAAACGTTTAGAAAAAACATTAAAGCAGTGGAAAACACTTACTGAACCTTATGGTTTCAAGCCATATACTCAAGGTTTAATGTTAGATTTATTGGAAGATGATGATGCTGGTCCTTATCCTATACACTTAGGATTCTCTTCAGGTAAAAAATATTTGATCTCTTATCTAACTACAATGAAAAAATTAGGTGTTAATCATATTATTTTTTATTTAAAGTTGAGCAAAAGGCCTGCTAATGAGGTAATAGAAGAGCTTGGGAAAAATGTATTTCCTTTAATTGTATAAGTTTTTATTTCGAAATCAGACTGGTGTCTGTTAATTCGATCTTACTTACGACTATAGGTTCTCTACTGCTTCGATGACCTCTTCTGCCTCTATCAACTTCATACACTCATGATGTTTGAGCGGGCACTCACGTTTCATACACGGCGCACACGCTATCTCATGACGTACGATATCACTGTGGGCATTGCGCCATTGTGAGGTTTCAAGATGTTTGGTGGGTCCAAATATACTGACCGTAGGTACCTGATAAGCAGCGGCAACATGCATAGGGCCACTGTCGTTGGTGATAAAGAGCGAGAGCCCTCCTATGTGAGAACAGAGAGACTTTATGGTGGTTTCACCTGCGAGGTTGGTAAAGTTGTTGATACCGAGGCTGATAAGTTCGTCTTCTATGGCCTTGGCCATCTCTTTCTCTCCCGGACCCCCAAAAATAATGATCTCATAGCGGTGGGCGTAGTGGGCAGCAACTGCAGCGAACTTCTCAGGATACCAACGTTTGGCAGAGCCGTAAGTGGCACCTGGGTTGATACCTAATGTAGGGTTTTCATAGTGATAGGGTTCTATAAAAAGACGTAGACGGGGAATGACTTTACATGGATGTGCACTGATGGTCTCGACGAGAGAGACATACTGTGTGACCAAGTGGCCTTGGGGAACTTGATGTGCATGGTCTAAAAAGAGGGAAGCGTGCCATGAAGCTCTTGCAATGGTCTGTGTGGTACCACTCCAGCGCAGTAGCAGAGAGGAGTGCAGCTGGTTTCTAAATGTGATGCCCAGATCATGCTTGCCTAGCTTTTTTGCAAAGGCATAAGTCTTTAAAAGTCGTATGCCACCCTTTTTGGTCTCATCAATATAGGCATTTTTACAGAGTGGATGGTACTTAAGTGCTTCTATGGAGACAAAAGAGCCCACCAGTGTCAGCGTGGCATGGGGATAGACCTCACAGAGGAACTCTATGGCAGGTGTGGTCATGACAGCGTCACCGAGCCAGTTGGGCAGGATGACAAGGATGGAGGTGACCTCTTGAGGTGGTATTACTTGGCCCATCGGTTCTCTTTTAGTAAGGTGGTTTCTACTTTGTCAACACTCAAAAGTTTATCTGCGATTGCTTTTGGGTCTTTGACATTGGTCTCGATTATGTTTTTGTAATTATGCTTGACATAACCTTTATCAGTGATGAGCCCCATACTGCTGCCCTCTTGAATATAGACAAAACGCTCATGCACACTTTTATCAAAAAGCGATGAGCCGATGGCACTGTAACTGTTTTGAAGTCCAAGCATATCGATGATGGTTGGCAGGATGTCAGCATGAGAGCCCAGAGTAGGATTTTTAGAAGGCGCTATGATCTTGGGTGCATAGATGACCAAAGGGACGCGGTGGTGTTCGATGCTCGCTGCCGCTTTTTTGACATGACGCATCTTCTTGGAAAGGCCTCTGGCAGCACTTTTATACCCATGGTCTCCTGTGAAGATAAAGATAGTGTTGTCAAACCAGGGTTCATCTTGGACTTCGCTCATAAAACGTTTAATGGCGTCATCTGCATAGTACATCGTATTAAGATAGCCTTTGTAGCCACTAAGAGAGTGCTCAAACTTCTCATATTTTTTTTGTGGGACATGAAAGTCGGTATGGGTTGAGGCGGTAAAGACAAAACCAAAAAATGGTGGCTTGAGCGTATTGATCTTTTGATGCAGAAAGTGTAGGGTGTTGTAGTCAAAAGTACCGATGCCACCATCGCTATGTCCTGCATCTATAGTCTCTACATTGGGGATATCACTTTTACCGTAGTATTGGTCAAACCCACTCAAGTTCATGACCGAGTCCATACGGTAAGAACGGCGAGAAGAGCCCTGCATGGAGAGGGTGTCATAACCATTTTTCTTTAAAATCCCAGCTAAGTAAGTGAGGTTTGAAAACTCTAAACCGTTTCCAAGTGGGGGAAACCCTGCTGGTTTGGCTACACCGCTCAAAATGGTAGTAATGCCATAGATGGAGCGACTGCCATTGGCGTAAAAACGGTCAAAACGCATACCGTGGTTGGAGAGATAAGTGAAGTAGGGGGTGACACCCAGTGGCTCGTAAGGGGTATAACTGTCAAGATGTTCTGCGCCCCAAGACTCTATGAGTACAAAGACTACATTGTACGTTTTACCTTTAGGCTGTAAAAATGCACGCTGTATGGGTGCTTGAGTAGAGATAAAGCTGCTGTTGTTGGAGTCCATCATCTTTTTGGTGATGGTGAGTGCCTTTTTGAAAGAGAAGTGGTTGTTTTTGTAGCCGGTATTTTTTGCAGTACGATAGACACTGAAAAAACCGTTAATGGCCAAGTTTCCAGAACTGACCTTGTTGACGGCAAAGGCATCAGAGACCCCAAAACTTTTACCTGTTACCTTGTTCCTGATCCCCAAAAAGAGTACGATAATGACGAGAATGACACTAAACCAACTCTTGGCATTAACATTTTGTTTTTCTATCTTCTGTCTAAAGAGCCAGATGAAAAATGTGATAATAAGGGCGATGACAACAGTGGAGATCAGCGTGTAGAGCAGGTAAGAGTGCAGGGCCATGTCGATGATGATGTCGGTGTCGTTGGTGAGGTTGAAAAGCTCATTGGAGAGGTGACGCAGGGTGTACTCGAAGTAGAGAACATCTCCAAAACTAATGGCAAATATAGTGGCAGTAATAAGTCCCCAAAGCAGACCAAAAAAGGTGCGTACTTTAGTGTTAAAGACAAATTTGAGTGGTAAGGTAGCCACCAAAATGAGAAGGGCAGTGAAGGTAAGGATGGAGATGAGATCCACACGGCTACCAAGAACAAAGGATTGCAGGGTCTCGTAAGTGCTGAGGTCGCTAAAGAGGTCGCTGTAACGTAACCATAAAAAGAGTCTTACTGAAAAGAGCAGTAAAAGGGAGGCAGAAAGTGCTGCAATGATGGGGGTAAATCGGTTTTTAAAGGTCATAAATATTCTTTGTTATGTAGATAGGGCTACCAGTGATCTCTATACTCTTACCTTGGTGTTCATGACCAAGGTAGTCATAATAACTTAAAGTCTGGGGAAGCTGAAGTGTGGTCGGATGCAGGGACCAGACAACAGTGAGATGCCCTTTTGTGTTTTTCACAACAAGTGTGTAGCGCTCTTGCGTCACGCTAAAGTTTACAAATGCTGCTTCTTTTAACTGTCGGAGCATGACCCTGAATGCTTCAAAGGCTTCACGTTTTTTTAACCCATCTCTTGAATCGATCAGTCCATACCCCGGTGCGATCAGCTGATGCCAGTAGACAGCATCAACACGTTGTGAAGCAAAAGCGAGCAGATAGTAGCGCAACATATACTCTGTGTAGAGGCTCTCACTAATGCATTCATGTTCGCTGGTGGGTGCGTAGGGTGCGGTCTTGGTGATGGGCCAGTTGGTCTCGGTGAGATAGAGCTCTCTTTTTGTTTTGGGAGAGAAGTAGCTTAAGGCGTCAAGAAGTTTGATCTTCTTTAGAAGGTCAAATCCCATCTGCCTGTTTTCAGGGGCACCCCGTCTGTCAACATAGAGCAGAGAGGAGAGGGCGTCGTACTTGAGTCTAAAAAAGTTAAAGAGGGCATGAAGCGTAAAATGGTACTCGAAGTCTATGACCGAGGGTCCCATGAGCTTGATGTCATGGAAGGTGGCGCGTTTGAGTCTGTAGGCGACCTGAAAGAACCTTAAGTATTCTCCGACACTAAAAAAGCCCCATTTGGCACGGTTAATCGTAGTGCCTACCTGAAAAAGTGCTACATTATTTTGTAGTGCTTGAAAAATAAGGATGAGGTCTTTCTCTAAAAGCTTGAGGTCTGTAACATGCTCTCTGTCTTGCATGATGTTAAGGATGATCTTTTTGTCTGAAAACTGCTGTATAAAATCTACATAGTGCTTTAAGTTGTTCATCTCCCACAGTGGCAGGCGTATGAGAAGGGTGTCTACTTCAAGTTCGTTTACAAGTGCAACACTCTCTTCAGGGAAGTACTCTAAGTTGACGCTCATGCCAAAAAAGTGTTTGGTGTTGATACTTCGGGGTTTGACAAGATGTTGCAAAAGCATAAAAACAGGGAGTAGAAACAGTGAAGAGAGATAGGTGTATATGAGTGAGAAGAGCTCTTTTTTACGTCCATTTTTCTTAAAAGCACGATCTTTCAGCTGGGCAGGCTGATCAGAGTAGTTGTCCCAAACATACGGTTTTTTCATGGCGTTATTATACCCAAGATGCGAAATAGAATAGATTGCAATGTGTGCTTCTATTTCTATTATGTATTTTGGGTTATAAAAAGTCGCTTGTAACCTCTTCAGTACTATAATGGGCTTTTTATAATATAGAGGAATAATAATGTTCAAGAGAATTTTAAAATATACGGTGCTCTTTCTAGTAGTGGCTGCACTATTATTTGGAATAGGCCGTTTTACAAAGGTCTGGTATGAGAGCAACAAGTATGTGGACCGAAAGCCTTACCTTCAGAAGATGACACAGCAGAGCGTTGTAGTGAAGTGGCAGACGCCCGAGGCTGAGGTGGGTTGTGTTCATTATGGTAGAAAAATACTAGACCATAAACTATGTGAAAGCAGACCAACACAATACCACCGTGTTGAGGTAAAAGGTCTTCAAAAAGAGACAGAGTACAACTACAGCGTGGATGCAAAATCCCTAAAGATCGACAACACAAAGCGCAGTTTTGAGACACTCAATGACGATGAGAACAGAACCCAACGCATCTGGGTTTTAGGTGACTCTGGTAACTTCAACAGTGCGCAGCAGGAGAACTACAAGGCGATGATGCAGCATGTGGGAGATAAACAGATCGATACATGGTTGATGCTGGGAGATAACGCCTATAGAAGTGGCACGCAAGAGCAGTTTAATAAAAGTATTTTCAATGCATTTCCCAAGATGTTGAAATCTCATGTTCTATGGCCTGTTATAGGAAATCATGATGCCCGACGTTGGGCCTTTTATGACATCTTCGAATTTCCGACTCAAGGCGAGTCTGGAGGTGTTGCTTCAGGAAGTGAGTCTTACTTCTCTTTTGAAAAGGGTAATGTCCATTTTGTACTTTTGGATTCACAAACGGTTGACAGAGATGCTGATGGTGAGATGGCGCAGTGGCTTAAAAAAGATCTTGCAGCCAACACAAAACTCTGGACCATAGCCATCTTCCATCACCCGCCATACTCTAAAGGAAGTCACGATTCAGACAGCTATTATGACTCTCGTGGACGCATGGTACAAATGAGAGAAAACATACTGCCGATTTTAGAGAAGTATGATGTGGACTTGGTGTTAAGCGGTCATTCTCATGTCTATGAGCGTTCACTGCTTTCGCATAAGCAGTATGGCTATAGTGAGACTTTCGATCCTGCAAAAAATGTAGTGCAAAGTGATCTGCATGATTATCGTAAATGCAGTAAAAAGGTGCCTTTCTCAGGAACGATCTATAACGTTGCAGGCTCTGCTTCAGAAGATTCTCACGGTATCAACCCCTTTAATGAAGCCCACCCTATGATGCCTGTCAGTTTTTTCACCTCAGGAACATTGTTGATTACAGTGACGGCTAAAAAGTTAGAGGTTGAGATGGTGATGCGTGATGGTGGTGTTTTGGATACTTATGAGATCACTAAAGATCAAAAGTATTGTAAATAAGCGATGCGATGAATATATTAGTAGTAAGAACAGACAAGCTTGGTGACTTTGTGACAGCATTGCCTGCACTTTACGTCTTAAAAGAGCATGACCCTAAAAATACAATCATAGCTTGTGTAGCACCATTGAACAGAGCCTTGGCAGAGGAGTGTGCCTTTATCGATGAGGTCATCATAGACAGTGGACAACCTCTAGGGCAGTTTGTAGAAGAGATCAGAGGTGTGAAAGCAGATGTTTCCATAACACTTTTTTCCAACACCCGTGTTGCTTTAGCACAGTTTCTCGCCAGAATCCCAAACCGCATCGCCCCTGCTACCAAATTGGCACAACTTTTTTATAACCAGAGGGTAAAACAGAGACGTTCACAGGTGGAGATGGCAGAGTATGAGTACAACCTTGAACTGACCAAGGTGCTGTTTGAATCTATAGAGACAGGTTTTAGACAACCGCTCTGTCTTTTTGAGCAGGAAGCTCTTGTATCGGTGTATGAGAACTTTTGTACAACTCATAATGTCAGCAGACCAGTTGTAGCCTTTCATCCAGGATTTGGCGGCTCATCTGATGCCAACTGGACGCTGCAGGAGTATGTGACTCTGGTAAAGCTGGTGGCAAAAAACCCTGATGTTCAAGTTGTGATGACCTTTGGGCCAGGGGAAGAAGATCTTTATAGTGAGAGTCTGGTGCTATGCGAAGGTGTGGATGTTGTTTTTTATCAGTCCACAGAGGGCATCGTTGCTTTTACTAAACTGCTGGCCTCATTTAAACTCTTTGTAAGTACATCAACAGGTACTTACCACCTTGCTGCCTTGGTGAACATACCCACCATGACCTTTTTTGGTGACTCTCTTTTTGCTTCAGTTAAGAGATGGAAAGCGGTGAGTGCTGCTGAAAAACAGCACCCTTTTATGTTGCCTGAAGATGTAGAGAAGAGGACAGAGACCTTTTTAGCGGTTCAAAAAGAGTTGATGCGCTTAACCCAAACGCTTTAGAGATATACCTCTAGTCATACTTGTTTTTCTCATTGAGTTTAAGGTACTTTACTGTGGTACCGAGTCCTGCGAAAAAAGAGATGACAAAACCTTCAAAACCACATTTCCATCCCCCTTTTAAGATATAACTCTTGAAAAACATAAACTGGCCACGGAAGATCGCTTTGAAAACAGAACTCTTCTTTTTACCTTGGTGGGTCTCAGCATACAGCTCTGAATACTTCTGAATCTTCTCTAAAAAGTCACTGACATTGTGAAAAGAGTAGTGTTTGATGGGGTGTTTTAGTTTTTGACTTTTAAGATGATCTCTTTGTACCTGTTCATGAACAACAGCATCATCATAGTTGGTCTCCTGACGGTTAAAGAGTCTGATGATGTACTCTGGGTACCATCCACAACATTTAATGTGTTTGTCATGATAGTAGTTGTCGCGTCTTACCTCATAGAGGGTACCCTCTTCAAGAGAGATCTTCTGTAGTTCACTAATTAGCGCTTCACTCATGGGTTCATCTGCATCGAGCGCAAAAACCCATTCGTTTTTGGCCAACGAGACAGCATGTGCCTTACTCTTTCCAAACCCTAAAAAAGGGCCGGTATGAAGAGAGACATTGGAAAACTCAGTGGCGATCTCTAAGGTGTTGTCAGTGGAACCGTTGTCATAGATGACCACCTCCTCGAAAAGAGTAAGACTTTCAAGACACTCTTGTAGATGCAAGCTGGCATTTTTGGTGATCATTACAACAGAAATAGCGATCACTTCTGACCCTTTAATCGGCGCTTAAAAGTCTTGATCTGTTTGTTTTTTAGGTTGTAGTGCTGCATCTCTTTAATGGTTTTGTTAAGATCATAACCCATCACCTCTGCATATGCAGTAGCGATCAGTGCAAGGTCTTGGTCACTGGCCCAGAGTTTTGAGAGGTTGTGCATCTTCTCCTGATGGCTGAGTGGACCAAAACGCATTCTGTTGATGTCGACAAGGTCAAACTGATAGTCACCACTTTGAAGTTTGGTGATGAGGATGTTTCCGGGAGAGTAATCCTTATGCAAGACCCCTTTTTGGTGCAAGTCAGCAGTAAAGAGACCAAACTGATGAAATATATTGTCATGGTCTGGCCACTTTTCATCAAGCAGAGGCTCTCTAATGGTGAAGTCATAGTCTGTGTGTAGAGAGAGAAAGTAGCTCTCTTTTAAAAAGATCCCATCATGAAACTCTGTATAGCCGACAGGTTGTGGACAGGTGATCTCCAGATCTTGCAGGCGTAGAGAATGTTCGTAAGACTTTTTGGCCTTGGAGTCACGCAGTGTGCCATAGACCAGTTGGTTGATGATGTTGGGTATACGAAAAGCTTTGATGACAAGGTCGCTTTTTTTAAAGTTTATGATCTTAAGTTGGTTACGCGCATTATGGATAATATGTTGGGAGTTTGAAAATTCACTTTTAATATTTTGCAAAAGTGTCTTGTAGTCTTGAAACTGCTGATGCAGTACTGTTTTTTGTGTCATGTCAGCATGATACAGAGAATTAGATAAAAACTCTTTGAATGGTACTTGAGTAAACTACCAGGAGATATCCTTTTTGATGACTCTAGCAGGGTTGCCACCAAGAATGATATTGTTCTGACTAAAAGCTTTAGAGAGAGTGGTACTGGATGCGACGATACTGCCTGAAGCGATTTGACTCCCTTTAAGTATCATGGATTTTGCACCTATCCATACCTTGTTACCTATGATGATCTCTTTGTCCTCATTGATAACATGACCTTCAGCATCAAAAATATCGTGATGGTCTGTGTCCATAATAGTACTTTCCCATGCAACCAGACAGTCATCTCCAAATTTGATATGTTTATGACAGAGTATGGAAGCGTTACCTGAGATAGAGAAGTTTTGACCTAAATGTAGGTGTGCATTGGGCTGAACGATCACTTTAAAGGCTCTGCCCAGTTTGCACTTACCATCAAATGTTATCTCACCCTCTATATGTAAGATAGAGCGCTGATAGTAGTAGTCTATGGATCTAATACTGCCAAAACCAAGTCTGATACTCCCTGTCTTATACTTTTTTAACGTCACATGACCTTTAAGTGAGGAGACAATGGTTTTGCGTGAGACAAGTATGGGAAGTTTAATCGCTTGTTTAAAGGGGAGCAGTCTGAAGTTGATGTAATAACTTCTTGGAATGGCACCGATATAGCGTATGATGTTGATAAGTTTACTGTTAACCATTTTCTAACCTTTAAGGATGCTCATTTGCAAAGTGATGTCTAATAACTTTCTGATAACAATTTCATGTAGAGTGCTTTCATTGTATGTTGTGAACTTTGTGCCAAAGGTTGGTCGGTAAGAGTCTGTAGGATGACCTTGGAAAACTCATAATATTTTTTCTGATCAAGATCCACAGGTTTTCCATCTACAAGTAGTAAAGATATATTGACATGTCTCTCTTTGCTGTAGTGTACTCCTTGGTTTAAGATCGGTGGTAGGTGGTCACTGCTTACTAGGATGATGGCATTTTTGTCTGTCTGTAAAATTTGGTCGATATAGTGGGAGAGTGCTTTGGTCCTATAGTAAAATTGGTTGGCGATGTTATTGATGATCGGGTCATTGATATTTGTTGTGATGATGTCTGGGCGTAAAGTTTTGTTACGTTTAAAAGGTATATGTCCATACATTCCCAGTGCATAAAGAAGAAAAGGTTTCTGCAGTTGTGCTCTTTTTTTCAAGGCATAGTCGTAGAGATCACCATCAAAAATCCTGTCATCTTGGGGGTTTAACGAAAAATCTGATACCTCTTCAAGAAAATGAATGTTGTTTAATCCAAGACTTCTATAGGCAACAGCTGAATTGTAGTAGATGGACTTGGTCGCGATAAATGCTATATTATCATAACCAGCTGCGGTAAGTTCATCAACAAAACCAGATGTTTTTTTGCCATGAAGCACGTTAAACTCTGAGGTGTTCAGTGCGCCAAAGGCATGTACACCTGTTAAAATCTCAAACTCTGCTTGTGATGTGCCTCCTCCATAAATAGGGGAAACAGTATGACTGAAATTGCCGTTATGAAGATACTTGTTCATACCCTCATAGAGAGGAGAGCGGTTAAAAGTGATGTTTTTTAAGAGACGTGGATCGATGAAACTCTCTAGTACAACGATGTAAATATCTCTTTTCTCTTTTATAGATATATCGCCAAAGAGCTCTTGATTGATGTTAATATCTGCATTACGATATGTTGAAAGTTCTTGACGTGCAAGATACTCTTTATGTGAAAAGTAGATAAAACTTGCCATACGACCGTTGTCTTTAATGGTGGATTCGAGTGAGAAGTTGGTGTAGTTAAAGTGTTGGTTAAAGTGATGAAAAAAGTTTTTGGAATTAAAAGCAGAGATGACAACGACTATGATAAAGAGTTTCACGAGAAGAAGCGGACGCTCGTTTTGTTTAAAAAGTACTTTGTACTGTGCATAAAAGAAGGGCGCATAGCCAAGTGTCAAGAGAGAAAAGCCCAAGACTAAGAAGTAGGGAGAGAAGTCGGAGAGGGCCTGAATGTTTTGAAAATCACTCAGTACGGGATTTCTTTTGAGATAATAATAGAAAAGATCAAAAAGGAGATAGAGAGGGAGTAGTGCTGCGATACTGATAAGAACAGAGTGAAAAACATTTTTTTTAGGAATGTAGAAGATGATTAAAAGAAGAAACAAGATAGGAAGGTCTAGAAGCTCACTAATTCCACTGAACCCACCGATGTTAACCCAAAAATGTGAGAGTTCTATGTAGAGCGCAATAACTATAAAAGTGTAAAGCAGATAGAGAAAAAATGCTTTAAGGGATGGGTAGGAGATGTACTTGAACATTATGCGCTTTCAAGGCTTTTTTGAGGCTTCTCACTCGCTGCAATACTCAGCGCGGCCATCAAGATAAAGAGGACGGTGGGAAACTGTTTGACCCAAAGGGGTTCAGCAATAAAGCCTACGACATAGATGGTTGTAAACAGTATGGAGAGCTCTTTCATCTCAGCATCTTTGATCTTGAGTCTGTATATGGAGGCTAACATATAGAGCATCAGTGCGAAGCCTATGAGCCCTGTCTGTGTCAAGATCATGAGATACTGGTTGTGAAAGTGGCTGTGTGTACAGAACTTTTGTACATCTTTTGAGAAGTGGTGGTCGTTTTTAGCCAGTGCTTTTTGGGCAGCAAGTTTATAGTCTCCTATACCGACACCAAGAAGAGGGTTCTCTTTAACGATGTCATAGGTAATGATCCAGAATGCCGCACGTAGTCCCCACGAAGAGTCGTAGTCCCCTTTAGTAAATTTCAAGATGTCTGATTGGGCCGAGTTAATACGGTTTTCGAAGATAGGGAGCGTTTTATAGGCTCCAAAAAAGAGTGTACTACTCACCAAAGTAAAAATAAGCATGGATTTGAAGGTCAGTCTGAAATGGATAATAATACTGACAAGCAGGGCTACTACAAAGGCGAGTTGACCAGTTCTGCCTGTAGAGATAAAGAGGTTGATGGTGACAGTCGTAAAAAAGAGAAACATCACCAGCTTCTCTTTGGTAGCATAGCGCTTGGAGAAGATGCGGTTAAGCAGTAAGATGGAAGTGAACGCTAAAAAGATACTGTAATCGATATGCATCATAAAAGGGCTGGGATAGCTGGGTGGCTGACCGTTGATCGCATAGATGTCAAAGAAGATGAGATAGGCGAAGATCTCGCTAATGACCATGCCGTATAAAAACGATGTGATGATCTTCTCTATCCACTCTTTTTTGATGGTGGTCGCTATGACAAAAAGTGAGAGCCAGTAGGTATACATACGGGCGGCTTCAAGTGCCTGATGCGTGTCACTTGACCATAATACAGAGAGTACCTGCAGTAAGATGAAGCCTGCAAAAGTGAGGAGTATGGGGTAGGATTTTAGGCGTTGGAATTTCTCTTTATAGCCTCTCTCTATGATCCATAAAAGAGGTAGTAACACAATGAAAAGGCTGACTGCCGCTCTGGAGAGGGGAAGTATGAACGCTAAGGCCAGGACAATATAGAGATAGCTTTTTTCAAACGTCAAAGTTTTAAAAAATGAGAGCATGGCGTGCACCTTGTTTAGAGTTGTCTATTATTGTAATATATCTTCTTTTTTTGTGTGTATCCACTTGCCCTGTCGTTTGTCTATGTAGTGAAAATGCTCATTGGTAAATGCACCTTGAACACAAGTGTAGCGATAGAGCCTGTGGTTGACCTTTTGATCACCTATGGCAAGGTTGACAACACCGGGCCCGGTCAGGGCATAGACACCATTGTCGGTTTTAGAGTTTTTAATGTTGTCTACAACAATGTCCATCGCTTTTTTATAGATAGGATTTTTGGGTGCAGTAGCCATAAAGTAGTTGGTGTAATGCTCTTTGTTTAGTAAAAAGATCTCACGTTCTTCGGGTTTTATCTGTTTAGAAAGGGGCCAGACAAAAGAGGCATCGATGTCAAGATAGACACCACCTATATGATACAGCACTGCAAGTCTCCAAAAGTCAGCCTTAGCTGCACCATCTTTTAATTGCTTGTAGGCTTTAAGCTCTTCAGGTGCGGTCTGTGTCTCAAAAAACTCCAAGATATCATCGTCACTGGCATAGCGATACTCATAATCAAGAGACATCAGGCGGTTGTAAAGATAGTTTATATAGACAGGCAGGCTGACACGGTTGGTGTAGTTGGTCTGCCAAAATATTCTGGGAATGGCTTGTGTGGAGTCACTTTTACGAAGAGGGTGACTCTGTTTAGGGATATCAAAGCGTAACTTGGGAGCGAAAAGATGGACAATGTATCCCACGCCTTTGATGATGTTGCCTAAAAGTTTAGTGATACGGTTGGCAACAAGGATAGATAGTGACATAAAGACTCCCTAATGATATTACGCCATCAATTAAATATCCAAATCTCAATGAGGGTAATTTTGTGCATAATCAAGGCAGATGTTCTTTAGCGTAGCCGTAGCTACGGTGAAGGTTGTCTAACGCAGAGTATGTGCAAAAGTATCCTCACCCTTCGGGGAGCCCTATAAGAGGCAATCTTCAAACAAATAGAGCTTCGACTTAGCTACGGCTAGGTCTTCATCTCTCTTCGTTCGAATCTCACCTCTTATAGAGCTCTTGAGTTTTCGGGTATTTAGTTGGTGGCGTAATAATTGGAGGTATTTTACAGAAATATCACTTAACTTAGAGGTGTTCTAGGGTTTAAAATAGTGAAGGGCGTCATAAGTAAAAATGTTGTCTGGGTCAAGACTAAAGATCTGCGCTGAGTAAGAGATGTTATGCTCATCACTGGTTCCGGCTAAGTAGGTAATGAAATAGTTGAGACTCTCAGCATTGATACGCTTGGTTTGGTTCTCAAGTGCCAATGCATCCAGACGACTGTTTTTGATGTTGCTATAGACGACCAACGGTATGTCGTACTCATCAGCATAGGTGGGCAGGTAGCCATGACCATGCTTTTCGTTGGTGACGACTTCTCCATGGTCTGAGAGATAGATGACTAGGACCTTGGCGCCATCTACATCAAAATGCTCTACAATAGACCTTATGATCTCATCAGTAAAAAAGATCGTGTTGAGGTACTGTTGAACAACATCTTTAGGGTTGGGGTAGAGGGCATTTTTTTTCTCATATCTTGCACTGTAGCCAACATGAGAGCCCATAAGATGAAAGACATACATCTCTGGTCCATGGCTACTTTTATGTTGAGAAAGATATTTTTTAATGACGCCATCAGTGTTGAACTTGGCGTAGAGTTGATGCAAAAAGGTTGTGGTGTCCGCTTCCATGGCGACATGAGTGATGTAGTCCTCATGTTCTCCCATCTGCGCCTGATTACTCACCCAGTGGGTCTCATAACCTTGCGCCGAGAGATCTGTCAAGATGGAGGCAGAGTGGGTGTAGTTTTGGTACCAGTGTGCCACATCTGCTTTTGTAAAGATCATTGGAACAGAAAAGCGGGTCTGGTTGGAGGGTGCTATGGCATTAAAAAGTGTGGCATTTTTCTCTTGAACCAGTTGCGAGAGGTAGGGCGTGGTGTTAATATCGTATCCATAAACACCCATAAAGTTTTTGTTAGCTGCTTCGCCTTGAATGACGATGATCTTGTCATATAAGAGACTCTTTTTTTTACTATGTTTAGGCTGGTAGTTTTGTAAAAAAGCAGTACGTTCAGAGGTGACCTCACTGCGTTCACTGATGCTTACAAAATTTTTTATGAGTTTGAAAGGTTGTTGGTTTTGTAACACTAAAAAGATGAGTATGGCACTGTAGAGAGCAAACTTTTTGAGTACTTTATAGTGATGTTTATAATAGAGAACAAAACGAATAAGCAGACCAAATACTATGAGGGTGTAAAAGAGCATAAGATAGTCTCTGTAGTCAACAAACTCTTGAAGATACTCTGTGGTCTCATAAGAAGGAGAGATCATCGCGACCTCTACACGAGGTGAAAGGTCTTCCGTCTGTCCGCCCCAATGAAAGGCAACATTAGCTTGAAAGATGTTAAGAACCAAAAGGTAGGTGATAAAAAGTGAAAAGATCACTTTACTGGTTTTTGAGACCAAGAGCAAAAAGAGACTGATAAAAAAAATGGTTACAGCATATTTATTGGACTGTGCAAAAAGAAACTGGGGTATGAGGGTTAACAAGATGATGAACAGTACTCTATAAAAATAGGGTCTGTTGTCGAAGAACTCATTTTTGATTTTAGTAAACATAGTGGCTACTTTAAACGTATATTGGTAATGTTATTTTAGGAGAAAGTCTCTTAAGGTATGGGCCAAAGCACCTTTATTGTAAAATGTAGCGACCTTATTGAAAAGAGAAGAGATTTGAAAAGAACATTTAAACGTTATTGGCCACTGCTAAAAGCCTATAAGCTTTATTATTTTATTATTTTTATTGGGATTATATTAACGGTTAGTGCTACTGCCGGTACTGCTGAGATTATGAAGTATGTTATGGACGACATGTTTATAGGTCGAGATCCTACCATGCTTTACAAAATCCCTTTAGCGCTTGTTGGCATCTATCTTGCGAAGTCTATAGGGCGTTACATGCAGTCGGTGTACATGAATTACATCGGTTTGAGTATGGTGACACGCCTCAGAGAGATGCTATTAGACAAGATGCTGCATCTTGATATGCAAAAGCAGTATGAGAGCCGCAGTGGTGAGATGATCTCACGCATTACCAATGACATCAACCGCGTGCAGTACTTTGTCTCTAACATGCTTCCTGAACTTCTACGTGAGGTGATGACTGCGGTTGGACTGATAGCATATATCATCTATCTGAGTTACGAGTTGGCCTTTTATGCTCTGGTGGTACTTCCTGTGGTGATCTACCCTCTGGTGTGGATCGCAAAGCGCCTTAAAAAGCTCTCTCACCGCTCCCAAGAGAAAAATGCAGACGTTGTCACCCGTTTGACAGAGGTGTTTAACAATGCAGAGATCATCAAGGCCAATGCCACCGAACAGACAGAACTCGAACGTTTTACAAAAGAGAACAACCACTTCTTTAAATTGAACATGAAAGCTGTTTACACCAATGAGCTGGTCTCACCTGTTTTAGAAGTTATCGCTGCTTTAGGTCTTGCGGGTGTCATCTACATAGGAGGCCAACAGGTTTATGACAACAAAATAACCATTGGAGAATTTACGGCCTTTTTAACAGCAGTAGGCCTGGTTTTTCAGCCTATTCGCCGTGTTGGCTCTATCTACGGAAAGATTCAAGATGCCTTAGCTGCAAGTGAGCGGATCTTCCACATTTTTGACATGCAAAACACGATCATAGATGGTGAAGAGATTTTAACCGAGCCTATTAACACCTTAGTGTTCAAAAATGTCTCTCTCTCTTATGGTGAGAAGTCTGCACTCAAAAAGATCTCTTTGAGTATCAAACAGGGAGAAAACATCGCTTTAGTAGGTGACAGTGGAGGGGGTAAAAGCTCACTTATCAACATGGTGCTTCGTTTTTATGATGCATCAGAAGGTGAGATTCTTGTCAACGGAAAAAACTTAAACACATTCACCCAAAAATCACTACGCCGACAGATAGCTGTAGTCTCACAGCGTGTCTACATCTTTCAAGACACCCTCGCAGCTAATGTAGCCTATGGAAGCGAGATCGATGAAAAACGTGTCTTAAAAGCCCTCTCTTTAGCAGATGCCACCTCATTTGTTGAGACATTGGAAGAGGGTGTAGAGACGATGATGGAAGAGTTCGGCTCTAACCTCTCCGGTGGACAGCGTCAGCGTATCGCTATAGCAAGAGCCATTTATAAAGATGCTTCACTGCTTATCTTGGACGAGGCGACAAGTGCTTTAGACAACGAAAGTGAAAAACGTATACAGAAGGCTTTAGAGGATTACAGTAAAGAGAAGATTACCATTACCATAGCCCACAGACTCAGCACTATAGAACATGCTGACGAGATTTTGGTCTTTCAAAAAGGGGAGATCATAAGTTGCGGCACTCACAGTGAACTCTTGAAAAGTTCACCTGTGTATCAGCGTTTAAGTGGGGAGTTGGTTTAGGTATCTTTTCGTCAGGAGATGAGCTTTTGCACCTGTTGTTCAAAGTCGTTGAGTACCTTTGAGGCTGAAAAATATTGACGGACATAGGCTCTCGCTTTGGTACCCATCTCTTTAGCATGGTGAGGCTCTTTTGTGAGCTCCATGATGGCTGTGACGACTTCGTTGAAAGCATCACTGTCATAAAAATATCCACCTTGTGACTTCTCAAACACTTTAGCCACTTCTGAATCTAAATTTCCAGTTACTACAGAAGGTACAGCACTCGCCATCATTCCTAAGAGTTTAGACGGCATCACCGTGTCTATAACATCATTTTTTTGAAAGAGTATATGCAGATCAGCACTGCATAGAAGGTCGGAGAGTGTAGCATATGCAACAGGCATGTGGTGTTGTACATTTGTAAACCCTTCTGTCTGCTCTAAGAGCCACTCTTTTTTAGCACCTGCGCCTACAACAATAAATTCTATATTACTGTTGTTCTGAAAATAGG
>JALSUN010000230.1 GCA_027061425.1 Helicobacteraceae bacterium
TGTTCAAGTCGCTTTTTAAACCTGTGATCGTAGCCGACAAGTGTACCTCATGCGGTTTTTGTATTGGGCGTTGTCCTAGTGATGCCATAGAAGTGGAGGTAGTATAATGCGTGCAGTTACTTTTATGATTTTGTTAGCGACGGTGCTATTGGCCGGTAAGCTTGAACTCCCGGTGAAATCTTTCAAGGCGGATGGGCAGGTACTCGATGTCGTTGTGCAAGGTCATACGATTTATAGCTCAACAGCAGCAAGTTGTGTAGATATCTTCGATCTGGAGAACCAAAAACTTCTTAAGCGTATCAAAATAGCGAAGATCAAAGACTTCATGGGTGACCTGGTCGATACTAAGATCTATTCGGTCGATGTTGAAAAGAAGAAGATCCTTCTGTTGGCAGAGGCCAAGCAAGGATACCGACGTCTCTATATCCATGAAAATGAGAAAACATCGATTGTGATCGATGCAGATGCACAGCTCTCCATTGCCAAAGCGAAATTTCTGAATGAGACGACGGTACTGTTGGCACTTTTGAGTGATGAACTGATCTCTTATGATATCGCAGAAAAAAAGATGAATTGGCGGGTACAGGTCTCTGGCTCCAAGTTCTCCAACTTTGCTCTAAACGAGCAGCGTGACAAGGTGGCTGTAGTCGATGAGAGTGGCGATCTGCAACTGCTGTCGACCAAAGATGGAAAACATCTCAAGACCATGAGTGGTGAGAACCTTGACAATGTCTTTCAGGTGGACTACAAGAGTGGTATCGTCGCCACAGCAGGACAGGACCGTCGCTGCGTTATTTATGATGTTAAAGCAGACAGTGCGTATTATCGCGCCTCATCATTTTTGGTCTATGGGGTTGGGCTTTCACCCAGTGCAAAATATGCAGCCTATTCGAGTGATGAAAACAATAATATAACACTTTTCAACACCCAAACTAACACGACGATCGCACGTTACGGCGGTAATAAAATGACCATTAGCGGTATCGTCTTTATCAGTGAAAAAGAGTTCCTGGTCTATAGTGACTCTAAGACGATCAATCTTTATCGTGCAAAATAGGAGGATATCATGGAGTACAATCAATCAGAGTTTTTGATCGAGACCGAGGTCCCTGAAGCGGAGTTGATCATCTCAAGAACAGATCTCAAGGGCAAGATTACCTATGCCAATGATGCTTTTGCTCTTATCAGCGGGTACACACCGGAGGAGCTGACCGGAAAATCGCACAATATTGTCCGTCATCCAGATATGCCAAGTGCTGTTTTCAAGGAGCTTTGGGAGACCATACAGAGCAACAAGCAGTGGACTGGAATCGTCAAGAATATGCGTCAGGACAAGGGCTTCTACTGGGTCAAAGCAATCGTCTCGGGTATCTACAAAAACGGTGAACTGGTTGAGTACAAGTCACTTCGGACCCCGGTTACCTGTGAGGAGAAGCTTGAAGCACAGAGACGTTATGACAAGATGCGTGCTGAAGCCGGAGAGGGTGTACGAAGAGTCATTTACGAATAACAGGTGCCGCCTCCCTTCTTTGTTTTCGAAGTCCGTCATTCCTGCG
>JALSUN010000231.1 GCA_027061425.1 Helicobacteraceae bacterium
ATGCGGACTTTGCCCTTAAGGTTTTCGACTTTGTCTTTAAGAGCTATCTTGCCTTTAGAGATGAGCTGCATGACGATGCATCCAAAAAAGAGCTGGACAGACTGTTCGAGCAGTTTTTCAGAGGAACCTATGGTATAAAATGTGCAGACTATCTCCGTTCGGACAGACGGGATGAAGCCGCTATCAACGTGCTGCAGCATGTCTCTGAACGTATGAACAATGTGCTGACACTGCAGCAGGAGATGATCATCAACCTCTCTCATGCGATGCGTACCTCTTTAAATGGTATTTTGGGCTACCTTAATGCACTGCAGAACGAAGCAGAGTCTATGCCGGAGAAACAGCGGTATTACTTGAAAAAAAGCCATGATGAGTCACTTGAACTCGAAGCACTTGTTGGTAAGATCCTGGATATGTCCAAGATCAATGCAGGACAGATGGAACTTAACAAAGAAGCTTTTTGGCTTGAAGATGCTTTAAGTGAAAGTATTGACAGACAACTGCCGCTTCTTCGTAAAAAGCAGCTTGAGTTTGAGACCCATTATGATCTTTTTGATCAGCAGTATGTCGGAGACAAGAAGTATATTTCACTGGTGGTGAGACATCTGCTCCAAAATGCTATAAAGTATACATCTTATGGGCATATCAGTCTGCATGTTAGCAGTAAAAAAGTAGATAAAAACCGTGATGAACTGACATTTACTTTAGAGGATACGGGTCAGGGTATGGACAGCAAGCAGCTAAAATTGATACATGATCCGTTTGTACGTTTTTCTGCCATGCACAATATCGGAGGATCTGGACTGTATATTGCTTCAAAACTGATCAAAAAGATGCATGGAAGAATCGAAGTCAGTAGTATAAAAGGTGAAGGTACCACGATCAGTTTTACTGTAAAACTTGTACGTGTGAAAAAGACTAAGGTGGATCTCTCTTCTCAGTATTTTCTTTTTTATAACGAAGCACAACCGATAGATAAGAACATGTTTGTGCAGCTGAAGGCGTTCTTGTTACAGCATGGAGCACATGTAGAGGTCATAGAAGATGAAAAAGATCTAATGGGTGCTCTGACAGAGAGCACCTTCGAAGCACCTACATGTTTTGTTCTCACATCAAAAGAGGAACATTATGAACGTAATAATGCTTTAATACACTATCTTAAAAGCATGCCCAGGTTCAAAGAGACCCATTTTCTGGCACAACATGTTCTTGACCATAGTCTGGTCAGCTTTTTTGATTATGCTTTTAGCGGAAATATACCGTTGTCCTATTATCTGACCCTCTCGTGCACTGATAAAAAGGATAAAAACATAGTGTCAGAGCCATCTAAAGATAAGACTATCCGAATCTTAGCAGTTGATGATATTGCTACGAATCTTGAGGTTTTGCAACTCTTTACAAAAATGCTGTTTCCTCATGCTGTACTTGATCTTGCCTTGGGCGGATATGAAGCGATGGGTATGTACAAAATGGTAGATTATGATCTTATTTTCCTTGACCTTAAAATGCCGGGACAGAGTGGTTATGATGTTATTGAACTCTTAGGCAAGATCAAACCGCTACCGCCTACCTTCGCATTGACAGCAGATGTCTACAAAAAGACATTTGAGAAGATCTCCAAAGCAGGGTTTGACGGGTTGCTGGAAAAACCTATACAACCCAATGTACTTAAAGAGACAATAAGAAAGGTATTACATGCAAAAAATAATCGATGAGACCATGGAACTGGCAAAAACACATTTACTGGGATTTGGTTTTGATGAAGAGCAGGTTACGCCACTGCTGGTGCAGGCTGAGCGTGATCTGCGTAAAGAGCTGGAAAAAGCGGAGGCTGTTTTTTCTGAGAATCCTGTTGATCCGGAAGCCGTGAACAAGGTGCTGCACGCTTTAAAAGGGCTGTTGTTTACCTTGGGTCATGAAGAATTGGGTAAAAAAATAGAAGCATTACGTGAAGAAGATGCCGAGACCAGAGATGTCAGCATGATCAAAGTACTTCTTTTTGGAGCGTAATCAGTGTTGGAGCGTTGCTCTGATCTGTTGGGGCATATAGTAGGTAAACTGTTTGGGATGGATGAAAAAATCCAAGCTCCCGACAGCTGTGTCAAGTTCGCTCCAGCGTGCAATATCAAAGTTGACAGCTGCAATGCCCATAGTCGGAAGCTTTGAGATCTGTTCTGTATCAAGGAGCTGGTTGACAAGATCGCGAAGCTGAGGGTTGTGACCAATGACAAACAGTGTATCATGCTCATCTTCTTGCATACTCAGCATCTCTTTGAGTGTGTCGGGAGAGGTGAGATAGAGCTCTTTAAGATAGTGTATAGCACCTTTAAACCCGATGGCTTTTGCCAGAGCGTCTGCAGTCTCCTGTGCTCTGAGCGCACAGCTTGAGAGTATAAGGTCAGGGGTAATGCCTTTTAGCATCAGGTAAGAACCCATGGTCTTGATGTCCCGGTATCCTTTTTTCTTTAATCCACGCTCGTAGTCACTGGCATCAAGCTCCTGCCAGTCAGACTTTGCATGTCGGATAAAATATATGGTTTTGATACGATCCCCCTTATGCGATAAATGATCTGCTTAGATGCGTGAAAGATCTTGAGACATCGCTTTTGAAGCTTTATCCATGATCATTTTGGCCAGGGCCACATTACCGTCATCACGAAAGATGGAGAAGACGTTGATCTTTGAGAAGTTGTCCTGGCTGAATTCGCCGGCACTGTTGATCAAAAAGACATGTCCGTCAAGTGTCTTGGCTTCGATGGATGACGCTTCACTGAAGCCGACATCGAGAGAGGATTCAGAGACCATACGAAAAGCATCATTGAAGATACTTGCCGAGTAGGGGATGTCTGTTCCCGTGTTGTCATTGTCAATATAAAGGGTCTCTCCGGAGTAGTTCAGTACTGCAGAACCCAGGTAGCCATTTACGGCGCGTAGTCTTTTCATTGATTTATCAAAATCGATCATAGTGTTTTCCTTTTTTATTTGTTAAGTGCTTGCATAAAGCTGTTAAATGTCTCTTTACTCTGTCCATTCTCAGCGAGAAAGTCCATCAGTGCCTTTTCAGATGCTTCAACACCCTCTGCCTTTTCCACTTCCAGCAATTTGGCATAAAGCTCAGAGATGCTCTTTTTGGCATTTTCAGTGATGTTCTTACGGGTAGAAACATAGTTTCTGAAAGAGCCGTCAGGGTTTTTAGCCACTCTGACCTGTGCCAGAATCCAGTAGTACCCGCCGTCTTTACAGAGGTTTTTGACATAGGCATAGACCTCTTTGCCCTCTTGCAGGTTTTCCCACAGGTACTTAAAGATGACTTTAGGCATGTCGGGATGGCGAAGAATAGAGTGCGGCTGATCAAGCAGTTCACCCTGTGTATAGCCTGATATCTTCATGAAGATAGGGTTGGTATAGGTGATGTTGCCTTCTGCATCTCCCTTTGAAACGATCATATCGACGCTTTTGACTTCGTGTTCAACATCAGTTGGTGTTGGTTTTTGCATAATGTCTCCTGTAATTTTGGGCGTATTATAAAAAAATCGCCAAAAGATGTCTGTAGGACTTCCCCTACTGATTGATAATGTTCTTTTCATTATAATTCGGCTGAAATTTACAATGGTCTAATAACCTATAGTATGGTTAAAGATGATATTTATGAGTATGACAGGGTGAAGAGGAGTTGTAATGAAAGAACTTGATCGCAAAGAGTTAAAAGGTTTGTTGCAGAAGACTACTAAAAAAATAGAGGCTTCCAACAACAACATAGAGATCAATTCTATTGTCGAAGATCTCATCACAACACTGCTGGGATCAGAACATGCGTCGTTGTGGATCTTTGATGAGACACGGGCTGTGCTGTTACGAGAGCGTGATGCATCCTCTGTTCGTGAGATCTCTATGCTCGATCAACGAGGGATCATCGCCAAATCATTCCTGACGGTGAGTGGCGGGATCTATAACTATCTTGCCAGTGAAAAAGAGTATGTAGCTGCTACAGACAACCCTGATGATATCCGTATGAAGTCCAAGATCATCGCACCTATTGTAGATGGTGATCGTTTTCTCGGCATCGTGACTGCCTACTCCTCGATACGCCAGATCAAGAACTTTGTTGAAGATGACATGGAAGTTTTGGAGTCTCTTTCAAAGTTCCTGGTCAACGTGATCTATTATATGCACCCTCAATTCAGAGAGCAGCAGGTAGAACGTGTCTATATCAGTGAACGTTTGAAAAACGGGTCTCAGCAGGTCATAAAAGATGTCGAAAAAATTCAAGAAGCGAAACATACTGAAGAAGCACCCGATGCTACCTTGAGCTTTTTGGCCAACACGGTACATGACATTCGTACTCCGGCCAACAGTATGTACGGCTTTTTGGAACTGCTTGAAGAGCAGATGGACAACCCGCGTCTGCTACAGTATGTACGCAATGCCAAAGAGAGTGCCCATTTTATCAACGAGTTGACGACATCGATCCTTGATCGTGTCAGCAGCCAGCATGAAAGAGCGGCGTCTAAACCTGTGGCGCTCAATCCTTCTAAGTTCTTTGCAGACATCGCTGAAAACTTTTCAGCCAACATGTTTAACAAATCGCTGGATTTCAATGTCTATGTCGATCCTCTTTTGCCCAAAGAGATCATTGTGGATGATATGAAACTCAAACGTGTTGTGATGAACCTGATCGGCAACGCGTACAAGTTCACACCTACGCATCAGAATATAGAGTTCTCAGTGAACTATATGCCAGAAAAACAGAAGATCGAGATCTCTGTCAAAGACACAGGGATCGGGATCGCTAAAGAGAAACAAAATGAGATCTTCAAAGCTTTTAAACAGGCTGATGAGAAGACCCATGCAGAGTTTGGCGGTACGGGGCTTGGGCTTTCCATCAGTGCTGAGTATGTTCGAGAACTTGGTGGTGAACTGCAACTCTCCAGTGCATTGGACAAAGGAAGCACCTTTTATTTTGAGATGCCGATCAAGGTGTCAAACCCAAATCCAAATATAGAAAAATCAACATACAGACAGCATCAATTTGCGATCTTGCTTGAACACCGGAATGTTGTCAGCGGTCATAATCTTATGCGTAATATGCTGAGAATGGGTGTGAGTGACAACAGTATAGCTATTATCAACAGTCTTGAAGAGATAACAGATGATACAACGCATCTCATATGTTTTCAAACGCTTTTGAATGCAGAGAGTATCAAGATCTCACAGCAGCGCAGCTTAAAACTTCTCGTAGTAGAAGAAAAACTGTTGTCTCTTGCCACGAACGCTGAAGATCAACCTTATGAGGTGATCTCAAAATATACGTATTATGCTGATACCCTTTACGACTTCATCAAAGGGACTGCACGAACGAAAGTTTTGGTTGTAGATGATGACAGAATTAACATAGAACTGATAAAAGCACTTCTGGAAGATGACTTCTACCATGTTGAAGTCGCTTATGACGGCTTGAGTGCACTCCAAAAGCTTAAAGAGGCTTCGCAGAGTGGAGAACCGTTCCAGCTCTCATACCTGGATGAGAACATGCCGGGTCTCTTAGGGACAGAGGTGATGACAC
>JALSUN010000232.1 GCA_027061425.1 Helicobacteraceae bacterium
GATTCAAAATATTCTATAAATGCTTTTCTAACGTCCATAATTTCTCTCTGATAACCCCATTTTAGGGCTTTATTATATGCGCGATTATAGCTAAAAGGGGGTAAGGTAATGTTGAATTTTTGATTTTGAATTTTGAATGAAGCGCTGAAGGGTCTATATTCCTTTATTTTGTATAAGTTTGAACATATTGACTTATCTTATTCCCAAGTATATAAACCGTGATGGATTCAACGTTTTTTCTCTGTCGCGTCAGAGAAATAACCTTGAGGCAAAAAAGAGGAGACGCTTTGTTGCTGAAAAGGTCAAACATTCTCGCTAAAGTTGATATATTTAATTTCTAGATGGAAAATAATTGAACTTTAAAATATCAAATGTAGTGTGCGTGGAGTGGTGAACTCCGGTACAAATCATGCTGCAACTAATATTTTAAGCTTAAAAGTGGCAGATTTGGTGTGAGTTGTGCCGGATGTGAGCCCGATAGCGCACTGGTGTGCGTGGAGAGGTGAACTCCGGTGCAAATCGCGCCGAAGCTGTCACTTTTAATTAACAGATGTCTTCCCAGTTTAGGACGAATTCATTGATTTTTATGGATGGAATCTTCATCCGAGCAGCTTTGGCAATATTCACCAAAACAGCCGCTGCCTCATCCAGATCATCATTAATAACCAGATAGTCATACTCACTAATACGCTGAACTTCACGTTTAGCAACGTCTATACGACCATCAATGATCTCTTGTGCATCGGTACCACGAGCGTTAAGACGTTGTTTGAGTTCACACAATGTTGGTGTTGTCACAAATACAGAAGTAGTGATGTCTGCTAAACGTTTTTGTACCGCATCATGGCCTTGGACATCGATGTCAAAAATGACCAGCTTGCCCTCTTTTAAGGCTTTTTTTACAGGTTTTATAGAGGTTCCATAGTAGTTGCCATGCACTTTGGCATACTCTAAAAAGTTTTCCTCTTCAATGTCTGCTTCAAACTGTTCTCTATCCACAAAATAGTAATGCACACCCTCTACTTCACCCTCACGTATCGGTCGTGTTGTTGTAGAAATTGAGAAGTAATACGCGCCTATCTCTTTTTCTATCTTTTTTATAAGCGAAGATTTTCCTGCTCCACTAGGGCCAGATAGGACTAGGATTGCACCGGTATCATGGTTCATTGATCATCTCCAAATGTTAAATTGATAGTAATACTTCCACGCAATGTTCTTGAAAGCTGAGGGTTTTCAAGAGCTTGAAGTAGGGTTCTTAAGGTCTCAATAGACTCTTGATTTTTCTGACTAGGATGAGCGATCACACTTTCAGAAATTTTTTCCTCTACTTTGTCATGACCTTCATCAAGCGGTGTTTCTACTTTTAAACTCTGACTCAAAGCCATCTCTAAAGCGTGGTCGACCTCTGGTTCTGAAATGAGTTCTTCCACCACCTCTTCTAAAATATCTTCTTCTTCATTTAATGCATCTAAAATAGCTTTTACTTCGGAGACATCTTCTTTTGCAAATACAGAGGCAAAAGCTTCATCTTCCACCAGGGTTACT
>JALSUN010000233.1 GCA_027061425.1 Helicobacteraceae bacterium
ATGTCTTGAAGTTCATAACGGTGGTAAGCAAGAAGTGCTTTGTTTGCTGTTACAACAGCTTTACCATTTTGTAATGCTGCTTTAACCACCTCAAAAGGCTCTTCTACCCCACCCATCAGTTCAACAATGATATCGATCTCAGGATCGTTAATAACATCATTAGGATTATCTGTAAGCTTGATATCAAGACCACGATCTTTAGAGAGGTTTTTAACAACACCAGAGGTGACTACGATCTCACGACCCGCACGGGCTGTGATCATCTCTTTGTTGTCGTTCAATATTTTGACAACAGACGTACCTACCGTACCTACACCAATTACACCAACTTTTAGCATCTATTTTTCCTCTTGAAACTGTTTTAAAAACTCTTTGATGTTCCGCGCCGCTTGACGGATACGGTTGTCATTTTCTATCAGTGCAATACGCACATAGTTCTCACCATACTCACCAAAACCGATACCCGGTGCCACAGCGACCTGTGCTTCGACCAGAAGGCGTTTAGAGAATTCTAATGAACCTAAGTGTTCCACACATTTTGGAAGTTTTGCCCAGACAAACATACTCGCTTGATTACGGCGAATTTCCCAACCTGCACGTCCAAAAGCCTCTATCAGTACATCTTGACGGTGGTCATACTTGTCTGTAATATCTCTAACACACTGCTGATCACCGTTAAGTGCGACTGTAGCTGCCACCTGGATTGGTGTGAACATACCGTAGTCTAACCACGACTTGATCTTCTGAAGTGCACCAATAAGTTTTTTGTTTCCTACAAAGAAACCAACACGCCAACCGGCCATGTTGTACGACTTAGAAAGTGTAAATGACTCAACAGCCACATCTTTAGCCCCTTCGACTTCCATAATGGAAGGGGTCACATAACCGTCAAAAGTGATGTCACCATAAGCGATGTCTGAGATGATGTAAAAACGCTCTTTTTTTGCCATAGCAACCAGACGTTTATAGAAGTCCAGTGTCACCGTTGCTGTTGTAGGGTTGTGAGGGAAGTTCACCAAAACATACTTAGGACGAGGAGAGCTCTCTTTAAAGACTTTCGCAAGATCGGCTAAGAACTTATCTTCATCGATCTTATAATCTTCGTCAAACTCTAAACCAAACTTAACAACATTTCCACCTGCCAAGATAAATGCATAACTGTGGATAGGATAGGTAGGATCAGGAACAACAGCGACATCACCCGGGTTTGTAATAGCGTAACAGAGGTGTGCGTAACCCTCTTTTGAACCCATAGTCGCCACACACTCTGTCATAGGATCAAGATCACAATCATAACGACGTTTGTACCAGTCAGAGATAGCCATCAACAGTTTAGGAATACCCTTCGAAGTTGAGTAACCATGTGTTTTGGTCTTCTGTGCAGACTCTACCAGTTTCTCACGAATGTGCTCCGGTGTATCTCCATCAGGGTTACCCATAGAAAAGTCTATAACATCCGCACCGGCACGACGCTCTGCCATTTTCAAATCATTTACTTCTGCAAAAACATATTTTGGCAATCTCTTTATACGGTCAAACTCTATCTCATCAAACATCTATTCTCCTATCTTTTACCAGAGCCATAAAACTCTAGTCCATATCGTATATTGGTTACTGTATAGAGATCACTTACACGTATGTAACGGGTCTCTAAAGGTAGTTCTAACAAAAACTGCTTACTCTCTTTATCTTTTTTGATCACTTTCAACAGACGTAAAGAGCTATCATAAAGGGCAATGTACGGAAACCAGTGATTCGCCTTATGGCTTTTGATCCGTACTTTTTTAATATGCTGTACATCGATCCATTTGGCATACTGTAGCCTTCTGAACTTTTGTGGTTTGCCATCTCTTATGACTACCGCTTTCAGGTGGGCATCTTTTGTATCAATATTATAATGCCAATCAGTTGCTGAAACACGTACAATATCTATAATCTCACAGCCACGTTTTGCCAACTCTTTTCGTAAGATTACGGGGTCGGTAACAAACTCGGCTTGAAGAGAGATCTTCCACTGAAACCCTGTAGTGTCGTTAACAGATTCTACTGTAACATACCGGTAATACCCCATATCACGAAGCGTATCACTCATGAGCTTAACAAAAAAGAGGGGGTCACCTGTAGAGTGAAAGGTCATCTCATACTGCTGTGGCTCTTTGAAAAAGAGGTGCAACAGTCCATTACCTTCCAAGGTCTCTACCACTTTGACCACATTGATATGGTCATCTGTATAAAAGTGGTTGACATCTCTAAAGTTGATATGGATGTAGTCTTTGTTACGTTCAAATGATGCTTCCCCTATAAAGGAGATAATCTTGGCATCCAGGGCTTCTGCTTTTGTCATTGGTGTTTCTGCAGTAATCTCACTTGAAGCATCTACCTGCATCGCAGCATATAAAGAGAGAGTAAAGAGTAAAAGTGTAAAAAGACGTACTACCAAAGTTTACCTCTATTACGCGCCTTGAACTCCTCTTTGTCTATTACCTGACAGATACCATTTTCATATAAGAACAAAAGCTTTTTATCTTCTCTGAACTTTAGTGTCTCATCTCCACAGTCCAGATCAAGATGCCCATAACCTGTCACCACCAACCATGTCTTTTCAGCATCTAACTCTAATGGTTTGCTAATCGTCTCTACTCTACGTTTATGGGTATCTGCATTAATCAGACCTAGCCACAATCTACTTTTAGGAATAATTCTAAAGTATAACGGAATAGAAGGTTCACTCTTTGCAACAGTATCTGAAGCCTTCTTCTCTGTTACATTGGCTTCATCTTGTCCAAACTCTGCTGACTCCACATCATTGTTTTCCATCATCTCTTCAACATTAGAAGGATGTGGCGTTTTAATGTTTAGGTTTTGCTTAGCTTTGTCTATAGCACTATTATTGATTTCTACTTTTTGAGTCTCTGACGAAGAGAAATCAATACTATTTAATATAGTGATAAGAAGCGCTATTACAATTATGGCACCTGAACCGTATATAAATTTTTTATTGTGAAGAAGGGCTTTAGGGTTTTCAAGGAGTTTAGAACCTTGTTCAGCAATGTCGAAACTATCATTAACTTTAATCTCGTTCTCTGCTTTTGTAAAAAGGTACTCTTGTTTGAGATCAGAGAGGTCAATTTTATATTCGCGTTCCAAAATAGAAAAAAATCCTAAAAGTTGAGGCTTTGTAAAGTGTTCAAAATCTCTGTTTAAAATCTGTTCCACGTGCATCAAAGGGATATGCGTCGCCGCTGTAATACTCTTTGCACCTAACTCTTGAAGTTTGCTAAAGCCTTCCATTTAACGCATCCTGTCGATTAAGATCGCACCAGCAGCACTCACATTTAATGAGTCAAAGCCATGCTCCATCTTGATACTTACAGGGTAATCTAACTTAGAGACCACACGATTGCTCAGTCCTTCTGACTCGTTACCTAAGATGAGGGCACGCTTATAAGTGATGTTCACCTCATTAATGTTCTCACCATCCATAACTGCGCCATAAAGGTAAGTTCCAGAGGTTTTAAGTTCATTAATAACATCTTGGACGTTGTTAACAACACATATGGGCATGTCAAAAATAGCACCCGAAGAGCTACGCACAACACCCTCAATGTTAAGGTGTTTCATCCCACAAACGATGACACCATCAACACCAAGGGCATAAGCACTACGTACAATAGCACCGATGTTACCAATGTCAGTCACACCGCTAAGTACTACTAAAAATGGCTTGGTGCGGAGGGCATCTAACTGCTTGACTTCAACACCATCGATGTCTGCGAGAAACCCTTGATGGTTACCGCTTTTGGCCATTTGTTGCGCCGCCTCAGGGGGGATACGTTTGATAGTAATGCCCATGCGCATAAGACGTGAATACTCTTTTTTTTCTAGCTCTTTGGCCAGATAGAGTGTCTCAATACGGTTGGGGTACTTCTCAAGAAGGTAATAAACTGGTTGTTTTCCATAGATTAACATAGGGCGATTTTATCTAAAAAATACTTGATATTATGTAATAAAGGGATTTTGTCACAAAACTTAAACAACTTCTGCCTCAATCACGCTTAAATATAGCTACTTTTTAGTCACGGTTCGTCATACTAAAGACAACAAGAAATCATTATAGGTGTGTTCAAAATGCAAGATTCTCTTCTCTTGGCTTCAGGTATGATTATAGCACTTGTCATCTTGCTCCCTTTACTCTTTCACTTGACACGATACTTAGGTGTACGCAGCGATAATGTTCGTAAAAATGAGCCTGTTGAAGGAGGAATTAGAAACACCCATAGAGACGCTTTTGATGCCTTTAATACCAAGTTTTTTCTCGTTGGTATTATCTTTCTTATTTTTGACATAGAGGTACTGTTTCTCTTTCCTTGGGCCATCAATCTTCGTGAACTTGGTCTCTTTGGGATTATGGAGATGTTTCTCTTTTTAGGCCTGCTTATCGGAGGCCTCATCTATGTCTACCGCTCAGGAGTCTTAAAATGGACGTAAGCAATGCCCACCTCTTAGATGATGCTGTTGTCACCACTACACTTGACGCTGTTGTTACCTGGGGACGTGAAGCCTCTCTTTGGCCCTTTGTTTTTGGTACCGCGTGTTGCGCCATAGAGTTTATGGCCACGGCTGCAAGTCGTTATGACATCTCCCGTTTTGGTGCAGAAGTGTTACGTTTTTCCCCACGCCATGCAGATCTTTTGGTTGTTGCTGGTACAGTGAGTTATAAACAGGCCCCCATCTTAAAACAGATCTACGACCAAATGCCTGAACCCAAGTGGGTCGTAGCTGTCGGCGCATGTGCCTCTACTGGTGGATTTTATGATAACTACACCACCTTACAGGGGATTGACGAGATCGTACCTGTAGATGTCTATGTCGCAGGATGTCCGCCCCGTCCTGAAGCTATTTTAGATGCCGTCATCAGCATACAAAAACAGCTTAAAGAGGAGCCCAAGTTCACCCTGCGTCACCAAGAGTTTAAAAGTAAGTTAGATAATGTCTGAAACCCAACACATCAATGCATCTGAACTTTTTGGTGTCATCTTTCAAGCTAAAGAACAAGAAGGTTTTAGCCTTCTGCTTGACATCACCGCCATAGACAACTTAGACAAGTCACACCCTACATCGACACGTTTTGAACTTGTCTACATCTTGCGCCATGAAGACTTTAAAACGTTAAAAATATTTAAAGTCTCCCTCGCAGACCCCCTAGAGGGAGTAGAGAGCATCACCTCTATCTACACCTCAGCAGAGTGGGCGGAGCGTGAAGTCTATGATCAGTATGGCATCCACTTTAAACACCATAACACCCTCAAGCGCATCCTCAACCATAATGAGTTTGAAGGTCATCCTCTCAGGAAAGACTACATCATTACACAAGGGCAGTACTGCACCACATCTCAAGACTTGATGGATGAGATGCAACCCCTGTTAGAGGCGCGCTGTCTTGATATGAAAGAGGATGACCTTATGATCGTCAACCTCGGTCCTTCGCATCCTGCAAGTCACGGTACCATCCGTACCCTTGCGGCACTTGATGGTGAGACTATAGTTGCTGCAGCTGCTGAGATAGGCTACCTGCACAGAGGTTTTGAAAAGAGTTGTGAAAACCATAACTACAACCAGATCATCCCCTACACTGACCGTCTCAACTACTGCTCTGCGCTAATGAACAACATCGCTTTTTCAAAAACTGTAGAGGAGATGTTAGAGATAACGCTCCCCGACAGAGGGATCTTCATCCGTGTTATTCTCTCTGAACTTTCACGCGTGATCGACCATCTTGTCTGTTTGGCAGCAGGTCTTCTTGACATGGGTGGACAGACCAACTACTGGTACCTCTTTAACCCCAGAAATAATGCCTATGATTTTCTCTCCAAACTCACTGGAGCACGTCTCACCAATTCTTATATGCGTATAGGCGGTATGACCCATGATCTCTATGAGGGTTGGCAAGACGACCTTACGGATGTGCTCGCTAAAATCGACCAAGGTATTACTGACTCTCTAAAGATGATCACCCATAACCGCATCTACAACGACCGTATCCAAAACGTCTCACCGGTCTCTGCTGATGAAGCTTTACAGTATGGATTTACAGGTCCTAACCTAAGAGCCAGTGGTGTAGCTTATGATCTTCGTTTTTCTGATCCCTACTACTACTATGACACTTTTGACTTTCAGATGGTGGTAGGTTCTGTGGGAGACACCTATGATCGTATGATGGTACGTTTTGATGAGATGCACGAGAGTATGAAGATCATCAAACAGGCGATGGAACAGATCCCTGATGGTGCGATAAATGTCAGTGACAAGCGTATTGTCATGCCAAGTAAAGATGATGTTTATGGTGGTATAGAAGGCATGATGAACCAGTTTAAACTAGTTATAGATGGGGTCAAAGTTCCTAAGGGTGAGCATTATGGTGCTTTTGAAGCAGCTAATGGTGAGCTAGGTTTCTACATCGTAAGCGATGGTAGTGGTACCCCTTATAAGGTCAAGGTAAGACCTCCCAGTTTTTACCACATGGCAGCCTACCCCAAGATCATAGAAAACTACCAAGTCGCAGATGCCATTATGACCTTGGGAAGCCTTAACATTATTGCAGGAGAGATGGACCGATGAGTTTTACTTTTACTCCAGAGAACATAAAAACTATAGCCAAACTTAAAACACGCTACCCAAAGCCTCAAGCCCTTTCACTCCCTTGTTTATGGATGGCGCAGTATCAAGAGGGGTTTATCTCTATCGATGCTATTGATGTTATAGCAGAGGTGACTGAGACACCCGCGATGGAGATCTACCGTGTTGCCACTTTTTATAGTATGTTTCATCTCCAACCCATTACAAAAAAGCGCGTTATGGTCTGTAAGACCCTCTCGTGCAAGCTTTGTGGCAGTGAAGAGATCTTAGCGCATCTCAGTAAAAGAGAAGATGTTTTAGTAGAAGAGGTCGAGTGCCTTGGTTCTTGTGGCAGTGCTCCTGTTATGCAGATAGATGATCTCTATTATGAAGACCTCACTACCCAAAAAGTAGATGCCGTTTTGGAGCAGTTATGATGAGAACCTGTCAGATTGTGAGTCAGAAATTTGCGATAGAAGATGCCCATACCCTCTCTATAGCCCAAGAGCATGGCGCGTACGATACCCTCGCTAAATGTCAAGAGTTCACCCCTCTAGAAATGATACAAATCATCAAAGAGAGTGGTCTTAGAGGTAAGGGTGGCGGTGGTGCTCCTGCTGGTGCAAAATGGGCGCTTATGCCCCAAGACTCTGAACAATCTTCTGTTTTAGTAGTCAACTGTGATGAGAGTGAACCCGGAACCTTTAAAGATCGACAGATCATCACAAAAGACCCCCACCTTCTTATAGAAGGCATCCTTCTCACCTGCTACGCCATCAAAGCGCAAGACGCTTATGTTTATATACGCGGTGAATACTTTCAGTTTCAAAAAGTCCTGCAAAGAGCTATTGACGAAGCAGAAGAAGCAGGCTTCTTAAAGAACATCAACATTACGCTACACCGAGGTGCAGGTGCTTATATATGTGGTGAAAAATCAGCCTTGCTGGAGTCTTTAGAGGGCAAACGCGGGCACCCAAGACTCAAACCTAAACAGCCAGAACCTGAGTGGTATTTTGGACAACCCACACTTGTAAATAATGTCGAGACCATCGCCTCCGTACCCTTTATCATCCAAAATGGAGCAGAGGCCTACCGCGCCTTTGGTACCGAAAAAAGTCCGGGCACCCTCCTTTTTGCCATGAGTGGACATGTTCAAAACCCTGGAGTATATGAAGCAGAATTTGGTGTCTCTATGATGGACTACATCAACCACTATGGCGGCGGGATTAAAAATGGTAAAGCCCTTAAAGCAGTGATCCCTGGGGGCGCGTCAACGGGTGTCATTACAGCGAAAGAAGCTGAAGAAGTAACTCTGGACTATGAAGCATTACGAAGTATGGGAAGTGCCCTGGGTACTGGAGGTATGATCGTTATGGATGAGAGTACCTGCATGGTCTCTGTCTTAAAAAATCTTTTAGAGTTTTATCATGAAGAGTCTTGCGGTCAATGCACCCCCTGTCGTGAGGGAACAGGATGGGCCAACACGCTCTTAGGAAAAATCCTTAACAAAAGAGGAAGTAGCGCAGATATCAATCAACTTTTGGAGATAGCAGACACTATGAATGGCAAGACCATCTGTGTCTTTGCGCCTGCAGTCTCTTCAGTTATAGTCTCTTTTTTAACCGGCTTTAGAGATGAGTTCGAGGTGATGGTATGAATCAAAATATAGAGATCATCGTAGATGGCCAGACTTATGAAGCTGAGGAGAACTCCCTTCTCATTGACCTGCTCATCAAACATGAGATCAAAGTACCTTACTTCTGTTACCATGAATCCTTAGGGGCTGATGGTAACTGTCGTATGTGTATGGTTGAGATCGTTGGACAAAAACGTCCCCAAATCGCCTGTGACACACTTATAAAACCCGGTATGGAGGTGCATTCCAAAGGTGAAAAGATAGACACCGTTCGTACCAACATCTTAGAGCTAGAACTCATCAACCATCCCGTGGACTGCCCCACCTGTGATCAGGCAGGAGAGTGTTCGCTTCAAGACTTCTACATGGACTATGGCCTCCACACTTCCAAGATCAACGTCCAAGAAAAAGTGACCCATGCCAAACATGTAGATCTCGGCGCAAATGTCATGCTTGACCAAGAACGCTGTGTTCTCTGTGCCCGCTGTACACGCTTTACCGACAAAATCACCCACTCTCATGAGCTGGGTATTATAGGACGTGGAGATGATGCTCGTGTCAGTACCATGCCTGGACGTCCCCTTTCTAACCCCTACGCTATGAATGTTGTTGACCTCTGCCCGGTAGGTGCACTGACCAGTAAAGATTTCAGGTTTCATCAAAGAGTCTGGTTTTTAAAAAGTGCTGAGGCCATATGTCAAGGCTGTTCTACTGGCTGTAACATCTACATCGACCACAATAAACCAAAATATAGAGATGACACTGTCTACCGTTTTAGACCCAGAAGAAATGATGCTGTCAATGGTTTTTTCATCTGTGATGATGGGCGCTTAAGTTATAAAGCCCTTGAAGAGAACCGCCAACGTCAAACGCTATTAGAAGGTCAAGAGATAGAAACTGATGCAGCATGTTCTCACCTCAAAGCGCTTGTTCAACAACACCAAGGCAACATCACTGTTATCATTGACGCTAACCTTTACACAGAAGAGATCACCGCCTTACTCGTATATGCAGAGACTATAAAAGCAGAAGTCACTGCCCCTCTTGAGTTTTATAATGATGCTAATTTTGAGGATGACCTCTTAAAAAGTGCCCAGTGTGCTGCTAACTACCAGAGTGTCTTAGACCTCAACCTCTCTACCCAAGCACCCGATAAAAAGGGTCTCATCATCAACTTCAACTATCCCGAGCAATTCCACGCTGATACGGTTGTCTCATTTAACACCCATCAAGGTGCGCAAGCTTCACTCATTTTTCCTATCGCCAGTTACAGTGAAAACAGTGGTACCTTAACCAACAAAGATGGCCTAGAGCAGTTCTCTAAAAAGGCAGTCACTAAAAACAGCCCTTCTCCTACTATTTTAGAGTGGCTTGAGAGGTTAAAACAGTGAGTACCGCGGCCATTCTCATCGCTGTTGTCTCATTTGTACTTGCCGCACTGCTTGCGCTCCTTACCATCCCCGTTTTAGTCTGGTTGGAACGTCGTATCGCCAGTCTCATTCAAGATAGACTTGGCCCCAACCGTACCAACATCTTTGGTTTTAGACTTGGAGGGGTAGTACAGTCCTTTGCTGATGTGGTTAAACTCCTTCTTAAAGAGGAGTACTACCCCTCTCACATCAAGATGGGACGTTGGCTCTTTATGCTCGCACCTGTCATCACCTTTAGTGCCGCACTTTTAGCCTTTATGGTCATCCCTTTTGCAGACACCTTGGTGATAGAAGGTGAAGCCCTGCGTCTGCAAGCGCTCCCTGTAAGTTTTGGGATTTTATGGTACTTGGCCATTGGTGCCATCGGGGTACTCGGTGTCATTTTTGGAGGATGGCTCTCTCATAACAAGTATGCACTTTTAGGAGCAGCAAGAGCAGGTTCTATGGTCATTAGTTATGAACTGCCTCTAGGACTGAGTGTCATCACTTTTGTCATGACCTATAACACTTTAGATTTCAACGCCATGGTACAGTACCAAAGTGGTACCTTTTTAGGCTTTTTACCGGCATGGGGCATTATCGTACAACCTCTTGCTGGTATCATTCTTATCATTTCCCTTTTTGCAGAGACCAACCGTAACCCTTTTACAGTAGCTGAAGGCGAGAGTGAAATCGTCGCAGGTTACATGACTGAACATACCGCCATGAAGTTTGCGATGTACTTTATGGGTGAGTATGTGGCTATGAACACAGCAAGTGCCGTCATCATCACCATGCTTTTTGGAGGCTACCAACTCCCTTACCTCTCTACGGAAACACTGACCACCCATTTTACTACCTTTGCCCTAGCTATTATGATAGTACTTCCTATTTTTCTAACCCTCTTTATACGCTGGATGCGAAAAAACAATAGTGTGAGAAAAAGTGTCTCTAGCGATGGGGGAAGGGCTTTTGAGACGAAGGTCTTAACTGTCGCGCTCATAACTTTTGGTTTAGTGGTAGAGATGCTTCTGCTTTATCTCGCTTTTTTTGCAGAGGAACCTCTTGCCAATGCCCTCACCATCGCCCTATTTCAACTCCTTGTATTTGTAGTAAAACTGATGGCATTTAACATCTTTTTCATCATCATCCGCTGGACGGTTCCAAGATTTAGATACGACCAAGTCCAACGTTTAGGATGGCACTACCTACTGCCTCTCTCGCTTTTAAACATCTTGGTCACCGCCTTAATTATCGTAGGAGTAGGCTCATGAATCCTAACATCAAAGTCGTCAAACGTCATGGCGCGTCGCTTACCGACAAACTCTACCTTCCTGCTATTTATGATGGCGTGAAAGTAACCTTCAAACATCTTTTTGAAAATGTCACCGACATCAATGCTGTAGACACATTAGAGTACCCAGAGGAACAACCCACCGACATCACCAACCGCTACAGAGGACTTCACCGCCTCACCCATAGAGCAGATGATTCTATAGCCTGTGTCGCCTGTTTTTTATGTGCCACAGCCTGTCCTTCAAGCTGTATTTTTATAGAAGCGACAGAAAGAGAGGATGGGCATGATGAAAAGATGCCACAAAGCTTTTTCATAGACACTTTAGAGTGTGTTTTTTGTGGATACTGTGTAGAGGCCTGTCCTTGTGACGCTATTCGTATGGACACGGGAATTTTCTCACTTATTGGTAACAACCGTGAAGACTTTGTAATGGATAGAGAGCAGTTACTCTCTCATAAAGGCGCATTTGGCGAGGAGGTCTCACGTGCTAGAACTTAGTCTATTTTTCATCTTGGCACTTTTTACTTTAGGCGGTAGCATCACTATGGTGGTCAGTTTTCAGCCTCTGTTTAGCGCCTTTGGTTTTCTCATCGCTATGCTAGGGCTCGCTGGGCTTTTTGCACTTTTAAACAACCAGTTTTTAGCACTTGCCCAGATTATGGTCTCTGTTGGCGCCGTAGTCATCTTAAGTATGCTCACCATTATGACGGTCAATGCCCAAGTCCAAAATCTGCCAAAAGAGCCTCATAAATTTATATGGCTCATCTTGAGCAGTTTTCTTGTTGCCCCGATCACTGTCTTGATCTACACACAACTTAACACTCTGCCAGCAACTTTAAAAGGAGCAGAGACCATCACAGCAAAAGTCATCGGTAACGCCCTCTTCACAGACTGGGTCTTTCCTTTTGAGATTGTCTCCATTCTCCTGCTGACAGCTATGGTCGGTGCCATCGTTATAGGCCGTAAACATCTCCTCGATACAAAGGCCTGTTCATGAGCGCACACCTTTTTTTCCTACTTGTGGCACTTCTCTTTAGCATAGGTCTTGTTGGAGTCATCAGTCGTCGTAATCTTTTTGTTGTTTATATGTCTGTAGAGTTGATGCTCAGCGCCATCACCCTACTTTTTGCCACCCTCTCTCAAACCCTAAACAGTGCCAATGCTTCGGTCATGTCTCTCCTTACCATCGCCATTATCGCTGCAGAGGCAGCCCTCTTTTTAGCCATGATAATTCATCTCTATCGCATCAATCGCACCTTAGATTCTGAACAGTGCACATCCTTGAAACAGGAGGCTTTGTAATGCTCTCCATTATTGTTATTTTACCTTTTATCTCCGCTCTATTTTTGGGCATCCTCTACCTCAGCAACCCCACAAAAAAGCGCTATAAGCTTTATACTTTAATAGGCAGTGGCGTTCCTACAGTGATAGCTTTTATCTCGTTTGGACTCTTTTTTAAACTCTTTAACGGTGCGCCTTCTTTGCATGAAGACCTTTTTAACTGGATTGCCATAGGTGACTTTGAAATCCCTGTCGCTTTTACCCTCGACAGGCTCAGCAGTATCATGTTGGTCTTCATTAGTGGTATCGGCGCACTTATCCACATTTATGCCACAGGTTATATGCGTGATGAAGAGGGATACGGAAAGTTTTTCAGCTATTTTAACTTTTTTATGGGTGCCATGTTTTTGCTCATCTTGGCAAACAACCCCATCATGATGTTTATAGGGTGGGAGTTGGTCGGTCTGGCCTCTTACCTGCTGATAGGCTTCTACCATCAAGACCATGATAACATCACTGCAGCCAACAAAGCTTTTATCTTAAACCGTGTGGGCGACTTCGGTTTCATCATGGGTATTGCCCTGCTTTTTATCTCTTTAGAGGGTACTGCCTTTACTTTTGACGCTATTGCACTAAACATTCATAACATCGACTTACAGACACTTACTTGGATAGGTATCTTACTTTTCATCGGTGCTATGGGTAAGTCTGCACAGATTCCGCTCTACGTCTGGCTGCCGGATGCGATGGCAGGTCCCACCCCCGTTTCTGCTCTTATCCACGCAGCAACCATGGTGACTGCAGGTGTCTACATGGTGGCACGTTACAGTTTTCTCTATGTTGAAATCCCACAAGTGGGTCTCTTCATCGCTTACATCGGTGCTTTTTCTGCCTTGTTTGCCGCCATTATCGCCACCTATCAGAGTGACATCAAAAAAATCCTCGCCTACTCTACCATGAGTCAATTGGGCTATATGTTTATCGCAGTGGGTCTTGGGGCTTACAGTAGTGGTGTCTTTCATGTCTTTACCCACGCCTTTTTTAAAGCCCTCCTCTTTATGGGTGCAGGTGCTGTTATCATCGCCTTACACCACGAACAGAACATCTTTAAGATGGGAGGACTTAAAAAACAGTTGCCACTTGTCTATGTCACCATGTTTGTCGCCACCTTGGCCATCAGCGGTATCGCTCCTTTTGCAGGTTTCTTCTCCAAAGATGCCATTTTAGCCTCCGCCTTTGCTTCAGAGCACTACCTCATCTGGGGTATAGGAAGTTTCACAGCCTTTTTAACCGCCTTTTATATGTTTAGACTGCTCTTTACTGTCTTTATAGCGCCAGCAAGCTCAGAAAACAAACTACACTCCTTACCTAAGAGCATGACATGGCCTCTTGTTGTGTTAGCCATAGGAAGTGCCACAGCAGGATTTTTGGGACGTAACGAAGCCTACGGCGGGGAGAACTGGATGGGACACTTTTTAGCCCTGCCTGACATGGTCATCCACCTGTCTCATAAAAGTGAGTACCTCCTTGGTGGACTCAACATGTTACTAGGACTTAGTGGTATGTTTTTAGCTTATAAGATGTTTGCTATCAAGTCCGAAGCACCACAAGAGAGACACTTCTTTAACCGCCTTGTCATCAACAAGTTCTATGTTGATACCCTCTACACCCGTATTTTTGTACAACCCCTATTACTACTAAGCCACCTCATCGCAAATGTAATCGACCCAAAACTTTTTGATGGCATCATCACCACATTAAGCCAAGGCTACCTCCTTGTAGGCAGACAATTTTCACGTCTACAAAGTGGTAAAGTGCGTCTTTATGCGATACAAATCCTCGTGGGTATCTCACTGATGTCTTACTACATGTTATTTAAACTGGGGGTTCTTGGATAATGTCTTACCTTTTAACACTTATCATCTTTACGCCTCTCTTTAGTGCCATCATACTTGGACTGATACAAGCGCAGACAAGGTTACTACGAGCAGGTGCGATAGTCTCTTCTCTCATAACACTCTGCTTGACACTGCTGGTACTCTACCATTTTGACCCAGCAGGCGGTATGCAGATGGTCACTTTTCTACCATGGATAGAGAGTTCAGGAATGCACTACTATGTTGGTGTTGACGCCCTCTCTTTAGTTATCTTACTACTTATCACCATCCTCATGCCACCGCTTTACCTCTACATGTTCAAAGAGAGACGTAAGGGGTATTGGTACAACATGATGCTTCTGCAGACCGGGGTCACTGGTGCAGTACTCTCTCTGGACTTGGTACTTTTTTACCTCTTTTGGGAGACCATGCTTCTACCTATTTTCATCATGATAGGAAAGTATGGTAATGGCATGCGTCAATACAACGCCATGAAAATCGTCTTAATGACCATCTTGGGCTCTATGACCATGCTCTTTTCCATCCTCTACATCGGATACGTCTATTTTGAGACCTATGGACACTGGAGTTTTGCCTTAAGTGACTTAACAACGCTTCAATTCAACGCAGAGACTTCCATCTGGCTGAGTGCAGGGTTTCTTTTTGCCTTTGTCATCAAGATACCACTGGTTGGTTTTCACACATGGATGGCACCTGCTTATGGCTCTGCACCCACCCCTGCTGTTGTCATACTCTCTGCCATCATGGCGAAACTCGGCATTTATGGTATCTGGCGTTTTGGTTATGGTCTTTTTGAGAACACCCTCACCTACTATGCACCTACTATCATACTCTTAGCTCTTATTGGTCTGCTTTACTACGCCATCAGAGCCATTACAGAAGAGAACCTGCGCAAGATGTTTGCCTACTCTTCAGGCTCGCACCTCTCTCTCATAGCCCTTGGTCTCTTTTTAGAAAACCAGTATGCTTGGAGTGGCAGTCTCTACTTCATCGCCACCCATGCGCTTGCTTCAGCAGGTATCTTTTTTATGATAGGTTTGACCTACAAACATTTTAAAACCGTACACATCTCCGAGTTAGGAGGCATCGCCCAACAAGCACCCCTCTTTACTTTTTTCTTTGCCTTTTTTGCTTTAAGCATAGCAGGCTTACCCGGCACAGGTGGTTTTGTAGCCGAACTCCTGATTATCATCGGTGCCTTCAAGTACAGCATCTATGTCGGTGTTTTTAGCGCGCTGAGTGTCCTCTCCGCCATGATCTACATCTTCTGGATGTTGCAACGTACACTTTTTGGTGCCCCAAATGAGGAGTGTCCATCCTACCAAGACCTAAACAAGAGAGAGTTACTCATCGTAGTACCTTTGGTCATTTTGTTACTTATCACCGGTCTCGCACCTTCACTCTTCACCCCGCTTTTTGAACCTTATGTTCAAGAGACTTTACAACTTATAACCACAGCCGTAGGAGTTCACCCATGATGCAAGATATCCTCTTGGCACTGCCTATGGCCATCATCGTTTTAGGTGCTTTTGTCTTAATGATATTAGGCCAGTCCAAAAAGTTACCACTAGAGAAACTGAGTCACGTCTCTCTACTTTTTTTACTCCTTTCTCTGCTTATACAGCTCTTTACCATCAATAGTTATGCACCCCATTTTCTCTTTGCAGAGATCTTTAAAGAGAGCTTCATCGTTGACAAGTTTGCCGCCATTTTTGACATTATGTTTACGGTGGGGGCAGGACTAACACTGCTCATAAACAATGACTACTTTAAAAGCCGCAACTACTTTAGTGGCGAATACTTTGCCCTCTTACTCTTTAGTGTTTTTGGGATGATGATGCTCTCTCATGCGCATGAACTCATCAGTATATTTATAGCATTAGAGATCGCTTCACTGAGTGTCTACACCCTTGTTGGGTATCATAAAGACAACCATCTCAGCTCTGAAGCCATGATGAAGTATATGATCTTAGGTGCCCTTACCGGTGCTTTTTTCCTACTCGGTATTGCACTCATCTACGCACTTGTAGGTTCTACTTCCTTGACTGATATCGCACAGTATGTAGAAGCTCATAACATTCAAGAGCTCTCTCTTGTCTTAGTTGGCGGTAGCTTTATCATGGTAAGCATTTTGTTTAAAATAGGGGCCGTTCCCTTTCATGCCTGGATCATTGATGTTTACCATGGCGCACCCTATCCCATCACCATGTTTATCGCTTCGACCTTTAAAATCGCCATCTTTGCCATTGCCCTACGTCTCTACCTTGTCGATTTTGCTTCAGTAAACAGCTTTTGGAACGAAATGCTTCAAGCCATCACCATCATCACCCTCTTTGGAGGCTCATGGCTGGCACTCTCTCAAAAACAAGTCAAACGTATGCTCGCAGCTTCAAGTATCGTCCATAGCGGGTACCTTCTCATCGGTATCTCCTCCATAGGCTTTGGCTCTGATCTCGCCGCCGCTGCCGTAATGTTTTATCTTATCGCCTACTTTTTAAGTGCGGCCGGTGCTTTTGGTATTTTGAGTTTTATCGCTTCTCGCAGTAGTAAGCAGATGACCTATGATGACTTCAAGGGCTTTGCACAGCGTAGGCCTTACATGGCACTTATGATGACCATATTTATGCTCTCATTGGCAGGGTTTCCCTCAACCATCGGATTTTTAGGCAAATTCTATATCTTTACAAGTGCCATAGAGTCTGGTCAGATCTTGTTGGCAGGTCTGGGTATTTTTACCGCCTTTGTCTCTGTCTATTACTATTTTAAATTGGTGGCAATGATGTACTTTTATCCTTCGACTACCCCACAAAAGGTCTTTCCACTTAATGTGAGTACCGTTATCATTGCGATGATGGCACTCATCATCGTCTGGGGTGGCATCGGAACCTCACTCGTCCCGTACATCCCTGGAGCAGATGGTTTTATAAACATCGCTGTTGATGCCATAAAGTCTTTACACTAAAGTCACTATAATTGCAATTATTAATCATCAAGCACTCAGATGGTGTCTCAGATACAACACCATAGCATCTTCAGTATATAAAATATAAAAGGTACATTATGGATATTTTTCAAGCCATTATCATCGGTATTATTGAGGGATTTACAGAGTTCCTTCCTATCTCTTCTACAGGACATATGATCATCGCAAGCGAGTTTCTAGGCATTTCTCAGGACAACCTGACCAAAGCTTATGAAGTCATTATACAGTTTGCGGCAATCATGGCGGTCATGCTGGTCTACAGAGACAAGATCAGTCTCAAGAAGATCGACCTCTGGAGCAAGCTATTCATCGCCTTCCTGCCTCTTGCCATCGTAGGGTTTATCTTTAAAGATGTCATCAAAGAGCTTTTTACCGTTAACATCGTCGCTATCATGTTCATAGTGGGCGGAATCGTCTTTCTCATCGTAGAGAAGTTTTACAAAGAGAGTGAAAGTCATACTAATGAAGTAGAAAATGTCAGTTACAAACAGGCTTTCGGTGTAGGTGTGGCCCAAATCTTCTCTCTCATCCCCGGCACCAGCCGTGCAGGAGCTACCATCATAGGCGGTATGCTACTCAAACTCAACCGAAAAACCAGTGCCGAGTTCTCCTTCCTACTCGCCATTCCAGTCATGGGCGCCGTAACAGCCTATGACCTTCTCAAACACTACCATGAGTTCGCAGATGCCAACTGGCCGGCATTTAGCATAGGCTTTATCGTAGCCTTCATCGTAGCCTACGCTACCATCAAACTTTTTCTGGTCTTTTTACAGCGCTTCACCTTCGTAGCATTCGGTGTCTATCGCATTATATTCGGCGTACTTTTATTACTCATAAACTAAAACACCCTTCCCGTCTCGTCGCAAGACGGACAGCCACCAAAACACCTCGTTAGAAGAAGAGATTTGGTACAGTTTGTGCAAAACATCTGACCGATGGCGTACTGCTGTACGTGGAGTGTCAGACTTTTGTGCAAAATGTGCCGAAGCTATTCTTCTAACAACTCGAAGTCTTCTTTTGTTGTACCACACTCCGGACAAACCCAGTCATCAGGTATATCCTCAAACGCCGTCCCAGGAGCGATCCCGCCATCAGGATCACCAACTTCAGGGTCATACACCCACTCACAGACCATACATATATATTTTTGGCTCATAACAGACTCCTTTATATAGAGTCTAACCAATCCAAAACAGTTGTACCCTGTAAAAACATACTAATAAAAAAAGTTAAAGATTCCAAGAAAAGGAGAAAGAGTGAAAGGCCGATGTGTTGATTTTAGGAGTTAAGGAGTTCACTGTTCAACACATCAAGGTAAAAGGGATGAAAATAAGTAAGACACTACATACTTGTAATGCTTATGAGGATTATAAGTTTAATACACTTTTAAAGAGCTTAAAAAATGACGTTAAAAATAAATATCCTAGGTAGTTTAAACGTCACTTAATACGTCATCTAAAAGAAGTTGGCACTTGAGCTATCTTTTATTTCTAAATCTAATGGTGTCTCCAAAACCCCTGGATCACCACAGGTCGGTGTCTTACCCGAATCACTGGCATAGGTCTCAGCGAAATCGCCAACATGCTGCAGTTTTTTCCAGATCTTGGGGTCATGAAGGTATGCTGATTGTTTTGGGAACTTTTGTGAGAACTCTTTAATGAAACCTCTCCCTTCATCAGCAAACAGTGCTGTCCACTCTGCCTTGGTATGAAGCTGGGCAAACGCCTCCCCACTCATCTTGAACTTCTGTTTGAACGTTTTCATATAGTAGCGTTTGCCCTTGTTCACATCTGCTCCAACTGCTGTTACGAGAAAGAAAAGTGTAAATATTATCATCATTTTTTTCATTACGGAATTTTTGGCGTAGGTACTGCTTTACCCAGCATAGCGTAGCTTTTGCCCACACGAGCGACAGGAGCATAATCAATATGCATTTTCTCTTTGTCAACAATACACCGCTCATCAATAAACTGCTGCTTGATTTCAACGACCAGAGGAATGGTCCTGGATCCTTTCAGCTCGATCTCCTGATAAAACTCACAGAAAAATGCTGTCGGTGTCCCCTCTACCATAGGTGGAAAATCCTCAAATGGTCGCGTCAGAGCAATGTCAAAAGCTTCAGTCTCGCTCTGGGCAGCATCAAGTTCTTTGGAGCTGAAATGCATCTTTTGAAGCAGCGGTTCATCGACCATACAGATGGTACACTTTTTACTTTCACGCAGGTTACGCAGAGTATCTTTCTCGCTGCCATCACTTTTATGTCCAACAGAGATCAGCAAAGTGGCCGGTTCTGATGAAAGTCCGATGAAGTAACTAAAAGGCGCGGCGTTCACCACCCCATCCTTTTCTGTGACTACCCAGGCGATAGGCCTTGGAATGATAGTCTGTGCCATCAACTGATACCGCTGGGTAAGCTCTTTATCACTGTAAT